>MKUB01000076.1:29107-40136 GCA_001898545.1 Sphingomonadales bacterium 63-6 | reverse complement strand
CGCCAGCGGAGGGTGGGGTGTGCTTGTTCCACACCTCGTCATTGCGAGGGACCGAAGGTTCCGAAGCAATCCAGGGCCCGATGCGCGGCGCTCTGGATTGCTTCGCTGCGCTCGCAATGACGAGAGATGGCCCCCACCTCGTCATCCCCGCGAACGCGGGGACCCAGCTTCAAAGGTTGCCACTGGATTCCCGCCTACGCGGGAATGACGAAAGGGAGGACGATCCCCTCAAGCCAGCCCCAGCAAAATCTCCGCAATCTGTTCCGGCTGGTCGCTCATCACATGATGGCTGGCCTTGCACTCATGATAGTCGCAGGCGGGATGCGCCTTGGCCTTGTCGGCGAAGCGGGTGAAGGGTGTGGGCTGCCAGTCCGTGGCATAGACATAGACATGGCGGGGAATCTTCTTCTCCTCGCCCGTCAGCTTCACCCCTTCCAGCAGCGTCAGCAGCGGATGCAGGCCGACCACGTTCGGAACGATCTCGAAATCGATGCCGCCGATGGGCGGGACGAGGCCGGGCGTGGCCTTCTGCTGGTCGATATACCAGCCATGCTCGAACTCGCCGGTAATGTCCCACAGGGACTGGCCATCCTCCGGCCAGAAGGCATCGAGATAGGCCAGGGCATCGATCCGCGCGCCGAGCTGCGCGGCAACGCCGGTCACCACCATGCCGCCATAGGAATGGCCGACCAGAATGAAACGATCGAACCCGGCCGTGGCGATCTGCACCAGCACGTCGCCGATATGGTCGGACAGGGTAATGCCGGGATGCAGCTCGTTCTGGCGAATGCCGATGCCCTTCAGCGCGCAGACCAGCACCTTGTGGCCTGCGGCCTCCAGATCGACGCGGGTCTTGTCATAACTCTGCCCGCCGCCCCAGGCGCCGTGGACCAGAACGTAATTCGCCATTTTTCTCTCCCGATTCCTGTCACGCGAAGGGGTCGCGCCCGCCCCCTCTCTTCGTGGAAGGATGTCCTCTTAGCGCCTTCGCGCCTTTGCGTGAGGCAGAAAAGATCCCCGGCGGATCGATTGGGATTGCGGCCATCCAAAGAAAAAGGCCCGCCACCTTGCGGTAGCGGGCCCTTTTTCTTTGGCTTGAAGCCGCAGCGATTAGATCGACTTGCGGCCCGAGCGCCAACCGGCGGCGTAGGTGTCGCCAGCCATCTGGCTGTACGGCACCGGCGACACGATGGCGCGGACGTTGAGCTGCTTGTGCGGCTCGACGGTGGTCTTCTTGGTGCCGCCGTTTTCTTCGCCCCACACAACGTGGATCTCGGTGCCCAGCGGGATTTCGTGGTCGACGGTCGCCAGCGACAGAGCCTTCTTTTCGTTGAAGGAGTAGCCGGTGAACAGCGACAGACCGACGTTGTTGCCGTCAGCATCGACGACCGAGTCGTAGTTGCTGTTGGCATAGTTGGCGAGCGGAAGGTCGAAGAACTTGTACTGTTCGCCTTCGGGTTCGAACAGCGAGGAGACGATCTTCTGGATGTCTTCCTTGTTCCACTCGAGGGTGACCTTCTTGCGCTGCGAAGCGACGTCGATCTTCTCGAGAGCTTCACGGCCGATGAAGTCGTGGTCGAACTTCACGAAGGGACCGTAACCCAGTTCCCACGGATTGAGGTAGTAGTCTTCGATCGACTTGCCGACGAAGGAACCGCCGATAGCGCCGGTGGCTTCGTAGCTGTCGGCGCCGAGCCACTCGCGGTAATCCTTGAGTTCGTCGCCGGTGTAGATCGGAGGCAGCGGGCTCGGGATCCAGCCCGATTCCAGCGTGTTCGACGGATAGGCGCGCGAACCGACGGCGATCAGGCCGAATTCTTCACCAGCCTTGAGGATCTCGTCGCGGATGTAATCCTGCTCTTCATACGGACCCCAGATTTCGAGACCCGGCGAACCGGCCATGCCGTGACGCAGGGTGCGGACGGTCTTGTTGCCGATCTTCATTTCGCTCATGTTGAAGAACTTGAGCTTTTCGAGCGAACCACCGTTCAGCTTCTCGATCACGTTCCAGGCCTGCGGGCCCTGGATCTGGAAGCGCCAGGAGATACGGTTGACGGGCTTGCCCATCGGGCGGCTCGGCGAACGCGGATCGTTGATGATGTCGACGTTGTAGTTGCCCTTCTGGGCCTGGAACATCAGCCAGTTGGCAGCCGGAGCGCGGCCGACATAGACGAATTCGTCTTCTTCGAGCCAGAAGATGATGCCGTCGCCGATGACGTGGCCGGCCGGGGTGGTCGGAACGTACTGCTTGGCCTTGTTCTTTTCCCAGCCCTTGGGCGAGTTCACCATGGTGTCCGACAGCAGCTTAAGCGCGTCAGGACCCTTGATGTAGAGGTCGAACATGTGGTGCGACTGGTCGAACAGCACAGCGCTGTGCTGCCAGGCCCACTGTTCCGAACGCCAGTTCGAGAATTCCGGAGCAACGACCGGGTACACATAGGCACCGATCTGCGAGTTGCGGAGCGTGGCGACAATGTCGCTGCTGCCCTGCACGATTTCTTGGAGGTTCTTTGCCATGCTGATTTTTCCTCTCACTTATGAAAGAATCATATATGCGAAATTGTATGCGGCACATACAATATTGGGCTATTGCTGCAAGCGAAAAGAGCCCGAAATGCACAGGAGATGGACCGTATGAATGTCGAGGCGCTGGACCACGTTAACATCATCACCGACCGGCTGGACGAGACCGCGGAATTCTACGCAAATCTCCTCGGCCTGGAGCGTCGCGACGCCCCTCCTCCCCTTACTCCCGAAACGGCGACCTGGATGTTCGACTCGGAGAACCGGGCCATCATCCACATCAATTCCACTGACTGCTACCGCACCTATGACCGCGAAGTGCAGCCCGGTGAACTCACCGGGGCGCTGCACCATGTTGCGCTGAAGTGCAACGGTTATGAGGAGGTTCTGGGCCGCCTCAAGGAAATGGGCGCGGATTATCAGGAGAACCTGGTTTCCGCGATCAACCTGCGCCAGATTTTCACGCCTGATCCCAACAACGTGCTGCTGGAACTCAACTTTTTCGCGGATTGAGAAGGGTGCTCTAAGCCGGGTGCTTCCGGCGCTTTCGCCACACCATGGCAAGCCCCGCCGTGAGGAATGCGAAGGCAACCGCAAGCACCCCGCTGAATACGCCGTGAGGGCTTTCGCTCCGGCGAATTGCCTTCAGTTCCACGGTTCGCACTTTGCTCGTCGAAGCCCCGAGGTCCGTGAATGTTGCTGAGCCTCCATTCAGAACCCGCCGCACGACCTCTTCACCTGCGCTGCTGTGAGGTAATATGAACTCGCTTGAACAGGGTGGCTGAAACAAGATGAGATTGTCCGTGGACGGGTTTCCCGCGTCCGGCAGGTTCGGCCCGCGAGGATAATCGCTTCCGCCGTAAGTCGCCGCCAAGATGGCGGGTCGGAATGCGAGCAAGTCGGACGGAAGTTCAAAAGTAGAATTGTACCAGGTCAGCCTGACCGCAGGAGGCAAGGTGCCTTTGATCGTGCTGCGCACCTTGACCGTGATGAGACCCGTTTCCGTTGGAAAGAAGGGTCCGTCGTGCTCCAGAATGTCATAGCTGACGATGTCGCCCGTGAAGACCACATCGGCTTGCCGGATTTGTTCCAGCTTTGCCGGGGTGAATATGATGCAGGCATCTGCTGACGTGGGCGACAGCAAGAGGAACGACCCTGCGATAGCCAGAATTGGCTTTGGCAGGGTCATTCCGGTGCTTTTCAAGCAGGAACCCCGCCCGCCGTCGTCGTGCGATACATCTCGCGGCGGAAGCCGTCATAATCGTTCGGGCCCAGATGCATGGTGCCGCGATTGTCCCACATGGCCACCATGCCGGGCTTCCAGCGCAGGCGGCAGGTGAAGGCATGCTGCACCGTATGCTGCACCAGGAATTCGATGATCGGGCGCGCCTCATGCGTGGTCATGCCTTCGATCCCCACGGCATAGGTGTCGCAGATGAACAGCGATTCCTCGCCCGTTTCGGGGTGGGTGCGCACCAGCGGGTGGAAGCTGCCTTTCAGCCCCTGTTCCTGCTTGCTGGCATCGCCGAATCCGATGGCCTCGCCGCGCAATTTGGCTTGGGTGGCGAAGTTGTTTGCTGCGCTCATATGCACGCGAAGGCCGCGCAGCATATCCTGATAGGTTTTCGACAGATGGCGGAAGGCCAGCGCGCAATTGGTCCAGCACGTATCGCCGCCATAGGGCGGGCCCTGGATCTGGCGCAGGGTAGTGATGCTGGGCGGTTCGGGGAGGAAGGGGCTGTCCGTATGCCAGCCGCCGCCAAACAGCGAGGGGGTGACCTCGTCAGCCTCCTTGATGATGGGATGCACGTCCCGGTAGCCGGGCACCCCTTGCGTATAGGCATCCACCGCGAAGGGCCCGAGGCGCGATGCGAAATGTTCATGCTCACCATGGGTAAGATGCTGATCGCGCAGGTAGATCATCTTGTGCCGGTAGAGGGCCTGTTTCAGCTCCTCCATCCCCTCATCCGAAAGATCGGGCAGGCGCACGCCAACCACTTCCGCGCCCATGGCGGCGGCCAGCGGCTCGACGGTGAAGTTCTTGTATTCGCGCGGGTGATTATCGAAATCGCCGCAAGGCGTGACGCGCACTTCCCACATGTATCAGCTCTCCATTGCCGCACCCGTCATGCTGGGTGCGGTCTCCTTGAGGAACGGTGGCCAAGGCGGGCACCGGTGCCGGGGCTATCCCCGGCACATCGGCAACCGCCCCGGCAATGCAGGGCGCTGCGGCAGGCCCTAGCAGGTCTGCCATGGCCATGGAAAGGCCCCTGCGAAGGGGCCCTTCCGCTGGCCGCTTACAATTCGATCACGGTCTTGCCGAAGCTTTCCGGACCCCAGGCATGGGCATAGGCATCCTTGGCCTGATCGAAGGTGAAGCTCTTGCCGATCACCGGCTTGATGCCGTTCACGTCCACGGCGGCATTCAGCGCCTTCGCCATGGCGGCCGAGCCTACGAAAATGCCGCGCAAGCTGCCGCCACTCATCATCAGGGCGCGCGGATTGGGGCCGCCTTCGGGGGAGAGCACGCCGATGAAGGCCACTTCGCCCTGCGTGCGCAGTGCCGACATGGATTGTTCCGCCGTGCCCGCGCCGCCCACTTCGATCACCTTGTCCACGCCGCCGAAAGTGCGGGCGACATGCGCGCCCCAATCGGGAATGTCCTTGTAGTTCACGCCGTGGGCCGCGCCGAGTTCCTTGAGACGTTCCAGTTTGGCGTCGGAGGAGGATGTGGCGATCACTTCGCATCCGCCCGCCCGTGCGATCTGCAGCGCGATGGTGGAAACGCCGCCGCTGCCCAGTACCAGCACGCGGTCACCCGGGCGCAGGGCGCGGGGGCCTTCGTAAAGGGCATTCCACGCCGTAACGCCCGCGCAGGGCATGCAGGCCGCTTCCGCATAGGTCAGGCTTTCGGCAATCGGCACCACGCCGCTGGCGGGCAGCACCACCAGTTCGGCCAGCATGCCGGGGGACATGCCATCGCCCAGCGCCGGGCCCAGGCGCGGCGGGCCTTCGACCCAGAGGGGGAAGAAGCTCGACTGCACCTTGTCGCCCACTTTCACGCCGGTCACGCCCGCACCCACGGCCACGACCTCGCCCGCGCCGTCGGACAGGGGCACGGCGGGCTTCTGCAGCACGCCGCCGAAATATTTGCCCGCCACCACGGCGAAGTCGCGATAATTGATGGACCACGCCTTGGGCGCCACCACCACTTCGCCCGGGCCGGGCGTGGGATCGGGCAGAGTGTCCTGATAGAGCTTGTCGAAACCGTCCGACCCGGCAGGCATCAGCCATGCGCGCATTATAATTCTCCCCAAAGGTTCCGTTTCGGAATGTTGAACCGGTTTTAGGCCGATTTTCGCAATTGGCCATCCCGTGCGGGACTATGCCAAGCGGCCGCGGGCAAGTTCCCTTTCGGGCAGGCCGCGGCGCTGTTCCTCAGCGATCCCCGCTCCAGGTGCGCAGGCCGGGCATGGTCCGGTCCTCGCTGGCGAGGGCCTCCTTCACCGCTGGCCGCGCGCTGACTGCCTCGCGCCAGGCCACGATGCGCGGATAGGTCGCGTCCACCTGCATTTCGGGGAACATGCGCGCCACCATTATCCCGCAATGGGCATAGAAATTGATGTCGGCCAGGGAATAGGTCTCGCCCGCCAGCCATTGGGTCTGTTCCAGCTGGCGCTCGATCTTCTCCAGCGCATAGACGATCTTGTCCGTGGCGTTCTGCAGGTCGCCTTCCGAAAAGCCGGAGCGGGCGGCGGCCCATTTCTTGCGCTGGTCGGGCAGGGGGATGTGGCTCAGCAGATCCTCGAAAGTGCCCGCATTGATATTGCGCGCGATGACGCCCACCATGCGGTGCCAGCCATGCATGGAGACATGGTTCATCACATGTTCGTCCACGAATTTGTTCCAATAGCGCATCCGCGCCGCGCCCACCGGGCTGCGCGGTCGCAGCGGGCCGCTTTCCGGATTGGCATCGGGGAAGGCGTCTTCTAGATATTCGTTGATTACCGTGGTATGGGTGATGATCGTCCCGTCATGGTCCAGCACCGGGACCTGCCCTTCGGGATTGATCGCCACGAACCAGTCGGAATGCTGTTCGAACTTGTGCAGATCGACATAGTGGCTCTCATAAGCGAGCCCCTTTTCCTTGAGGGGAATCATCGATTTGAGCGAATTGGCCAGCGGCTCGGCGTGGTAATATTTCAGGGCCATTGCGGCATTCTCCTCTTCCCGTGAATTCCGGCCTGTTGTTGTGAGCCCCTGCGAAGGCAGGGGCCTGGCCAGATATTCAGCTCTGTTTTGCCAGCAGGTTCCTGCCTGCGCAGGAACTCACGGGCGGATCAGACCTCGATGCTCTCCAGCACGCCGCCATCCACGGCCCAGTCCTGACCCGTCACATGGCTGGCCGCGTCGGACAGCAGGAAGCAGGCGACTTCGGCCAGTTCTTCCGGGCTGCCCATGCGGCGCTGGGGGACGCGGGCTGCGATCCTGTCGGCCTGTTCGGGCGGGATGCGGTCCAGCGCCTCGGTGCGGATGAAGCCGGGGATGATGCAATTGGCGCGGATGCCATGCGGGGCCATTTCCACCGCGATGGCGCGGGTCAGGCCCAGCACGCCATGCTTGGATGCGACATAGGCCGGGTTCATCGCCATGCCGCGCTTGGAACCCATCGATCCGGTGACGAGGATGGCGCCCTTGTTCGCCTCGATCATGGCGGGAAGCACCTTCTGGATCGCCCAGAACACGCTGGTGAGGTTCACCTTGATCGTCTGCTCGAATACATCGGGATCGAAGGAAACGGCAGGGGTGAAGCCGCCGGTCAGCCCGGCATTGGCGAACAGACCCTCCACCGGCCCGAAATGGGCGGCGGCGGCTTCCAGCGTGGCTTCCAGTTCTTCCTTAACACCCACATCGGCGGCGAAGCCTGCGGCATTGGCGCCGAGCGAGGCGACCGCTTCGTCCAGCATCTCCTTGCGCCGCGCGATCAGCGAAACGCGGGCCCCGCGCTCCGCCAGCATGCGCGCGCTGACCAGGCCGATACCGCTGGATGCGCCAGTGACGACGATGTGCATTCCCTTGAATTGCATCAGGCTTTTCTCTCTCCAATGAAGGCCGCCCAGGCGGGGGCGGCGGGGTGGTCGCTCGTCAGCGGCGACCATTGGCGTTCCATCAGCGCGCGCGCTTCGCCCTCGGCCATGCCGCGCGACAGATGGTAGCGATAGAAGAAGGCGGAGACCCGCCAATTGGCGATGCAGTGGACATGCACCGGCGCCTCGATGGCGCCCAGCGCATCCACGAAGGCGTCGAAATGGTCCTGACCCGGCGCATCGAAGGGCACAGGAATATGAGTATAGCCGATCCCCTCGGCGGCGAGCTTTTCGCCCTCATCCGCCAGCGCCTCGGGATGGTCGTCCAGCGCCAGATTGATGACATGGGTAATGCCGATGGCCTTCAGTCGGGCCACGTCCGCATCCTCGATCCGCCCGGAAGTGGTGACCCGGGGGGACAGGCGTTGCCAGCCTCTGATGTCCTCCGGGTCGCCCATGTCAGACCGGCTCAGACGAGGCCGAGCAATTTGGCGGCATTGTCCTTCATGATGCCGGGCATCACTTCCTCGCGGAAGCCCACTTCCTTGGCCGCGGCGATCCACTTGTCGGGGTGGATCAGCGGGAAGTCGCTGCCGAACAGCATCTTATGCTTCAGCTGCGTATTGGCGTACTGGATCACCTGCTTGGGGAAATATTTGGGGCTCCAGCCCGACAGGTCGATGTAAACATTGGTCTTGTGCAGAGCCATGGAGAGGCTCTCGTCCACCCAGGGCCAGCTCGGATGGGCCAGGATGATCTTCATGTCGGGGAAGTCCACCGCCACATCGTCGATCAGCATGGGCTGGCCATATTTCAGGCGCATGCCGCCGCCGCCACGCATCCCGGTGCCCATGCCCGAATGGCCGGTATGGAAGATCACCGGCAGCTGATATTCGTTGATCACTTCATAGATCGGCCAGGCCATCCGGTCCGCCGGGTGGGCGTTCTGGGCGATGCCGTGGAACTTGAAGCCCTTCACGCCGAAATTCTCGATCAGGTCGCGCGCTTCGCGGGCGCCATATTTGCCCTTGTGCGGATCGATGCTGGCGAAGGCCATGCAGATATCGTCATTCTTCGCGGCGAGTTCCGCCACTTCGTAATTGCTGACGCGCTTGGCGCCCATGCCGCTCTCGCAATCGACCGTGAACATGCACAGGGCGATGTTGGTTTCGCGGTACAGCTCGATGATCTCGGGCATCTTGGGCCGCTCGCGCGGTGCCTTGAAATAGGCACTGGCCGCATCGAAGAATTCGCCCATCACCGGATCTTCCGGATCGTGGCACGAAACCTCCGCATGAACGTGGACGTCGATGGCGCGGATCTTGGTGAGGTCGATTGGCACGTGCGGTATCCCGGATAGTAAAAGGCCCGCCCCGGCTGGTGCCGGAGGCGGGCCTGCATTGTCAATGCAATCAGAGCTTCATCAGCACCGACTTGGTTTCGAGGTAAGCCTCGAGACCCAGGCGGCCCTGTTCGTGGCCGATGCCGCTTTCCTTGTAACCGCCGAAGGGCAGCGCCGGGTCGATCATCGCGTGGCAGTTGACCCACACGGTGCCGGCCTTGAGCTGGCTGGCGATGCGCACGGCGGAGCTGGCGTCCTTGGTCCACACACCGGCGGCAAGGCCGAACGGCGTGTCATTGGCTTCCTTCACCACGTCGTTCAGATCGTCGAAGCGCTGGGCAACCACGACCGGGCCGAAGATTTCCTCGCGAACGACGCTCATCTGCGGGTTCACGTCGGTCAGGATGGTGGGGCTGACGTAATAGCCGCCATTGTTGCTGGGAACGTCGCCGCCCATCAGCACCGATGCGCCATCGCGCTTGCCCGCTTCGATATAGCCCAGCACGCGTTCATGCTGTTCCTTCGACACCACCGGGCCCATGTGGCCGCTGGGGTCGAGCGAGGGACGCGGAGCCCAGAAATCGGCGGTTTCGGCCATGCCTTCAACCACCTTGTCGAACACGGACTTGTGCGCATAGAGGCGCGAACCGGCGACGCAGACCTGGCCCGAGTTGAAGAAGATCGCGCCGGCAACGCCCGGTGCGGTTTCGGCCACATCGACGTCGGGCATGACGACCACGGGGCTCTTGCCGCCCAGTTCCAGGGTGACGTGCTTCAGCGTTTCGGTGGCGTTGCGGTTGATCAGCTTGCCGATCTCGGTCGAGCCGGTGAAGGCAACCTTGTCCACATCGGGGTGCTTGACCATGCGGTCACCCGCGGTGTGGCCATAGCCGGTGATGATGTTGACGACGCCGGCAGGCACGCCCGCTTCGTTGATCAGGTCAGCCAGGCGCAGCGCGGTGAGGCTGGTCTGCTCGGCAGGCTTCAGCACCGTGGTGCAGCCTGCGGCCAGCGCCGGGGCGATCTTGAGGCAGGCCATCAGCAGCGGGAAGTTCCACGGCACGATCTGCGCGCAGACGCCGACGGGCTCCTTGAGCGTATAGGCGAACATCGTGCCGCCGGGCATGGAATAGGGGGCCTGCGTCTCGCCGCCGATCTTGCCGGCCCAGCCAGCCATGTAGCGGAAATGAGCGGCAGCGCCCGGCACGTCCACGGCCGTGGCCATGCCCACCGGCTTACCCACGTCGATCGCTTCCAGCTCGGCCAGTTCGGCGGCATGGGCTTCGATCAGATCGGCGATCTTGTGCATGGTCTTTTCACGCACGATCGGCGGAAGGTTACGCCAGCGGCCATCGTCGAAAGCGGTGCGGGCGGCGGAAACGGCCCTGTCCACGTCCTTGTCGGTGGCTTCCACGAAGCTGGAGATGACCTTGCCCGAAGAGGGATCTTCAACGTCGATGGTCTTGTCGCCGGAGCTGTCGACCCATTCGCCGTTGATGTAGAGCTGGGGCTTGCGCGCCAGTGCCTTCTTCGCGGCATCCGAATATTCCCGCTGGGTGCGGTCGATGGTGGTGATCTCGTTCATCTCAGGTCCTTTCCCGAAGCGAATCCTGTTGCTTCTTCCGACTACCAAATTCCGGCGGCCCTGCCCATGGTGAGCAGGGCGCCAACGTAACGTTCGTTATAATTCCCGGCGCATGTCTGTCGATTCAGAAATGCGCCGGGGCAACCTCCAGTTCCCTGTCAGCTTCCCGGCCCGCCGAGCTTCTTGTCCTCATTGGCGCGGTAGATCACATATTGGCGGATCGCCTCGATTTCTTCCTTGGGGAGGATACCGGCGAAACTGGCCATGCCATTATCCTGCAGGGCGCCGTCATGCACGACCGTGGCCCAGCCTTCGGCATTGCCCAGCAGGGCGCTGCGCCGCAGGTCAGGCAACACGGTGGAGCCGATGGCCGCATCGCCATGGCACTGCCCGCAATAGCGGCCGTAATTATATGTGGCACCGGCAAGCTGCGCCTTGCTGCCCTTGAAGGGCGGCGGATCGATGGGCATGCGGGCCAGTGGCGGGGCCGGG
>MKUB01000076.1:15232-29031 GCA_001898545.1 Sphingomonadales bacterium 63-6 | reverse complement strand
CCACATATTGCTCGCCATCGATCATATAGGTGATCGGCGGGGCGACCACGCCGGTCTGCGCGGCGAAGGACCACATCTGCTTGCCGTCATGCGCGTCATAGGCAACCAGATTGCCCGCAGCGGTCCCCTGGAACAGCAACCCGCCTGCGGTGGAGAGCAGCCCGCCGTTCCACGGGCCCTTGTAGGGCACGCGCCAGCGTTCCTTCTGGGCTACCGGGTCCCACGCGATCAGCGCGCCCTTGGTGCCCGCCTGGGCCCCTTCGCGCGCGGCGACATTGGCGGGCATGCCGCCTGCGGCCTGATCGATGCCGACATTGAAGCCGCGCTTGGGGTTGGCCTTCCAGTTCTTCTCGGGGAAATAGGGGAAGGCCGCTTCGATGGCGGGAATATAGACCAGCCCTTCCTTGGGGCTGAAGGCCATGGGGTGCCAGCTATGCCCGCCGCCCGCGCCGGGGGTGGAGACGAAGGGCTGGCCGGTCTTGTCATAACGGGCCTGCGGGTTTTCGATGGGCCGCCCGGTCTTCATGTCGACCCCGGTGGTCCAGTTCTGCGGCACGTAGTTCTTGACGGAGATCAGCTTGCCCGTCTCGCGGTCGATCACATAGAAAAAGCCGTTCTTGGGCGCCTGCATCAGCACCTTGCGCTCTTTCCCGTCGATCTTCAGCGTGGCCAGCATGATGTGCTGCGTGGCGGTGAAGTCCCAGGTTTCGCCGGGCGTTTCCTGATAGTGCCAGACATATTCGCCCGTATCGGGCCGGATCGCCACGATGGAGCTGAGATAGAGATTGTCGCCGCCGCCCGGCGAGCGATAGGACTGGTTCCAGGGCGAGCCATTGCCCACGCCGATATAGAGCAGGTCCAGCTCCGGATCGTAGGCCATGGAATCCCACACCGTGCCGCCGCCGCCCAGCTTCCAGAACTCGCCGTTCCAGGTCTTGCGCGCCTTGGCGAGATATTCGGGCTCGTCCTTCGCCTCCTCCGGCGCGCCGGGCACGGTGTAGAAGCGCCACAGCTGCTTGCCGCTGTCCGCGTCATAGGCCGTGACATAGCCGCGCACGCCATATTCGGCGCCGCCATTGCCGATGATCACCTTGCCCTTCACCACGCGCGGTGCGCCGGTGATGGTGTAGGCCTTGGACTGGTCCACAGTGACCTGTGACCAGATTTCCTTGCCCGTTTCGCGGTCCAGCGCGATCAGGCGGCCGTCCAGCGTGCCGAGGAACAGCTTATCCCCCCATGCGCCCAGCCCGCGATTGACCACGTCGCAACAGGCCTTGACCCCGGTTTCGCCCGGCACCTTGGGGTCGTATTCCCACAGGAGCTTGCCGGTCTTGCCGTCATAGGCCTTCACCTTGCTCCACGCCGTGGTGATGTAGAGCTTGCCGCCGATCATCAGCGGCGTGCCTTCCTGCCCGCGCGCCGTATCGAGATCGGCGGACCAGGCGAGGCCCAGATCCTTCACATTCTCAAGATTGATCTTGTCGAGCGGGGAATAACGCTGTTCGCCATAATCGCGGCCATAGGTCAGCCATTCGCCGTCGGGCGGGGACGTAATCATCGCCGCGGTCACGCCGCCGGATGAGGTCTCGTCGCTTTTGGCGCAGCCTGCCAGGGCCAGGGAAGCGGCAAGCACCGCTACGATTCCGAACCGCATTCACACCCTCCCAATCACCCCGCCCGTCTTCCCGCGGCAAGGCACTTTGTAAGCTGTGCCTACGATCTGCCCCCCGCCCCGGTCAAGCACAGAAAGCGCGGGAATGCGTGCATTGGGGCGTATAATTTCCCCATTGCCTCGCCCGCCGGATTGGCTGTATTCCTTGGGCGTCAGAAGAGCGCGAGCCCGCGTTATGACCCTGGCTTAGCAATGCTACAGCTTAAGATCAGGAACACTTTCAAATGACCACCAAACTGCCTTCACGCGCCGATCATGTCGGTTCCTTCCTGCGTCCGCGCGAAATCATCGAGGCGCGCGAACATCGCGCGGCCAATAATATCGATTATGCCGCCCTGCGCGCGATCGAGGACAAGGCGATTGCCGACCTCGTGAAGTGGGAAGAGGATCTGGGCCTCAAGGCGATCACCGATGGCGAATTCCGCCGCTATTTCTTCCATACCGACTTCCTGCTGAAGCTGGACGGGGTGGAAGAACAGGGCGGCATCGCCAAGGCGTTCAAGAACGACACCGGCAAGGACGTGCAATTCGCGCCGCCCAAGATGGTCGTCTCCGGCAAGATCCGCCATGTCGAACCGATCCAGCTGGCCGATTACCAATATCTCGCCAGCCTGACGAAGGAGACCGCGAAGGTCACGATCCCTTCGCCCACCATGCTGCATTTCCGTGCGGGGCGCAGCGGCATTCCCGAAGATGTCTATCCCACGCTGGATGAATTCTATGCCGACGTCGCCGCCGCCTATCGCGCGGAAGTGACCAGCCTGGCCGATGCAGGCTGCCGTTACATCCAGATGGACGACACCAACCTGGCCTATCTGTGCGACGATACGCACCGGGCCGATGCCGCCGCGCGCGGGGTCGATCCCAACGATACGCCGCGCCAATATGCCAAGCTGATCAACGAAAGCTTCGCCAGCGCGCCGGCCGACATGATCAAGGCGGTCCACCTGTGCCGCGGCAATTTCCGCTCCAGCTGGGCGGCCGAGGGCGGCTATGAGCCGGTGGCGGAGATCATGTTCAACGAACTGGATATCGACGCCTTCTTCCTTGAATATGACGATCCGCGTTCGGGCGACTTCGCCCCGCTGCGCTTCCTGCCCAAGGGCAAGACGGTGGTGCTGGGCCTCGTCACCACGAAGCTCGGCGAGCTGGAAACCAAGGATGATATCAAACGCCGGATCGACGAGGCGGCCAAGTTCGCCCCGCTCGACCAGCTGGCCCTCTCGCCGCAATGCGGCTTTGCCAGCACGGTGCACGGCAATGACATCACCACCGAACAGCAGGCGGCCAAGATCCGTCTGGTGGTGGAAGTTGCCAAGGAAGTCTGGGGCTGAGCCCAGTCCCCTGTTTCGTCACTGCGAGGGCATCTGTCCCTCGCAGTGGCAAGCGGGGGCGTATCAGGCCGGAAGGCCCTCGAACTTCGGAATATCGTGCATCGCATCCTCCCAGCCTGCCCGGCTGGCGATGCAGATATGGGCGGTGGGGGAAATGCCGGGTTCGCCATCGAGGCTTCCTGCGGGCACGACGAGCAGGGCGCCATCCATCTGGATACTCGGCACTGCCGCCCCGCATGTTGAGCAGAAGCTTTTCACATGCCGTGTTTCAGGCACCTGGTAGCGGGCGATTGTGTCCTCACCGCTAAGCCACGTGATTGTCGCCGTCGTTGAAAACAGGTTGGCCGCATGGGCGGAGCCTGTGTCCTTTCGGCAGCGACCGCAGTGGCAGAGGAAGAAGCTCTGGAACTCTCCCTCGATCTCGAATTGCACCGCGCCGCATTGGCAGGAACCCGAAGTCATTTGCGGCATGGCTCTCTCCGTTCGTCCGACAAAGTGCAGGCCTAGCTGTTTCCCGCGTCCTTCGACAGGCTCAGGACGAACGGGTGTGGGGATGGGCGCCGAGGCGCTCAAACAAAAAGGGCGGCCCCGCAAGGCCGCCCTTTCTTTTTCCGATATGTCGGAGTTTCGGATCAGAAGGTCTTCTTCAACGAAACGCGCCATTCGCGCGGCGCACCCACGGTGGAGTAGGCCGTGCCGCTGAGGGCATAGACCGCAGCGAAGCGGGTCGGGGTGTAATATTCGTCGAAGAGGTTCGTCACTTCGAGCGAGATTTCCACGTCCTCATTCGCATTGCGGTAGGTCAGGCGAGCGCTGCCCAGCGTGTAGGCGTCCAGATAACGCAGGTCGGCGCCGAGCGAATCCAGCGAGTGACCCATGTACTGCTTGTCACGATACGACACGTCGAAGCGCGGCGTGATCGAGCCCTTGTCGCCCAGGTCGGCCTTGTACTGAATGCCGAAGCTGCCCTGGAAGGTCGGCGAGACGATGGGATCGTCAAGCGTCACGCTCGTGCCGACTGCGGCAGCGAGATAGGTGTACTTGGAATCCAGCAGGCTGAGCGAGCCGTCGATGGTCAGGCCGTCGATCGGTTCCGCGAACAGTTCTGCTTCCACGCCCCAGATCTCGCCGTCGCCGGCATTGGCGCGCACGGCGCAGGGGGCTGCAATGCCGCCGTAGGCGGTGCAGTCCGACAGGCCGAGCTGGATGTCCTTGTAGTCGTTGAAGAAGCCCGAAACGTTCAGACGCACGCGGCGATCGAACAGGTCGGTCTTCAGGCCCAGCTCATAGGACGTGACGGTTTCGGGCTTGAACGTGCCCATGGTCGCATGCGCAGGGTAGAACGGACGCGCCGTGACGCCGCCGCCCTTGAAGCCGGTGCTGACGGTTGCATAGGCCAGCAGCTGCTCGTTGAAGCGGTAGTCCGCCGAAATACGCCAGTCGACACGATTGCCGTCATAGATCGAGACGAGGCCGTCGAGATTTTCGACGCCGCCGCCCACGGGCCCCTGGCTGTAGTCAAGCCGACGACGCACGAAGGTGTAGTCCTTGTGCTCTTCGGTGTAGCGCAGGCCGCCGGTCAGGGTCAGGCTGTCGGTCGGACGGACGATCACGGTACCGAAAGCAGCGACCGTATCGGCGTTCACCGGGTCGTTGCCCACGAACTGCAGGGGGTTGCCGGCATAGGGGCCGAAACGGATGTCCTGGATCGTGTAATAGGTGCTCTTCTGGTCGGAATAGAAACCGCCCAGAGTGTACTCGATCAGGTCGCCGATCTTGCCGTTCAGGCGCAGTTCCTGGCTGAAGAACCAGAAATCCAGATCGTTATAGCCGCCCGCGGCAATGGCCGGGTTCGGCGTGAAGTCGTCATCCGAACCCCACTTGTTGTTGTAGGTGCGGTAAGCGGTGATCGACTGCAGGTTCAGCGAATCGTTGATTTCGTAATTCGCATGGCCGGAAATGCCCCAGCCTTCGAAGACGTTGCGATTGCCGGTGTTCCAGGCGCCGGTCTGGCCTTCTGCGTTGAGGAACCAGCTGGCATAGGTGCAATACTTGCCGCAGATGAAGTTCGACTGGGCGGCATTCGTCACCGAAACCACGTCGGCCGAGCTGGTGCGGTCGGACTTCTGGTAATCGGCGGTCACCATCAGCTCCAGCTTGGAGCCTTCGTAACGCACCGAGCCGCGCAGGCCGGTGTAGTTCTGTTCGCCCAGCTTATCGACGACGCAGCTTTCATCCGAACCGGGATGCGCCGCCATCATGGAGGGGATGCCTTCCGGGTTGTTCGGATTGGCGCAGCCATAATCGACCTGGTCGACATAGCCTTCCTGGCTCTTGTGGACGGCCGAGAAGCGCGCGAACAGGCTGTCGGTGATCGGCAGGTTCGCACCGGCGCGCAGTTCGACGCGGTTGCGGCTGCCATAGCTGGCCTCGCCATAGGCTTCGGCCTTCGGGCCGGGCTTCTTGGAGAACAGCTTGATCGCGCCGCCAATGGAGTTACGGCCGGTCAGCGTGCCCTGCGGGCCGCGCAGGATTTCGACGCGCTCAAGGTCGAGCAGGTCGAAGTTCGCGCCGGTCAGCGTCGGGTAGTAGACGTCGTCGATATACATGCCCACGCCCGGTTCATAGGCGGGGTTGAAGTCGTTCTGGCCAACGCCGCGGATCGAGGCCGACATGGAAGCGCCATAGGCACCGCCCTGTTCGGTCAGCGTCACGCTGGGAGCCTGGGCCGCAACGGCCTTGATGTCGTCCTGGTTGCGCGATTCGAGCAGGGCGGCGTCGACAGCGGTGATCGACAGCGGGGTGTCCTGCAGCTTCTGTTCGCGGAACTGCGCGGTCACAACGATTTCGTTGCTGCGGGGTTCTGCGTCAGCGTCCTGCGCGAAGGCGGGGGTGCCCACGGCGATCGCAAGAGTCGATGCGGCGAGGGTGAGCGAAACGGTACGGCGCGATGCCGTGAAACAGTTGTATCTGATCATTTGCCTCTCCAGAAGGGCGCAATTGCGGGGGGTGCAATTGCTTAGCTAATCAATCCCCTGGTGAGGTGCCCCATATCCGGGAAGGTTGCTTTCGCAAGCATTTAGCGGGCTGTTTGCGCATGCGAGCAACAAGTGATGCAGGAAATCAACAGTTTGACTGTGGCAAACCGCGCGGGGCTCCGCGCGGCTAAAAAGTAGAACGGTTGTCCGAAGCGCTGTCTGACAAGTATTGGCAGGTTTGCGAGATACGGGACGCGCAATTGCTGGCGCGCTGCGATGAATTGATTGTAAGCATTGCATACAATCTTTCAAGATTTATGTGCATGAATAAATGAAGGGCGGCCACGCTGGACCGCCCTTCAAATCTTGCCGCATGGGCGCGATGATCAGAACGTCTTCTTGACGCTCACCGCCCATTCGCGCGGACGGCCCGGTTGAGCCTTGTCCAGCCCTGCGCCGGCTCCGCGCAGGTCGAACAGGGTGACGTAGTAATATTTGTCCGTCAGATTGGTTACCTCCAGCGACACTGAGAGGTCCTTGTCCGGATTCTGCCAGGTGAGTCTCGCATTCACGATGGTGTAGGCATCGATGTTCTGCGGCACGCCCAGATATTTGGACCCGGTATAGACCTCGCTCTGATAGCTGGCGTCGATGCGCGGAGTGATCGAGCCGAATGACCCGGCATCGATCTCATATTGCGCACCCAGAGCCCATTTCCATTTGGGCGCCCCGGCAAGCGGATCGTCGAGCGAGGTGCCGCCGACCGAGGGATCGAGCTTGGTATATTTGAAGTCCAGATAGCTCACCGAACCATCGATGCTCAGCCCTTCGGCCGGGCGGGCGCTGAATTCCGCCTCGATGCCCTTTTCCTCCGCATTGCCGCCATTGACCAGCGCCGCGCAGGGGGTCTGTTCCGCCGGATTGGCCACCGGGCAGACCGAGACGCCGATCTGCAGATCGTTCAGCTTGCCGTAGAAGGCGTTGACGTTCAGCCGCAGCATCCGGTCGAACAGGTCGGCCTTGATACCCGCTTCGTAATTGGTCAGCACTTCCGGTGCGAAGCTGAGGGCCTGGCTGGCGAAGAAGGGACGCGGATTGGTGCCGCCGCCCTTGAAGCCGGTGGCCACGCTGCCATAGACCATCACTTCCGGCGAGAAGCGATAGTTCAACGCCGCGCGCCAGTCCCACCGCTGGCCCTTGTAGCTGGCGACCAGCCCGGTCAGCGCGCCCGGCGTGCCCGCGCCGTTCACGGCCCCTACCGGATCGAGATAGGGGTTGATGGTCCCATTGGGATTGAGGCGGAAATACCGGTATTCCTTGCTTTCATCGGTATAGCGGATGCCGCCGTCAAAGGTCAGGCCGGGGGTGATTTCCCAGCTGACATTGGCGAAAACGGCCTTGGCCTCTGCCGGTGTCTCGTCCGGCTGGATGAATTGCAGCGGGAAGACCGGGATGTAGCGCAGATCCTGATAGGAATAATAATCGGTCCGCTGCTTGAAGTAGTAGCCGCCCAGCACCGCCGTGATGCTGTCCGTCAGTTGCGCATTCAGCCGCAGTTCCTCGCTCCAGTTCCAGTGCGTCAGGCTGTTGTATCCGCCCGACAGCGGGATCGGGGAAAGGTCGTCATCCACGCCGAAGGTCGTATCCCAGCTCTGATAGGCCAGGATATTGTCGATCGAGATGGTGTCGCTCAGCCCGAAGTGGAAATTCGCGGCCAGATTATACCCGCTATAGACGCTCTGGTCCGAATTGCTGGTGGCCAGCAGAGGCTGGCCGCCCGGCGGGGTCAGCCGGATACCCGGTGCCACTTCCGCGCCGACGAAATTGATCGCGGGCGAGGAATAGGAGGAGAAGTTGCAGAACTTCCCGCAGATGAAGCGATTGTCGTAAGGGACGCCGTTCAGATTGGAATTGGGGTTATTGATGACGTCGGTTGCCGCCAGCACTTCGCCCGCGGCGGTGTGGGAATCATGGATATATTCCGCGCTCAGATTGATATCGACATCGCTTGACGGATTGTAGCGCAAGGCGCCCCGAACGGCCTGATAGCCGACCTCGCCCAGCTTATCGATCAGGCAGGAGCCTTGCGGCCTGAGGGCGGGAATGCCGCCTGCCGGATTGACCTGCTGGGTAGTGCCGTCATTCGCCTTGAAAGTGGCCGAGCCCCCCGCCGGATAGACGCAGCCGAAATCGTAGCGTTCGACATAGCCTTCCTGATGCTTGTACACGCCCGACACGCGGCCGGAGAGATCGTCGGTCAGCTTGAAGTCGAAGCCGCCGCGCAGCCCGATCCGGTTCCGGCTGCCATAAGTGGCCTCCATATAGCCGGTATTGCTGCCCTGGGGCCGGCGGGTGAACATCTTGATCGAACCGCCTTCCGAATTGCGCCCGGAAA
Source organism: Sphingomonadales bacterium 63-6 (assembly GCA_001898545.1). Lineage (GTDB taxonomy): Bacteria > Pseudomonadota > Alphaproteobacteria > Sphingomonadales > Sphingomonadaceae > Andeanibacterium. The sequence continues at coordinate 20,652 of MKUB01000076.1, read as the reverse complement.
GTGTGCCCTGCGGCCCGCGCAGGATTTCGACACGCTCCAGATCGAGCAGGTCGAACACGGCGCCGGTCAACTGCGGATAATAGACATCGTCGATATAGATGCCCACGCCCGGCTCGAAGGCCGGGTTGAAGTCCGCTCCGCCGATACCGCGGATCGATACGGCGATGGAGGGGCCGAAGGAGGCGCCCTGCGGCTTCAAGGTGACGTTGGGGGCGCTGTCGGCGACCTGGGCCAGATTGGTCTGGCTCTTGGCCTCCATGGTCTCCGCTGTCACGGCCGTGATGGCCAGCGGCGTATCCTGCAGGTTCTGTTCGCGGAACTGGGCGGTAACGATGATGTCGTTATTGCCGGTCTTGTTGTTCTCATCGGACTGTGCGGCGGCCGGACTTGCGATCCCGATTGCAAGCATGGACGCGCCGAGCACCATTGCGGTGCGCAGATGTAGATTGTTTGTCATTGTACCCTCTCCGAGTTTGGTATGTGCATTTCTCAGACAGAGCCGGTTCGTTTGTCTGTTATCCGGCCCAAAATGCTTGCATTTCTCCTTTCATGTCAGGGGCGCTTGTGAGTGTGTGCCGTCCATCAAAAGCCGGGCGGCGCACCGGTGTCAGTTGGGGTGTCAGGCGGGCAGGTTGAACACCTTGCGGGCATTGCCTTCCATCAGCATCTTCTTGTGCTCGTCACTGATCGTCAGGCGGTCATAGGCGGCGACCTCGTCGCTCGATTGCTGGTAGGGGTAATCCATCGCGTAAAGTACGCGTTCCGGCCCCAGCACGTCCATGCAGAACTTGATGCCGGGCTCCCATCCGACGCCGCTGGTGGTGACCCAGATATTGTTGCGGAAATAATGGCTGACGGGGTGCTTCAGCTTCACTGGCGGCTGCCCGCCGCGCAGCCCTGCGCGATTGTCCGCATTGCCCTGCATCCAGTCGAAACGATAGAGATGCAGCGGCAGGCATTCGCCCAGATGGCCGATCACCAGCTTCAGCTTCGGGAAGCGGTCGAAGGCGCCGGAAAAGATCAGCCCCATTGTGTGCAGCCACACATCGTGCGGAAAGCCGCCCAGCGCACCGAAGAAGCCGCGCGTCTCGTAATGCGGGGCATTATAGGGCGCGGTGGGGTGGATGTAGAGCGCGCCGTCATGCGCCTCCAGCGCTTCCAGGATCGGCCAGTAATCCTGCTCGTCGATATAATGGCCCTGCCAGTGCGAGTTCAGCACCGCGCCATTGAGCTTCAGAGTGCCCAGCGCGCGATCCAGTTCCTTGACTGACCCGGCCACGTCGCGCGGATCGAAGGCCGCAAGGGCGGAAAAGCGGTCCGGATGGCGGGCGCAGGCATCGGCGGCGATGTCGTTCGCCTCGCGCGACAGGGGCGTGCCTTCGCCAGGCTTCACCACCTGCACACCGGGCGCGGTGAGCAGGAGCAATTGCCGGTCTATGCCGAATTCGTCCATGTGGGACAGGCGCAGATCGCCCAGATCCTGCAGCATTTCCTGCAGCGACGGCATCCGGGCGAACAGGCCCGCCATCTTGAGGGAATCGTCTTCCGGCGCGGCGCCGCTCTGCAGATATTTCATCTGCGCTTCCACCAGCGCGGGGAAGGTCCAGGCCTCTTCCGTGGCGATGCGCTTATAGGGGGCGCTGCGATCGATATGCCCGGCGCGCGGGGCCAGCCCGATCCGCGTCCTGACGCTGAAATCTTCCTCGAAATGGCCCTTCAGGCCCTTTTCGCTACCATCCGGCAGAAGCGGCATTCCATCCCTCCCATCAGCCGGCCTTTGGTAGCCGGTCAGAACATTCCGTTATCGTTGCGCGCGGTTTCGGGCACTTCCTGCATCACGTCCCAATGCTCGACGACATAACCGTCCTTGATCCGCAGGATATCTACCACGGCATGGCCGCGCTCGTCTTTGCGGCGGCGGAAATGATGGTGGACAGTCACCAGCCCTTCGCCGTCCTTTTCCTCGCCGAAGATCACCCGCTTCACATCATGCGTAAGCTCGGGATTGTTGCGCACGGCGGCGGCCAGCACTTCCAGCGTGGCGTCGCGCCCGGTGGGCGCATTGGGATTGTGCTGGATATAGTCCGGATGGACCCAGGCGAGGAAGGCGTCGGTCGGATTATCCTGATGGTGGAACAGTTCGATGAACCGTTCCGCCACTTCGCGGACGGAGAGGTTTTCCCGGTTGGAAGTATCCCTCGGATCGATCGTCATATGCCTCTCCCGCCTTCTCTCCCGGTCAGAACATTCCGTTATTATTGGCGCTCTTGGCAGGGACGGGCTGCACCACGTCCCAATGTTCCACGATCTTGCAATTCTCCACGCGGAAGATGTCCACCACGGCTGAGGGGGCAGCGTCCGGGTTGAAGCGCGCTTCATTATGCACGGCCACCAGATCGCCATCGGCGATTACCCGGTGGACGATATAGCGCGCCTGCGGGTTCGCATCGAAGAAGGGTTGCAGGAAACCCACCGCCGCATCGCGCCCGGTGGCGGCGAAGGGATTGTGGTTGATGTAATCGGGGTGGACCCAGCGGTCGAAGGCCACCTTGGCATTGCGCTGCTCGAAGAACAGCGGAATGAACTCGTCCAGCACTTCGCGCGCACTCATGGTGCAGGGCGCATCGGACTGTCCGGTTTCGGCTGCGGCTGCCGGGGTGGCGACCATGGCGGAGGCCAGCGCCCCCGCCAGAATGGTTGCGAGGGCGCTGCGCATCACTTCTTCTCCTGCCCGGCCAGGATCGAGCCGAACTTCGGATGGGCGAAGTGCATGGGCACATCCTGGCGATAGGGCCAGGTCTGGCGATGCTGGTCGGCGGGCAGCAGCACATCGGGGCCCAGCGGATCTTCGGGGAAGGTCTTCTCGGCGGGCTGGAGGTGCGCAGTGGTATGCGCCCAGCCTTCTTCGTAATTGCCTTGCCACTGCATCATGTAGTCCAGCCGCTTGATCTTCCAGATCCCGTCGACCTTCACATAATCATTCTCGTAAATGCCGGCTTCCATGAACTGTTGCGGCATCATTTCTTCCTTGGTGTCCTGGAAGTCATCATGCCAGCCGCCCAGCAGGATACCGTGGAAGCGGCCCTTGGCGGTCTGCCGGTCCGGCGCGACGGTGATGATGTCCTGCATTTGGAAATGGTCCAGCAGAAGGCCGTTTACGGGGCCGGGGCGGCCACCGGTGAAGCGGCCCGCGATCCAGTCGCCATAGAGGCGCTTCACACCGGCATGGCCGACATATTCGCCCGAAAGGAACACCACCGCGCCATCTTCGGCAAACAGGTCGGCCACTTCCTCGGGGCGGTTGAAATCGATGTAATAGCCATAGGCCCAGTGCAACCGCCGGATCGCCTGGATATCCTCCAGCACGCCGACCTTCTGCTCCAGCTCCGCCAGACGGGCTTCCACATCGCTCATTTGCTCTCTCCCAATTTGCTTGGCACACGTTACTAACGATCGTGATAATTTTGGCGAGAGGATTTTCGGACATGAGCAATGCAGATCGTCCCTGGGAGGGCCGGGTCGCTTTCATCACTGGCGCGGTCACGGGTATCGGGCTGGGCGTGGCGCAGGCCTTCGCGGATGCGGGCATGCGGCTGGCGCTGTCCTACAGGAACGAGGATGACAAGAACCGCGTGGCGGAATGGTTCAAGGCCAAGGGCTATGAACAGCCGCTGTTCCTAAAGCTGGACGTGACGGACCGCGCGCGCTTTGCGGAAGTGGCGGAAGAAGTGGTGAAGCATTTCGGCGAGGTTCACGTGCTGGTGAACAACGCCGGTGTCTCCGTCTTCGGGCCGACGGATGAGGCGAGCTATGACGATTATGACTGGATCATGGGCGTCAATTTCGGCGGAGTGGTCAATGGGCTGGTTTCCTTCCTGCCCAAGATCAAGGCCAGCCATGGCCGCCGCCATGTTGTGAACATCGCCAGCATGGCCGCTTTCCTGCCCGGCCCGCAGGCAGGGATCTATACCGCCAGCAAATTCGCCGTGCGCGGACTGACGGAATCGCTGCGCTATAACCTGGCGCCGCACAAGATCGGCTGTTCGCTGTGCTGCCCGGCGCTGACCCGCACCAATGCCTGGACCAGCGCCTTGAAGCGCCCCGACGGCTTTGGCACCAGCGGCTTTCCTGAAGTGGCGGAGGGCGAGCTGCAGCAATTCGGCACTGCTTTCGAGGAAGGGATGGACCCCTATGAGGTCGGCACCAAGATCCTTGCCGGTATGACCGAACAGAAGGGCCTGATCCTGACCCATCCCGAGCATGGCCCCGATTTCGAGGAAATCCACGCCGCCACCATGGCCGCCCTGCCGGTGGAGGAAGCACCCGCAGGCCGCCTCAAGATCGAACAATTGCGCCGGGATGCGATGAAGGCCGCAGAGGAAGGGCTGATCATCCGTTTGGATGACCTGACCTGATCGACCGATTTCCTTATTCCGCCTGCCGGTGCCTATTGGGCATTGGCAGGCCCGGACAAAAACAACATAGTGTCGGGCGATCCGGCGGGGCAACGTCCACCGGCTGGACGGGAGAAGTTAAGGAGAGAATCGATGTGCGATGATTTCACGGCTCTGGCCGATGATGCCACGCTGGCGAAACGGGGCCTTAGCCGCAGGGACTTTGCGGCGATCAGTGCGGCGGCGATGGGAACGCTTACGGTCAGCACTGCTTGCGCGGCGCAAGGCACCAGCCCGGCGCTGACCGAATCCACGGTTTCCATCACCACGCCCGATGGCAAGATGGACGCCTTCTTCGTCCATCCGACGGAGGGCAAGCACCCCGCCGTCATCATGTATCCCGATATTGCGGGCCTGCGCGATGCCTATAAGGCGATGGCGCGCACGCTCGCCGCGTCCGGCTATGCGGTGGTGGCGGTGAACCATTATTACCGCAGCGCCAAGGCGCCGGTGATGGCCACCATCTCCGAATTCTTCGCCCCCGAAGGGCGCGAGAAACTGGCCCCGATGATGGCCAAGCTGACCACACCCGCGATCATGAGCGATGCCAAGGCAATCGTGGCCTGGCTCGATGCGAACCCGGCCGTGGATGCCAGCAAGAAGATCGCGGCCGAAGGCTATTGCATGACCGGCTCCTATGCCGTGCGTACGGCTGCTGCGGTGCCTGGCCGCGTAGGCGCGGTCAGTTCCTTCCACGGTGGCGGCCTCGTCACTGCCGCGCCGGACAGCCCGCACAAGCTGCTCAAGGGCACCAAGGCGCTGTATCTCTTCGCCATCGCGCAGAACGACGACAAGCGCAGCCCCGATGACAAGGTGGCCCTGCGCCACGCGGCGGAAGATGCGGGCGTCGGCGCCCGCGTGGAAGTCTTCGCTGCCGATCACGGCTGGTGCACAGTGGATTCGGCCGCTTATGAACCCGTCGAGGCGGAACGGGCGCGCATTCTCTCGCTGTGGAATTACGGCAAG
>MKUB01000076.1:0-15003 GCA_001898545.1 Sphingomonadales bacterium 63-6 | reverse complement strand
TCCTTGCCGACGAAGCTCTTTGCGGCCTTCTGGTCGCCGCGCAATTGCCATTGCAGCCAATCCACCGCGATGCGCGCGCCCTTGCCGCCCATCGGTTCGTGATAAGTGCCGCCATGGCCGGTGGGCAGGTTCACCATCACGGCAGGCACGTGGTTGATGTGCTCGAAATCGTCCTTGCCATTGGCATAGGCGATGTCGGTTGGCCCGCCCTGGATATAGATCACGGGCGTATGGATCTTCGCCAGTGCGCTCTTGGGCAGTTCCATGCCGGGAATGCCCAGCGAAGGATCGGTCAGCAGCCCGCTATTCTGGATCACCAGAGTGTCGATCCGGGGATCGGGTGCGATCTCCAATGCCTGAATGCCGCCGCAGCTGAAGCCGCCTGCGGCAATCGCCTTCTCGTCGATCAGCCCGTGATAGGGGCTGCCCGCGCGAGCATTTTCGGCAAGAGCCCAGTCCAGTGCGCTGGTCAGGTCCGCCGCTTTGGTGGGCGGCGGGGGATAGGAACCGTCGGCATTGCGCCCGCGCGGCGCGGCCTTTGGGTCATGCGCATTGGGCCCGCTGCGCCATTTGCCTGGCGCGATCACCAGATAGCCATAGGATGCAATCTGCGAGAGGTGCAGGCGCGAACTGGTGGCATCGTCCGCACAGGCGCCATTGCCCCAGACGAACAGGCCCAGCTTGCCTTTGCCGAGTTTGGAGAGGTCCGCAGGGCGGTAGACCACATGATCGGGCAGGGAGGGATCGACCTCGATCAGCGAGGGATAGGGGCCGTCCCCGGCAGTATCGGGCACTTTGTCCCGCTCGGCCTCCTGCCGGGCCATGTCCTCCGGCGATTCCTGCGCGGCGGCCTGAACGGTCATGCCTGCAGTCGCCAGCAGCGCCAGCGCGTAGGCCAGATAATGTGTTTTCCTCTCCATCACTTCCCCCTTATTCTTTATCGCGGGACTATTCGAACCAATAGGCAGTGCCCCGCATTTCCAGGCTGACCCGCGCGGGCGCATCCGGCCCGGCTAGCGGATTGTCGAACGCCCCATGGGGCGTCAGCTGCGCCCTTTGCGGGTCGCTCTCGCTGCTCTTGAACACGATTGCCTCGTCGGTGCGCATGTCGCTGTAATAGTGCCAGCGATGGGCCGGATTATGCCGGATGACATAATTGCCGAAGCTCCATTCAGGCGAGCCATCGGGCGGATCGAAGATCGCCAGGCAATCGATCAGATCGCCTTCGGAAACACTGGGATAGGCGCACATGGCCAGCGGTACGTCCTGTGGCGGGCCGGACAGCACGCGCCAGACATTATACTGCGCGCTGCGAAGGATTGCGCGGCCGCCGGTAACGTCCGGGCCGGGCGCGCCCTGTTCGCGGGCCGAGGCGGCGGCGGAAACAGACATATCGACATGGGCGAAGCGGGCGGGGTGGGAATTGTCGGTGCTGCCGGTGCGGCCGCTCCGTTCCGAATAGCGCAATATGCCGCGCGGCATGATGGCCACGTGATCCGCGCCGGTCACATCCTTCAACAACGCCTCGATCTCGCCCGCATGAATGCGCGCCACGGCATCCATGTCGGTCAGATCGGAAACGGCGCTGGCATGGCTGACGAGGATGAACCCCTCGCGGTCGAGCGAGGTGTCCATTCCCCGCGCATCCGCAATGTCCATTTCCACCGGAGCGAGCGGGACATAGTCCTTCTCATGCGCGTTGGCGTAGAAATAAGGCTGCTTGCCGGTATCCTCGGTATAGCCGATTTCCGCGCGCACATTGCCGCCTGGCATATGTCCCGTTCCTCTTCCGTGGCGGAGCCTGGCCTTTTTAGGCGAAGTCTTCCGTATCGATCGTCGGCCGGATCGCATCGTGATAGCGGTGTCCGGCAACGGTCTGTTGGTTGATCAAGGCGTCCGCCCGGTCAAGCACATCCTGCGCAATGGCCACGGTGGCGGCGTTATAATTGTCTTCCAGATGCTGCAGGCTGGTGGTGCCGGGAATGACGTGGACATTGCCCCCGCGGCTCAGAACCCAGGCATTGGCCAGCTGGCCCGGCGTCACGCCCGCTTCACTGGCCAGCGCCACGAATTGTTCGATCAGCGCCAGGTTCTTCGGCCAGTTTTCCGCGTTGAAGCGCGGCATGATATTGCGCAGATCGCCTTCTTCCAGCGTTGCCGGGTCTTTCAGCACGCCGCCCAGCGCACCGCGACCGACGGGGGAGAAGGCCACCAGAGCGATGCCCAGTTCCTTGCAGGTGTCCAGCACGCCCAGTTCGACATTGCGGGTCCACAGCGAATATTCGGTCTGCACCGCGCCCACCGGATGGACTTCATGGGCCTCGCGAATGTGGGCGGAGCTCCATTCGGACACGCCATAGGCGCCGATCTTGCCCGCATCGATGGCGTCCTTCAGCGCGCCAACGGAATCGGCAATCGGCACCTTGGGGTCGAAGCGGTGCATGTAATAGAGATCGATGTGATCGGTTTCGAGCAGCTTCAGGCTGGTCTCGACGGCGGCATTGATCGCTTCGGGGCTGCAATCCACGCCGCGCTTGGGGCCTTCCACCACGATGCCGCATTTGGACGCGAGGAAAAACTCGTTGCGGCGGCCCTTCAGGGCGGAGGCGATCAGCGCCTCGTTCTTGCCTGCGCCATAGATCCGCGCCGTGTCGAGATGGTCATAGCCAAGGTCCAGCGCGCGGTTGAGCAGCTTCACGCCGTCTTCATGGCTGGGCGGCGTGCCATAGGCCCAGGACAGGTTCATGCAGCCGAGGCCGACGGGATGGACGGAGCGGTTTGCCAGTTGGCGCTTCATGGATTTCCTCGTCACGTGCTTTGGAGCGGGGCGCATATCGGCCCCCAGATGCAAGACACGGGCCCGAACGGGTGAACCGCCGAGCCCGTGCCTGTGTTTAGTCCGGGCTGCGTCATTCGCAACCGGCACCGCGCCGTTTCGCAAGGAAATCGGCGCGGCGGGATAGTATCAGGACCAGCCGTCCTGCGCTTCCAGGCTGGCGGCCAGTTCGCCGATCACGCGGTAGCAATCGAGCACGCTGGTGACCGAGGAATTCGGCTCGCGCCCTTCGCGGATCGCGGCGATGAATTCACGGTCCTGCAATTCGATGCCATTGTTCGACACAGTGACGCCGGTCAGGTCCACCGGTTCTTCCTTGCCAGTGACGAGATCGTCATAGCGGGCGATGAAGGTCGCGGTGTCGCCGATATAGCGGAAGAAGGTGCCCAGCGGCCCGTCGTTGTTGAACGACAGCGAAAGGGTGCAGATCGCGCCGCTTTCGCTCTTGAGCTGGATCGACATATCCATGGCGATGCCCAGTTCCGGGTGCTTGGGGCCCTGAATGGCATTGGCGGTGACGATCTTGCCCGCCTGATAGGCGAACAGGTCGATCGTGTGGGCCGCGTGGTGCCACAGCAGGTGGTCGGTCCAGCTGCGCGCCTCGCCCTTGGCGTTCATGTTCTTGCGGCGGAAGAAATAGGTCTGAACGTCCATCTGCTGGATGTTCAGCTCGCCCGCCACGATCTTGTTATGAACGTACTGGTGGCTCGGGTTGAAGCGGCGGGTATGGCCCACCATGCAGACCAGGCCCGTTTCCTTCTGCTTGGCGGCAACGGCTTCCGCATCGCCCCAGCTGTCGGACAGGGGGATTTCCACCTGCACATGCTTGCCCGCATTCATGCAGGCAATGGCCTGTTCGGCGTGCATCTGGGTAGGGGTGCACAGGATCACCGCGTCCACATCGTCACGCTCCAGCGCTTCCGAAAGTTCGGTGCCGGAATGCTTGGCGCCATATTTGGCGGCTACTTCCGCGGCCTGGTCGGCCCGGCGGGAAATGACCGAGGTGATTTCGACGCCGTCGATATTCTTCAGGCCATCGAGGTGCTTTTCACCGAAAGCACCGGCGCCCACGAGTGCAATGCGCATGTCTGCTCTCCTGTCTCGCTAAAGTTGAAAATAGGGACGGGCGCCCGCCGATGCAGGCGCCCGTAAACTCTGCCGGACCTATCAGGCCCCGGCGGTGAGGCTGTGGCCGCTCATCACCTTGCGCGGTTCGAGCGGGGTGCCGGCCGTTTCTTCCGGCTGGAGCAGCAGCGCGCCCAGCGCGGTGTTGGAGGCGGGGATGTGGTAGAAAGTGTAGAGATCCTTCACCTTCTCGCCCAGCGCGCCGCGCATGATCAGCCACATCACCAGTTCGATACCTTCGCTGCCTGCTTCGCGCAGATATTCGATATGCGGCATCTTGCTGAGGGTTTCGGGGTCTTCGATCAGCTTGTCGATGAAGTTGAGATCGAATTCCTTGTTGATCAGGCCCGCGCGCGGACCCTGCAACTGGTGGCTCATGCCGCCCGTGCCCCAGACATGGACGTTCAGGTCTTCGGGGAAGCTTTCCACCGCAGCCTTGATGCTGTCACCCAGGTTGAAGCAGCGACGGCCCGACGGCGGCGGATAGGTCACCACGTTGACGGGGAAGGGAATGACCTTGCAAGGCCATGCATCGGGCTCGCCGAACATCATCGACAGCGGCACGGTGCAGCCGTGGTCCACGTCCATCTTGTTGAAGATGGTCATGTCGAAATCGTCGAGGATCAGGCTCTGGGCAATGTGCCAGGCGAGGTCCGGATGGCCGATCACGTCGGGCACGGGGCGCGGGCCCCAGCCTTCGTCGGCGGGCTTGAAGCTTTCGGCGCAACCGATCGAGAAGGTGGGGATCACATTCATGTCGAAGGCGGAGGCGTGGTCGTTATAAACCAGCACCACCACGTCGGGCATGTTGCCCGGCTGCTTGATCCATTCCTTGATCGGCTCGTAGCCCTTGAAGACCGGACCCCAGTAATCATTGTCCGAAGTCTTGGTCTGCAGGGCGGCGCCCAGCGCGGGGATGTGGCTGGACGTAATGCCCGTGGTAACGCGTGCCATGATCAGAAACCTCCCTTGATCGAGCGCACGCCTTCGGGCGAACGGCCACCGTTGATCATCATCTGTGCATATTCTTCCTGGGTCATGCCCGTCATCGAACCGGCGGCGAACTGGAAGCTCTTGCCATCGGTGGAGAACAGCTTGGACAGGAAGTAGACGTTGCCGCCTTCATCGATCATCGCGTTGTAATTGCGGTCCAGCACGGCCTGCTTGGCGGCGGGCGTCAGATTCCACTCGTCGAGATAGGCGCTTTCATCGGCCTTGAAGCGCTCGCGGTTTTCTTCCTTCATCAGGCTCATCGCGAACTGGTTCAGCCAATAGCCCTTGCGGGCGCGCTGCGCGGTGAACACCCGGGTGCCCGGGATGTCGTCGAACGCCGCGAGGTATTCGTGGATGTCGATCCTCTGCTTCTTTTCGCTCATTGTTCTTTCCATTCGTAGCTCAGGGGCGCCTCCTTGAAGGCGAACCGGTCAATATGGCGTTCTATTACACCGCGCAGATGGACGTTGCGTTCCGCATCGCCCGTGACGAGAGTGATGGCGATCCCTCCCGGCATGGCCTGCATGGTGGCGCTTTCGATTTCCGAAAAGGGAAACGCGCCCAGCCCGTCGGCATAGCTGGTAGCCATCTTGTGACTCCAGTGACTGACGACTTGCTGGATATATCGTTCCGGCCTTTCGCATTTGGCGAAGCCGGTGGCGATGCTCGCAGCCTCGGCGGGGGTGGTTTCCCCTTCGCTCACAAGCCGCGGTCCTTCAGCTTGGCATCAAGGCGCGGGAACACCTTGCGGGCATTGCCTTCGAAGATGGCGTGCCGTTCCTCGTCGGAAATATCCAGCGCATCGACATAGCGCTTGGTATCGTCGAAATAATGGCCGGTCGTCGGGTCGATCCCGCGCACCGCGCCCACCATTTCGCTGCCGAACAGGATGTTCTTGTTCTCGATCACGTCGGCCAGCAGGTCGATGCCCGGCTGGTGATAGACGCAGGTGTCGAAGAAGATGTTGTTCATCAGGTGCTGGTCCAGCGCAGGCTTCTTCAGCATGTCCGCCAGGCCCCGGTAACGACCCCAGTGATAGGGCACCGCGCCGCCGCCATGCGGGATGATGAAGCGCAGGGTCGGGAAGTCGGAGAACAGATCGCCTTCCAGCAGCTGCATGAAGGCCACCGTATCGGCGGCCAGGTAATAGCCGCCCGTGGCGTGCATCGCGGGGTTGCAGCTGCCCGAGACGTGGATCATCGCCGGAACGTCCAGCTCCACCATCTTCTCGTAGAAGGGATACCAGAACTTGTCGGTCAGGGCGGGCTGCTTGAAATAGCCGCCGCTGGCATCCGGGTTGAGGTTGCAGCCGATGAAGCCCAGTTCGGTGACGCAGCGTTCCAGCTCCGCGATGGAACTGGTCATGTCCGCTTCCTGCGACTGGGGCAGCATGCAGACGCCCACGAAGGTTTCGGGGAACAGGCCGACCACGCGGCCGATCAGGTCGTTGCAGGCGCGGGCCCATGGCACGGCGACCGACTGGTCACCCACATGCGGGGCCATGGCGCTGGCGCGGGGCGAGAAGATGGTCAGGTCCGCGCCGCGTTCCTTGATCAGGCGCAGCTGGTTCTGTTCGATCGTCTCGCGAATCTCGTCATCGGAGATTTCGGGATAGGCCGGCGCGGCAACGCCTGCCTTGAAGGCGGCCTTCTGCTCCTCGCGCCAGGCATCGTGCCCCTTGGGAAGCACAGTGTAATGGCCGTGGCAGTCGATCACCATTGTCATGTCTAGACTCTCTCCGTTCAGTTCGGGCGCTTGAAGCCCGGCGATGCCTTGATTGCATCGATCTTCGCCCGCAAGCCCTTTGGGGGCGAAATTGCAAGTTCGCCGATGGTCTGCTGCCAGTTGACGGTGTTTTCCGTCATCATCGGCGCGATGTTGAGGCCGGCCAAGGTCTTGGCGGATTCCTCCATTTCAGCGGCGCGGCGCAGGCCATGCACGATCATCCGGTCGAGGTTGTAATCCGCCCGTTCGGCCCAGCTCACCTGCTTTTCGCTGGCGTCCAGCGAAGCGAGCACTTCATCCAGCACGCCTGCGGAATCCGCGGCCAGCACCAGTTCGGCGGTCAGCGCCTCCAGCCCCTTGACCATTACCGAGCGGATCATCTTGATCGCGCTGGCGCGGCCCACTTCATCGCCCACCACGCGCGTATTGGCAAAGCCCAGCGCGTTGAGCATTCCCATGGCTTCCTGCGCGGCGGCGCCTGCGATCAGCAGCGGAACGGACAGGGCCTTGGGATCGACCGGGGCCATCACCGCGACATCGACATAGCGCCCGCCCGCTTCCTCGACTTTGGCGGCGGCCTGCCGCTTTGTCTCGGGCGAGACAGAGTTCATGTCGCACCAGATCGTGCCGGGGGACAGCCAGCGGGCATAGTCCGACGCGACGGGCAGGGCAGAATCGGCGGTTACCAGCGACAGCACGATGGCGGCGCCATCCAGTGCGGCCTCAGCATCCGCCGCAGCGGCTACTCCGCATTCGGGCATCAGGGCGCGGCGTTCCTCACGAATGTCCCATCCGGTGGCGGCGCCGTTCCATTGCCCGGCGCGGGCAAAGGTAGATCCGGCTTCGCCAAAGCCGATCAGGGCCAGTCGGGGCAGGTGCGCACTCATGATTCGTATGTGCCGTTCCTCTCTGGCGGGCGATCTATCGAATGTATGTGTTACTTACAAGTTGAGGGGCAAGTTGAGGGGCAAGTCGGCGGACAAGTTGAGGGGCAAGTCCGCAGGCACCTCCATTCGTCCACGCAAGGCCATTCACCCAAGCAAGGCTTGACGCGGGGCCGCTGCCGGATGCAAGCGCCGCCTTGCGTTTTATCGCCCGAGTGTATTTTCAACGCGGGTGGATTTTCAACCCAAAGGCACCATTTCCAAAGGGAGAGCCGAAGATGAGCGGAGTCGTCGTCCAGAATATCGAGCGTGCGGAGCGCGAGGTGGTCGAAGGACTGGGCGCCTGCGGCGTCGCCACGGTGCATGAGTCGCAGGGCCGCACCGGCCTGCTCGCCAGCTATATGCGCCCGATCTATTCCGGCGCGCGCATCGGCGCCTCGGCCGTGACCATCAGCGTGCCCCCGGGCGACAATTACATGGTCCATGCCGCAATCGAGCAGTGCCAGGATGGCGACATTCTGGTGATCGCGCCGACGTCCCCTTGCGAAGACGGCTATTTCGGCGACCTTCTGGCCACCAGCGCGCAGGCGCGGGGCGTGAAAGGCCTGATCATAGACGCCGGCGTGCGCGATGTGCGCGACCTGACCGAGATGGACTTCCCCGTCTGGTCCAAGCGCGTCTTCGCGCAGGGCACCATCAAGGCCAGCCTTGGCAGCGTGAACGTGCCGGTGGTCTGCGCCGGTGCCTATATCGAGCCGGGCGACGTGATCGTGGCCGACGATGACGGCGTCTGCGTGGTCAAGCGCGCCGATGCGGTCATGGTGCTGGAAAAGTCCCGCGCCCGCGAAGCCAATGAAGGTTCCAAGCGCGAGCGCCTCGCCTCGGGCGAACTGGGCCTCGACATGTATGGCTTCCGCCAGAAGCTGATCGACATGGGCCTGAAGTGGATCTGACATGAAATCGGCACCCGTCATGTGGATGCGCGGGGGTACCTCCAAGGGGGGGTACTTCCTCGCCAGCGACCTGCCCGCCGATGTGGCTGAGCGCGATGCCTTCCTGCTGGGCGTGATGGGCAGCCCCGATCCGCGCCAGATCGACGGCATGGGCGGCGCCGATCCGCTGACCAGCAAGGTTGGCGTGGTGAAGAAGAGCGAGCGGGAAGGGATCGATGTCGATTACCTGTTCCTGCAGGTTTTCGTCGATCAGGCCATCGTCACCGATGCGCAGAATTGCGGCAATATCCTTGCGGGCATCGGCCCCTTTGCCATCGAGCGCGGGCTGGTTGCCGCCACGGGGGACGAGACCAAGGTTTCGATCTTCATGGAGAATACCGGCCAGGCCGCCGTCGCCACGGTGCAGACGCCGGGCGGGGTTGTGACCTACAAGGGCGATGCCCGGATCGACGGCGTGCCGGGCACTCATGCCCCGGTGCCGCTGGAATTCCGCGACACGGCAGGGTCTTCCTGCGGGGCGCTGCTGCCCACGGGCAATGTGGTGGATGTGATCGAAGGCGTGGCCTGCACGCTGATCGATAATGGCATGCCCTGCATCGTGATGAAGGCGCAAGACCTTGGCGCGACCGGCTATGAAACGCGCGAGGAGCTGGAGGGCGAAGGCTTTGCCGCGATCCGCGCGAAGATCGAAAGCATCCGCCTTGCCGCCGGGCCGCTGATGAATCTGGGCGATGTGAAGGAAAAGTCCGTCCCCAAGATGTTCCTCGTCTCGCCGCCGAAGAATGGCGGGGCGATCAATACCCGCAGCTTCATTCCCCATCGCGCCCATGCGACCATCGGCGTGCTCGCCGCGGTCAGCGTGGCGACGGCCAGCCTGCTCAAGGGCTCGCCCGCCAATGATGTGGCGCAGCTTCCCGAAGGCAGCCGCAAGACCCTGTCGGTGGAACATCCCACCGGGGAAATGAGTTGTGTGCTGGAAGTGAATGACGCCGGGGAAGTCACCAGCTCCGCCCTGCTGCGCACCGCGCGCAAGCTGATGGACGGGGTAGTGTTCGCCTGATTCAATCATCCTCGTCATTCCCGCGAAGGCGGGAATCCAGATGGCGAGGGGAAGCAAACTGGATCCCCGCCTGCGCGGGGATGACGAAAGTGGAAAAGATGACCGATCGCATCATCAGCTGGCATGCCAACCCTTCCAAGCCGAAATTCACGCCGCCCCCGGGCGCGGTGGATGCGCATTGCCATGTGTTCGGCCCGATGGCGCAGTTCCCCTTCAGCGCGAAGGCCAAGTATCTGCCCGAGGATGCCGGCCCGGAAATGCTGTTCTCGCTGCGCGATCATCTGGGTTTCGACAAGAATGTGATCGTGCAGGCCAGCTGCCATGGCACCGATAATTCCGCCACGCTCCATGCCATTGCCGCCTCCAACGGCAAGGCGCGCGGCGTGGCCGTGGTCGATCCCGCCATCCCCGAGGAAGATTTGCTCATGCTGCACGACGGCGGCATGCGCGGCATCCGCTTCAACTTCCTCAAGCGGCTGGTGGACGATGCGCCGAAGGACAAGTTCCTTGAAGTGGCCAGGCGCCTGCCCGCAGGCTGGCATGTGGTGATCTATTTCGAGGCGGATATTCTGGAGGACCTGCGCCCCTTCATGGATGCGATCCCCGTGCCGATCGTGATCGACCATATGGGCCGCCCCGATGTGACCCAGGGCCCTGATGGTGCGGACATGAAGGCCTTCCGCCGCCTGCTGGAAAGCCGCCCGGACATTCACTTCAAGCCCACTTGCCCTGACCGGCTGGATGGCACGGGCGATCCGTGGAACGCCTTTGCCGAAGCCGTGGCGCCGCTGGTGGCGGATTATTCGGATCGCTGCATCTGGGGCACGGACTGGCCGCATCCCAACATGCAGGACAAGATCCCCGACGATGGCCATCTGGTGGACATGATCCCCCGGATCGCGCCCACGGCGGAACTGCAGCACAAGCTGCTGGTCGCCAATCCGATGCGGCTCTACTGGGCCGACAGCGAAGGCGACGCGGTTCCCCCGCCTGCCTCGTAAGCGCGGGACAGCAGGCGATACTGGCGTGAGTTGAAGGCGATCAACGTCATCACCACGCCCAGTATGCCGGTTACCGTGAACACCACTGCCATGCCGCGTTCCGGCCCGGTGCCATACCAATGGCCGATTGCCTGTGCGCCTGCGCCCGTGGTCATCAGCGGGATAAACACGAACTGGGTCAGCGGGCCGATCAGGAAGGCAGTGAAGGGCGATGCCGCCTGTTCCACCGATTGCGCGAAACCGAAGACTCGCCCCTGCCGCTCGAACGGGACGACGCGTTGCAGCGCCGTCTGCTCCGCCGCCTCGGCATAGGGGTTGAGGAACAGCCAGATCAGGCAGGCCACGATCAGCATCGGGATGGACGACTGAAGCGTGAAGACCGCTGCCACGGTCCAGATGATCAGGTTCACCAGCAGCAGGGTGCGCAAGGGCCGCGGCCCCAGGCCCCAGCGGGCAATCGCCATTCCGGCCAGAATGAAGGCGCAGGAAACGAAGGCCCACAACATGCCCCATTCCTCCACTTCCATCAGCGACAGGCCGTATCCGTCCATCAGCGCCATGAACACGCCGCCCAGCAGATTGTTGAAGGCGGAAAAGCCGATCAGCGCGAACAGGCCTGGCACCGCGCCCACGATCCGCACCGTACCGCGCAGGTCGATCCGGTGCGGTTCGCCGGAAACTTCGGAGTGCGGGGCAGGCTCGTCCAGCCGCAGGGCCAGCAGGTGAAGGAAGGCCACGGCACTCAGTGCCAGGGCGAAGATCAGCGTCGCCAGCATTCCGCCCCAGGCCACCAGAAAACCGCTGATCGCAGATGTGATGACGAAGCCCACCCCCGTCACCATGCCGACGAGGCCATTGGCCTTGTCACGCCCGTTTTCCGGGATCATCGCGGTAACCAGGGTGGGTAGGGCGATCATGCGGATATTGCCTGCGATCACGCCTGCCATCACCAGCAGCACGAACAGCCATAATTGCGCGCCATAAACATCCTCAAACGCGCGCTGCGGCACCATGGCCAGCGCGCCGAGCGATGCGGCGTAGAGCACGAAAGAGGCTGCGCTGGAGATCAGCATCACCGTTCTCTTACGGTGATGGTCCACCAGACTGCCAAACCAGATGGCCCCGGCGGCAGTGAACACCAGATAGATGCCGCCGATCATGCCCGTGGCGAAAACCGACTGCGTTTCCAGAAACACCCAGAACACCAGCGCGAACCACACGGTGAAATTGGTGATGTTCTGAACCAGATTATTGGCCAGGATCAGGTGGAACGCGCGCATGATGTGAAAGGCTCTGGCTGCAGGGCAGGCAGAGATGGCCGGGCGCTGTTGCAAAGGCAAGCCATGGCGCACGAAGCGCAGGAGCCGGTGTTTTCCCGATTGAAGCCTGCTCCTCTCCCGCAGGGGGAGAGGAGATTCAGGCCAAAGCGCTTACTTGCCCGGCGTCAGCCGCAGCATCGCGCCTTCCTTCTCATCCGTGAGGATATAGATATTGCCGTCCGGCCCCTGCCGCACGTCGCGCAGACGCTGCTTGAGGTCTTGCAGCATCGCTTCCTGCTTGCCGGAAGGGTTGCCCTTGGCATCGAATTCCACGCGGACCAGCGACTTGTTCATCATCGCGATCAGCAGATTGCCGTCCCAGCCGGGGAACTTGCGGCCGTGATAGAAGGTCAGATTGCCCGGATTGGCCGAGGGCGGACCCCAGACGGCCAGCGGATCGACAAAGCCTGCCTCGCCCTTGATGAACTTGGCGGGCGTATCGTCATAATGATGGCCCTGGGTGACATCCATCCAGCCGTAATTGTCGCCGCGCTGGATGCGGTTCAGCTCGTCACCGCCGCGCGGGCCGAATTCGGTGGACCAGATTTCGCCGAAATCGGGATCGACCGTCAGCCCGGTGGGGTTGCGGTGGCCGGTGGTCCAGATTTCCGGCTTCCAGTCCTTGTCACCCACATAGGGGTTGTCGTCCGGCACGGAGCCATCGTCATTCAGGCGCAGGATCTTGCCGAAGTGATTGTCGGGCTTCTGGGCCATTTCGCCATAATTGCGCTCGCCGCTGGCGATGAAGAGGTAGCCTTCGCCGTCAAAGGCCATGCGCCCACCATAGCTGCCATAGACCGGACCCTGGCCGCAGCATCGGGTCGGCACCGGCTCCTTGCCGAACCAGGCATCGGCCACGAAAATGTCCTTCACGTCGGACAATTGGTGGCTGCCATCCCACTTGGCGCGCAGCACGGCCAGAGTGGAGTTTTTCGGATCGGCCGGATCGACCTTGGAATAGCTGAGATAGATCAGGCGATTCTTCGCGAAATCGGGGTGCAGCACCACATCCATCAGCCCGGCAAGGCCGACATTATAGATTTCCGGCAGGCCCGCGATGGGCGTGGGATCGAGCACACCGGCCTTGCTGACGATGCGCAGGCGGCCCGGCCGCTCGGTCACCAGCATGTCGCCATTGGGCAGGAAGGCCATGCCCCAGGGGCGGTCCAGCCCCTTGGTCACGACTTCCACATGGACCTTGGCCTTCTCGGTCTGGAAATCCCACGGACCGGCGCCCAGCGGAGTGGGCAGGAACGCGCTGGGCGCGGGCTTGGGCGCATCGCCCTCATTTGCGGAAGGAGCAGCCGGTGCCGCCGGAGCGGCGGGGGCGGCAGGCGCCGTATCGTTCTGCGCCGCAACCATCGCGCCCGTGCAGGCAAGCGCGGCACCCATTGCCAGACCAATGACCCGTTTCATGAAAATCCCCTCGTCCCAGGCCGGACCGGTTATTGCCCCCGTCCGGTATTTGCGTGCGAACGGCCCGCTGCGCGGCGCCTTTTGCGCTCTCATTAAGCCTTCACAGCGGCGCGCACAATCGGGGGATTAAGGGGATGTTGCAGAATTCGGGGCCGGGGAACTGTCCCGGCCCGATCTCCAGGCATATCAGCCTTCGCTGTGTTTCACCGCGCTGATCTTCGTGCCGAAGCGGCCATGCTTGCGATAGCGGACCATCCATTTGCCCAGGAACAGCTCCAGCGGCTTGGGCACTACGCCCAGCGCCTTGAGGCCCGGCAGCTTGCCCGAAGGCACGCTGTCCGATTTGAGCATGATCCACTGGTCGCGATTCATCGGCGTGCCGGGCAGGGCGGCGAACAAGGCGGACATGGCATCGGGCATGTCCAGCAGCAGGGGATTACGCTCCTGCCCCTTGGCGATCATGCGGTGCAACTGGCCCATGGTGATCGCTTCGGGACCAGCGATCTCATAGGTCTTGCCGCCATGCTTCTTCGGGTCGCCCAGCGCATTGCCAATGGCCTGCGCGGCATCGTCCACCCATAGCGGCTGCACTTTCGCTTCCGGCCCGAAAACCGGCAGCACCGGCAAGGCGGAAACCAGCCCGGCGAACAGGTTGATGAACTTGTCATCTTCCGCAAACAGCACGCCCGGGCGGATGATCGTGGCCTTGGGGAAGGCGGCGATCACGGCGGCTTCGCCTTCCGCCTTGGTGCGGGCATAGGCGGCTTCGGAAGCGGCGTCGGCGCCCAGCGCGGACACCAGCACGAAGCTTTCCAGCCCCACTTCTGCAGCGGCCTGCGCGGCAGTGCCGGCGCCCTTGGCCTGGATCGAATCCAGATTGCCGCTGAAGGAACCGACCAGATAGACGGCGGCGTCCGCCCCGGTCAGCACCGCGCGGACAGTTTCAGGCTTGGTCACATCGCAGGCGACGAACTGGATCTGGCCCAGATTGCCCAGCGGCTTCAGCTTGAAGGCGCGTTCCGGGTGACGGCTGGCAATGCGCAGACGCGCCCCGCGCGCCAGCAGATCCTGCGCCAGATGCGTGCCAACAAAGCCGGTGCCGCCCAGCAGCACTACCAGTTTTCCGTTCAGCGGGTCGCTTTTCGCCATGCCAGTACCATTTGCCTTTGCCTGCGAATCCAGTCTCGCGCTCGGCCATGCAACAAGCGCCGTTCAGTCGCAAGCATGGGATTGGCAGGAAATGCCTGTCAGCCGTGCGCGGCGTGGATAATATCCGTATCCCATTCCAGCGCGCCCAGATCGGAACGCAGGAAGGGGCGGATCGCCTCCTGCTCTCCGCTCTCGATCTTGCGGACGAAATCCGGGTCGCCGATCAGGGCGCGGCCTACCGCCACCAGATCGAACTCCCCGGCAGCGATGCGGGCTTCCAGATCGCCGATCGCCTCGGCCACGCGCGGGCGGGCGTCCCGGCCTTCGATGAAAGTGGTCATCACATCCGTATCCAGCCCCACGCTGCCCACGGAAATGACGGGCAGGCCGCTGCTCGCCCTGGCCCAGCCCGCCAGATTGCGCGCGTCGCCCGGCCATTCCGGTTCCCAGAAACGGCGGGTGGAGGCGTGGAGCATGTCCGCTCCGGCGGTGCGCATCATTCCGGTGAATATCTCCAGTTCCTCCGGCGTGGCGGCGATGCG
>MKUB01000075.1 GCA_001898545.1 Sphingomonadales bacterium 63-6 | reverse complement strand
AACCCAGCACCGCGCTGGAAGGCATGAAGCCCGCGCTGGAAGCCCTGGGTCACAAAGCCATTGTAACGCGCGCGCTGCCGTTGAAAGCCAATGCGGCCGAACGCACCGCCACTGGCTGGGTCGGCGCCGCCGATCCGCGCAGCGCCGGTGCCTGGGTGGGCGCATAAGGCCCCCTCTGCGCGCTTGTCGCCCGCACAAAGCAGGCTTACATCTGCAGAAAAGAGGCCCCGGGAGGGTTACGGGGCGCGAGGGGATTTGCCGATGAAGCTTTCCGATTTCGGGTCGGCCAACAATCTGGTCACTCTGTTCCTGCAACGGGCTGACGAACTGGGCGAGCACCCGTTCCTCTGGGCCAAGCAGGAGGGAAGCTGGCACTCCCAAAGCTGGAACGAAGTGGCGCGGGCCGTTTGCCTGCTGGCTGAGAATCTGCGCGGCCTTGGCCTGAAGGAAGGGGACCGGGTAGCCCTCGTCTCCGAAAACCGGCCCGAATGGTGCATCGCCGACCTCGCCATCATGGCCGCCGGCTGTATCACCGTGCCCGCCTATATCACCAATACGGAGCGGGACCATCAGCATGTGCTGGACAATTCCGGCGCGCGCGTGGTGATCGTCTCCAACGAAAAGCTGGCCAAGCCGCTGCTGCCCGCCGTGATGACATCGGGAATGGCGGAGCATGTTATCGGGATCGACAGCCTGAACCGCCAGCAGTCCGGCACGTTCGACTTCCACGCTTGGACCGACATGATGGCCGGCGATGCCGTGGCCGCACGCGCGGCGGTGGATGCGCGCCTCGCCGGGATCGGCCGCGATGTGACGGCCTGCATCATCTATACCAGCGGCACCGGCGGCGCGCCTCGCGGGGTCATGCTGTCCCATGGCGCGATCCTGTGCAATGTAGACGGCGCGGCCGACCTGCTGGTGGAGGATTTCGGCTGGGACGAGGAAGTGTTCCTGTCCTTCCTGCCGCTTTCCCATGCCTATGAACACACGGGCGGACAGTTCCTGCCCATCGGCCTTGGCGCGCAGATCTATTACGCCGAGGGACTCGACAAGCTGGCCAGCAATATCGAGGAAGTGCGTCCCACTATCATGGTGGTGGTGCCCCGCCTGTTCGAAGTGCTGCGCACCCGCATCATGAAACAGGTAGAAAAGCAGGGCAGGGTGGCCAATTTCCTGATGGACCGCGCCTTGCGCATCGGAGAACTGTCCTTCGCCGGGCGCCGCCGGTTGCGCGACGTACCGATGAACCTGCTGCTGGAAAAGACCCTCCGCCCCAAGATCCGCCAGCGTTTCGGCGGCCGGATCAAGGCGCTGGTATCGGGCGGGGCGCCGCTCAACCCGGATGTCGGCACCTTTTTCGAATCCATGGGGCTGACCATGCTGCAGGGCTATGGCCAGACGGAATCGGCCCCGGTGGTCAGCTGCAACCGCCCCAAAGTGGGACTGAAGATGGACACGGTCGGCCCGCCGATGAAGGGCGTGGAAGTGCGGATCGCCGGAGACGGCGAAATCCTGGTGCGCGGCGAACTGGTGATGCAGGGATATTGGCAGAACCCGGCTGAAACCGCGCGGGCACTGCAACCCAACACCATCGACCCCAGCGGCGCGATCTGGCTGCATACGGGCGATATCGGCCATCTCGATCCGCAGGGCCGCATCGTCATCACCGATCGCAAGAAGGACATGATCGTCAATGACAAGGGCGACAATGTCGCCCCCCAGAAGATCGAGGGAATGCTGACGCTGCAGCCCGAAGTGGCCCAGGCCATGGTTGTGGGCGACAAGCGGCCCTATATCGTAGGCCTGATCGTGCCCGACGCGGAATGGGCGCTGGAATGGGCCCGCGCCAATGACGAGAAGTTCGATCTGCACGCCCTGCAGGAATTGCCCGCCTTCAAGAGCGCGATCCGCGCTGCGGTAGACCGGGTGAACAAGGATTTGTCCGTGGTGGAGAAGGTCCGCCAGTTCGCCTTCGCCGACGAGGCCTTCGCGATCGAGAATGGCGAGATGACGCCCAGCCTCAAAATCCGCCGCCACATGATCCGTGGCCGATACGGCGAACGACTGGACGCCCTCTACAAGGCTTGAGGTTGAGGGAGGGGCGGGTCCCTCCCCCTCAGTGCTTCTGCTGGGTCATCCGGTCGACATAGGCGATGCCGATGGCCGAAACGATGAACATCCCATGGATGATCGTCTGCCACATCACGCCTGCCTCGGTTAAACGGGCGTTGGGCGTGCCCATGGCATTCGCCTCGATAAAGGTGCGCAGCAGGTGGATCGAGGAAATGCCGATGATCGCCATGGCCAGCTTCACCTTGAGGACGCCGGCATTCACATGGCTCAGCCATTCGGGCTGATCCCGATGGCCCTGCAGGCCCAGGCGCGACACGAAGGTTTCATAACCGCCCACGATCACCATGATCAGCAGGTTGGAAATCATCACCACGTCGATCAGGCCCAGCACCACGAGCATGATTTCCTGCTCGCTGAAACTGGCTGCATGGGAAATCAGGTGCCATAGTTCCTTGAGGAACAGATAGACATAGACGCACTGGGCAACGATCAAACCCAGGTAAAGGGGCAGCTGCAGCCAGCGTGAACCGAAGATCAGGAAGGGCAGCGGGCGAAGGGGCGCGTTGGGATCCTGTTGCATGGCGGCCGCTTAGCCAGCCGCGCCCGCCCTGTCATCCGCAAAGCCGATATTGGCTTATACAATAAGCTCAGGCCGCTTCTGCCTCGACGAATTCGGGGAAGAAACTGGGCGCGCGAGCAGACCAGCCGGGCGCCGTGGCCGCCGCTTCGCTCAGCGATTGAAGCAGCAGCTTGCGCCGTTCCGGCCGCAACTGGGGCAGGGCGGAAGCCCCGCAGAAAGCCGCCGGCAGCCAGGGCCGGATATCGGGTCCCAGCAACCGTTCGTAGAGGAAGCGATAGGAGGAAAAGCCGTTGAGCCGTTCCTGCCCGAGATCGAAGGCTGTCATGCGCAGCAACCTGCCCATGTAATCCTCCAATCCGTCGAGCGACATTTCATCGGGGGTAATGCCCCGCAGGCGCTGGATATCCCGATAGGCATCGTATTGGAGGCGAATGGAGGAAAGCTCCTCCGCATCGCGCGCCCACAGCTTGACGGCGTCCGCCCGGCCCAGGCCCACATCCAGGCTGCGCTTGATATAACGCTGCTCACAGGGTGCGAAACTGGCGAATTCGCGCAATTCCGCAATCGTCAGCGACTGGGCGTCGTGCATATCCATGTCCCCCAGGCCATCCTGATCGGCCTGTGGAACAGGGCATGCACCACCCATGGTTAGCATCCCGTAAACCACGGATGGATTATTTGAGAGGTTCAACCGGGCAGTATCATCCGGCCTAGATCAGCCCCGCCAGCGGGCTGGAAGGATCGGCATATTTGCGCGTGCCCATGCGCCCGGCCAGATAGGCATCGCGCCCGGCTTCCACCGCCAGCTTCATCGCGCGGGCCATGCGCAGCGGGTCTTTCGCCTCGGCAATGGCGGTGTTCATCAGCACACCGTCACAGCCCAGTTCCATGGCGACCGCCGCATCCGAAGCGGTACCCACACCCGCATCGACCAGCACGGGAACACTGGCCCCTTCCACGATCAGGCGGATCGTCACCCGGTTCTGGATACCCAGCCCCGAACCGATGGGCGCGCCCAGCGGCATCACAGCCACCGCGCCCGCTTCTTCCAGTTGCTTGGCGGCAATCGGATCGTCGGTGCAATAGACCATCGGCTTGAAACCCTCCTTGGCGAGAATTTCGGTGGCCTTCAGCGTCTCGCGCATGTCGGGATAGAGCGTGCGGGCTTCCCCCAGCACTTCCAGCTTCACCAGTTCCCAGCCGCCAGCCTCGCGCGCAAGGCGCAGGGTGCGGATCGCCTCATCTGCGGTGAAGCAGCCGGCGGTGTTGGGCAGGTAAGTGATCTTCTTGGGGTCGATATAATCTGTCAGCATCGGGGCCGCGGGGTCCGACACGTTTACACGCCGCACCGCCACAGTGACGATTTCCGCCCCGGAAGCTTCCACCGCCGCCGCATTCTGGGCGAAATCCTTGTATTTGCCGGTGCCAACGATCAGCCGCGAGTGGAAAGTGTGACCGGCAACAGTCCATGTATCGGCATGATCGCCGCCGCCCACGAAATGCACAATCTCCAGCACATCGCCATCCGCAATCGGCGTTTCGCCATGGGCCGAACGCGGTGCGATAGCGCCATTGCGCTCCACCGCGACCTTTTCGGGTTTGAAACCAAGCTCGGCAACGAGTTCAGCGACAGTGCTGGCGGCGCTGCGGCGCGCTTCGCCATTGATCGTAAGGGAAATCTGGTCAGCCATGCCGGGCAGATAGCGCCTGAGGGGGCAAGGTTACAGGGGTAAGTGAGGAATTTTAGGTCGGGCAGCGAACCGCCCGGCGCAGGCTAGGCTGAAAGGTAATGCAAGCTCAGTGCTTGTGGCGCAGGTTCAGGAAATGCGCGATCGCCACCAGGCCGACGCCGATAATGGTCAGGACCGCTTCTTCCATGCCATGCGGCACGGCGAGCGCGCCGCCCATGAAGGACAGGCCGGTCATCGCCACCACGAAGGGCAAAGCGCGGCGGTGGCGCAGGGCGCCAATGCCGATGGCAACCGCCGCAATGAGGGCTGCGATGGCGAGTCCCACGCGGTGAATCGCCGGATCGAGCAGGATGCCGCCACCCATGCCGAGCACGGCCACGAGGAAAATGCCGGAGACGCAATGCAGCGCGCACAAGCCGGAGAGGAGCATTCCTGCACGGTCCAGACGGCTGCGATTCGACGGCGATTGCATGGGCGCCCATGTATGTAACGATGTAACATAGCGCAAGAGGTTTGCGGAGAAACCTCTGTCCAGAGGGCCCGGCAGTTCGTTGGGCGGTCAGGATGGCGCCTCTCCCCTTGCGCTTTGTGTGCCCGGGGCGCAGAGGGCAGCCATGGTTACCGCTATGCCCGTTGAGACTGGCCAAGGCGCAGCCGCAGGCGGCTCTGTCCGCCCCGTGGCCCTTGCCCGCTGGCTGCTGTTCGTTGCTTTCCTTGTGGTGCTGATGGTGATGGTGGGCGGGATTACCCGGCTGACCGAATCCGGCCTTTCCATCACTGAATGGAAACCCGTGACCGGCAGCCTGCCGCCGTTGAATGACGCGCAATGGGAAGCGGAATTCGCCGCCTACAAGCAGATCGGCGAATATCAGCAGATCAATGGCCCGGCGGGGATGACGCTGGCGGATTACAAATTCATCTATTTCTGGGAATGGTCGCATCGGTTGCTCGGCCGGCTGATCGGCTTGGCCTTCGCCCTGCCGCTCGCATGGTTCTGGGCGCGGGGTGCGATCCCCCGGGGCTACAAGTCGCGCCTGGTCGCGCTGCTGGCGCTGGGCGGACTGCAGGGCGTGTTCGGCTGGTTCATGGTCAGCTCGGGGCTGAGCACTCAAGTCACCGATGTCAGCCATTTCTGGCTCTCGATCCATCTTCTGACCGCGCTCGTCACATTGGCCGGCTTGGTTTGGACCGCGCTTGATTTGCGCGATCTTGCCCGATCACCGGCTGCGCGGCCCGCGCGGCTATCCCGCATCGGCGCGATCACCGGCGCGGTCCTGTTCGTTCAATTGCTGCTGGGCGCATGGGTGGCGGGGCTCAATGCGGGCCTTGCCTCCGACACATGGCCCCTGATGCAGGGGCGGCTGTTCCCGGAAGTGGACTGGTCCAAGGGCGCGCTGTGGGCCTTCACCCATGATCCCTTCCTGCTGCATTTCGTTCATCGCTGGTGGGCTTGGGTGGCGGTCGGCTTCCTGATCGTGCTGGCGCGCGTGTGCCGCCGCGCGGGGGATCGTGCGGCGTCGGTAGCGATTCACACGGCTTTCGGCACACAGGTTATCCTGGGCATCGCCACGGTGATGACGGGGGTTTCGTTGTGGATCGCGGTGTTGCACCAGCTGGTCGGCGCGCTGCTGGTGGCCGCAACCGCCTGGGGTGCCCATTCCACGGGACGACGGGGCTAACCTCCCGGTGAGCGCGAAGGCCGCCCTGATCTGGAGCCCTTTCGCCAGCGAGGAAGACGCCGCTGCTGCAGCCACTCTGTTGCTCGACGAAGGGCTGATCGCCTGCGCCAACATCATGCCGGCCATGCGCTCGCTCTATCAATGGCTGGGAGAACGGGGCGATTCGCGCGAATGCGGCGCTCTATTCAAGACCGAGGCGGGCCTGCTCGCCCGCGCCATTGCCCGGCTGGAGGAAACCCATCCTTATGACGCACCCGCGATCACGGGCTGGGAAGCGGACCTTTGCGGCGCGGCCACGGCGGGTTGGCTGGCCGGATGGGGTCTCCCCGAAAGTTGAACGGTATTATTTTACCTCCCCGGTGACCCGCCGTTTTGCTTGACTTGCGGGTAATTTCCGCACAAAGGCGGCGGCATTCGCGGGCACGCGCTTGTGTTTTATCAACAAGCCGCGCCCGGTGATGGACATACGATAAGGAAATTCAGGCCCATGAAGGCGCTCAGCAAGACCACCCGGTCGATCAAGCCGGCCGAGGTGGAAAAGAACTGGCATCTGATCGATGCCGACGGCCTGGTGGTCGGCCGCCTCGCGGTGATCGTCGCCAACCTCCTGCGCGGCAAGCACAAGCCGAGCTTCACCCCCCATGTCGATTGTGGCGATCATGTCGTCATCATCAACGCGGACAAGGTGCGCTTCACCGGCAACAAGCTGCAGGACAAGCGTTACTACAAGCACACCGGCCATCCCGGCGGCATCAAGGAAACCAGCCCTGCCAAGGTGCTGGGCGGCCGCTTCCCGGAACGCGTGCTTGAAAAGGCCGTGGAACGCATGATCCCGCGTGGCCCGCTCGGCCGTGCGCAGATGCGCGCGCTGCACCTCTATGCTGGCACCGAACACCCGCATGGCGGCACCCAGCCGGTGGCGCTCGACGTCGCTTCGATGAACCGCAAGAACAAGGCTGCTTCCTAATGGCCGACGAAACCAACTCCGTCACGGATCTCGCCGATCTGAAGTCGATCACTGGCGAAGCTCCTGCTGCTGACGCTACCGCTGCTGCGGCCGGCATCGCCGAAGTCACTCACGCCAGCAACGTTCCCCTGCGCGAGCAGGAAGTGGACTCGCTGGGCCGCGCCTATGCCACCGGCCGCCGCAAGGACGCCGTGGCCCGCGTGTGGCTGAAGCCGGGCACCGGCAAGGTCACCGTCAATGGCCGCGATCAGGAAGTCTATTTCGCACGCCCCACGCTGCGCCTCGTCATCAACCAGCCGTTCCAGATTTCGGAACGTGAAGGCCAGTATGACGTGATCGCTACCGTCAAGGGCGGCGGTCTTTCGGGCCAGGCAGGCGCTGTGAAGCACGGCATCAGCCAGGCTCTGTCGAAGTTCGAGCCTGCCCTGCGCAGCACCGTGAAGGCCGCAGGCTTCCTCACCCGCGACAGCCGCGTGGTGGAACGCAAGAAGTATGGTCGTGCCAAGGCACGCCGCAGCTTCCAGTTCTCGAAGCGCTAAATCTTTCGGGGAAACCCGTTACGAAGGGGCGGCCTGGCAACAGGCCGCCCTTTTTCGTTGGGCTCAGCTTGCGGTGGTCTCCCGGGTAATTGCCCTGGCGACCAGCCAGCTGACAGGGATCGCAAGCACGAATCCGGCGACTGCCGCCAGAATGATCGGCACGGGCTTGGTCTGCCCCATTACCAATACTGCGATCACACCAACTCCCATCAAAGTCGCCGCGATCACGAAATGCAGGATCATCGCCAGTCTGAGCATGCCAACCTCCCGTCGGGGAATCCGCAGAACATTCCGGATCGCATCAACATCGGCCAATTGCGTTGACCGGGATCAAACCGCGGGAAATCAGCCGAACTGGCGGTTCTCCACTTTCAGGCCGTGGACGAGATCGTAATTGAGAACATTGTAGGAAGGCGGCGTCCCCCGCAGCCTTTCCGACATGGTGCCGCTGCCGATCATCCTCACGCGTCGGCCAGCAATCTCATGCGTGATGTCGAAAGCATCATGGACATGGCCCGAAAGCACAGCATCTGCCCCAGCCTCAACCAACGCCTGCAAGGCCGAATGGCCGCGCTTTGTAGGATTATGCCCGGTAAGAGAGGATCCGGAGAGCGGATGGTGGCAGGCGACGATCTTGAAGCGATGATCTCCCCGGAGACGCGTCAGCTCTTCCACTGCCTCCGCCAGCGCCTTGGCGCGCACCACGCCATCGGACCAGGGCCAGCGCCACTGCGCGCTTACCGTGGTGCGAAGCGTAATGACCGCCACATGTTCCAGTTCCAGCTCACTGCCGATCATGCCCGCCAGCTTGCCAAAGCGCCGGAAAGGCGTGCGGAACCGCTCGACCGGATTGAAATAGGGCATGTCATGATTGCCCGGTTCGATCACCGCCGGCACGCCAAGCCGCCCGAACCATTCCGCAGCAGCAGCATATTCGCTCGTCTTCGCGCGCTGGGTAAGATCGCCCGTACAGATCACCGCATCGGGCTTCTCCTGCGCCACAGCTTCTTCAAACCAGGCAAGCGCGCCACGATCCTCGACCCCGAAATGGATGTCGCTCAGATGAAAGAGCCGGGCAGCAAGCGTCATGACTCTTCAGTCGATAGCAGATCAACTTCGCAGGGGACCAGCGTGAAGCGCTCCTTGGCGGCACAATCCACTTTCTCGCCATCGATCAGCAAGCCCAGAGGATCGCCTGAGACGCTAGCCAGCTCTATTTCCGGGACAATCCCCAGACACTCGCTCGGCCCGTCCCGGAATTCCCGGCGAAGCAGGGCCAATCCTTGCGCCAGAAAATCCTGCACGGTTTCCGCGTGATAGGCATCGACTACAAAGCCGTCATCATGCGGGGTCAGCATGATCAGAGGATAGCCTTCCTTCCGGCCCAGCGCCGGATCGCTGCAGGCAATCATCGGTGCCGCCAGCGAGGCGCCAATGGCCTGCGCGGCACCACTGGCCACTGCAGCCAGATCGGCCTGGCGCATCGCTTCACGCACATCGTACCAGGCGGTACCGGGACCGGCCATCAGGCCGGCCAGCCCATCGCCCTGCGGACAACGCACGATCCCGGGCCGCGACCGCCGCACTTCTCCAAGAGCCAATGCGCGGAATATTTCACCCAGATCCCGTTGCCCATGAAGCCGGTGGAACAGCAGATTCTTTGTTCCGCCGGGAAGGACCAGCACTGCGCCCCGCCAGCCGTAAAGCGAGCGGATCAGGGCATTCACTGTTCCGTCGCCCCCAAACACCGCCACGGTATCGACGCCGGCGTCGTCCAGCTCGGTGGCGGAAGGCAGGTCATCGTCGGGGAAGTGGATCGTCCGCTCGATGGAAATGCCGGCATCCCGCGCGGCCTTTTCCAGCGCTGCCAGGGCTTCCGGATTGTTGCTGCCACTGGTGGCATTGGTGACCAACCAGATTGATGCGGATTTTTTCATCGGCGGGAAGGACTCACCAGCGATTGGAGAGGATCAGCCAAGCGGCTGCGGCATTCGAAACCGTATAAGCGAAATAGCCCCAGCTCCACCCGGGGTGACCGTTAGCGACCAGAAGCAAGACCGCGAGCAGAACCCCGAATTCGACAAGGAGGCTCGCCCTGCCACCGGAGGTGACCATGAAACGGGGCAGCATGCCGATCACCGGATGACGGCTTTCGAGGACCGCCTTGTGGAGCGCAAAATTGCCTATTCCTAACAGGAATGTGAAGAGAATCGCCATTGGGCTGAAACATGGAGCCATTTTCGTCGATTGCCAAACGCTGTTCGTCAGCCGGTTCGCGCATTTCGTCCGGAAGGGACTCGCTCGTCGGCTGACCTTGCGTGGCTATCGATGCTGGCATGAGCCGTTTCGACACTCTCCCTATTCTCTCCTCATCACGGCGCCTCAGACATGAAGCGCCCAGGGAAGGAGAATGAGGACATGAAGAAGACCGCCATCGCCCTTGCGGCAATCAGCACGATTTTCGCAGCGCAGCCCGCTTTCGCCGAAGCAGCCGTTGTAAGCTACAAGGATCTCGATCTGACCACGGAGCAGGGCCAGAAGGAACTGGACCGCCGGATCGACGATGCCGCCAAGGATGTTTGCGGTATGAACGAAGCGCGTACCGGCACCCGCATCGCCAGCTCAGATTCGCGCAAATGCTATAAGGAAGCGCGCCAGAAGCTCCAAAACCGCCTCGCCGCCCTCACCGTCAACAAGACCACCGGCAGCTGACCGGAAGGCACTCACCCGCCGGGTCATACCAGTCCCATGTTTCCGGCGGGACACTGCCATGGCCGGGCCCACACCGGGCGCCTGTCTGCTAACATTTCGTCCGGTCAGCGACCGGCCATGGCCTTTACCTTGGCGAGATAGGTCCGCCCTATGCGCAGAGCCTCCCCGCCATCGACCTCCACCGACCACACGCCAAGCCCTTCATGCCTGAGCCCGCGGATGCAATCCCGGCGCAAGATGCAGGAGCGATGGATACGGATAAATTCAGTGGGATTGAGCCGAGCCTCAAGCCCGGCGATGGTCTGCAACAGCAGGTAGCTGCTGCTTCCCACATTCAACCTCACATAATCCCGCTCCGCATCGATTCGGTCGACCTGCAGCGCCTCGATACGGATCAGCTCCGAACGGTGGGGTACCCAGAATTCGCTCAACCACTCGCTTGTCGTCCCGGCGACATTTCCTCGGCGGGCCACCGCACGGCCGATCGCCCGTTCCAGACGCTCCGGCGTTACGGGCTTGAGCACATAATCCACCGCATCGAGATCGAAGGCTTCCACCGCAAAATCGTCATGCGCGGTAACGAAGATAACGGCAGGCCGCGGATCGCGGGCGGCCAATGCGCGCGCGACCTGCAGACCGTCCATCTCTGGCATCGTCATGTCGAGCAGAAGCAGGTCCGGCGAAAGCGCCTCCACCAGCCGCAGGGCGGCACCGCCATCGCTCGCCGTTCCGATTACCGCCAGATCGCGCAATTCCGCGCATATGACCTGCATCCGCTCTACCGCGAGCGGCTCGTCATCCACGATAAGGGTGCGCAGGGGTGCAGGGCCATCGTCAGGCATCGGTAATCCTGTGGGTTTGCAACGGAATACGGATATGGGTCGCATAGCCCGATCCGGTTGTGCCGGAAACTATGCTGGCATGTTCGCCGAAACGAGCCTCCAACCGTTCCCGCACGTTCTGCAGGCCGATGCCATAACCATCGCTTGCCTGCCTTGGGCCCGCCGCGCGCTTGCCCTTGCCGTCATCCGAAACTGCGATGACGAGACGGCCATATTCCTCCCGTGCAGAGATGGTGATGGTAACCTTGCCAGCCGAAGGAGCGACCGCATGCTTCACGGAATTTTCCACCAGCGGCTGAAGGATCATGCCCGGCACCTTTGCCCCTTCGAGTTCAGGAGGCAATTCATAGACCGCCACCAGCCGGTCCGGAAAACGAACTCCTTCAATATCGAGATAGAGCCGCTGAAGCGAGAATTCGTCGCTTAGCGAGACGTCCGAAGTGGGATCGTCCGCCAGGCTGCTGCGATAGAAAGTGGAGATCATCTGGATCATCCGCTCCGCTTCCTGATTACGGCCCGTCAGGACGAGGGCGGAGAGCGAATTGAGCGTGTTGAACAGGAAATGCGGATTCACCTGATAGCGCAGAGAGCGCAGTTCCGCCGCCTTTGCTGCGCGCCGGAAAGTGCCTTCACGCCGTTCCGCGGTGCGCGCCTGTTCGCCCGCCACCAGCGCAAGGTAAAGCGCGCACCAAGCCAGCATCAGGAAATAGCGGCCCAGTGCGATTTCCGGCAGGCCGGTATCCTGCGGGGAAGGGGTGTTGATGGTGATCGCCTGGGGCAACTCCTCCAGCGTGGCGGAACCGCCATCCGCCCCGTTGCCTGTGGAGGAAGCGGACATTTGCGGTTCGGGCGAGCGCGGCACGGGAATGTCGACCAGCAGATTGCCGCTTTCATCCCGTCGAACCTTGAAGCCCTGTTTCTCCCCAAAGCTCTTGGCGATCTGGGTTTCCAGATCGGCAAAGACGATCCGGTTTGCCTGGGCCAATACAATCGAAACCGGCGCGGAAATGACCAGCGCGGCGGCGACCTTCACCCAGATTGGCTTGAGGTCGAACAGCCGCAGTATCAGCCACATGGCGAATGTCACGACCACGCCGATCAGCGCCACCAGCAGGCGGCGCCACAACAGCTCGAACTCGAAGCCGAGATCGAGAATCTGGGCCCGGATCGTCGTCAGCACGAAATAGCACGCCCAAAGCCCCACAATAGAGGCAAGGACAGTGCTTACGGGTACGCGCGGACGCGCAAGATCTGGTGCGGGCTCCTGCATGCAATGTCGCGATAGCCGCATTGCTTACCCGATGGCCAGCCCGGCCATCGTTATCCGTCGCCGCTTGGTCGAACCACCAGCACCCGATTCCGCCCGACGAAAAGCGAGCGGAATCGGCAAAATATCTTCAGGCGAGCAGCTTTTCCTTTGCGATCTTTTCGCGCCAGACGAGCGGGGCGAGCTGGTGGACGTTCTTGCCTTCGCTATCCACGGCCACGGTGACGGGGAAATCCTTCACCTCGAATTCGTAGATCGCCTCCATGCCGAGATCTTCGAAGCCCACGACCTTGCTGCCCTTGATCGCGCGGGCGACCAGATAGGCGGCTCCGCCCACCGCCATCAGATAGGCGCTCTTGTGATCGCGGATAGCATCGACCGCCATGGGGCCTCGCTCGGCCTTGCCGACCATCGCCAGCAGTCCCTGCTCCAGCATCATGCGGGTGAACTTGTCCATCCGGGTGGCAGTGGTCGGACCGGCAGGGCCGACGATTTCCTCGCCCACCGGATCGACGGGCCCGACATAATAGATCACGCGCCCCTTGAATTCGACAGGCAGTTCTTCTCCCTTGGCCAGCATATCCTGAATGCGCTTGTGAGCGGCATCGCGGCCAGTCAACATCTTGCCGTTGAGCAGCAAGCGGTCGCCCTGCTTCCAGCCCTGCACCATCTCCGGCGTCAGCTCATCGAGATTGACGCGGATCGCGGCACTGTCGGGCTGCCAGTCGACCTTGGGCCATTCATCGAGGTTCGGCGCTTCGAGGAAGGACGGGCCCGAACCGTCGAGCGTGAAATGCGCGTGGCGCGTGGCCGCGCAATTGGGGATCATCGCCACGGGCTTGCCTGCGGCGTGGCAGGGCCAGTCGAGAATCTTGACGTCCAGAATCGTGGCGAGGCCACCCAGGCCCTGAGCGCCGATGCCCAACGCATTGACCTTGTCGAAAATCTCGATCCGCAGGGCCTCAATATCGTTTTGCGGACCACGCTCCTTGAGCTGGGCCATGTCAATCGGTTCCATCAGGCTCTGCTTGGCAAGCTTGACGCAATGTTCCGCCGTGCCGCCAATGCCAATGCCCAGCATGCCCGGCGGACACCACCCGGCGCCCATCTGAGGGACCATTTCGAGCACCCAATCGACGATATTGTCGCTGGGGTTCATCATCTTGAATTTGGACTTGTTCTCGCTGCCGCCGCCCTTGGCCGCAACATCGACCGAAACCTTGCTGCCGGGCACCATTTCCACGCTGAGTACGCAGGGTGTGTTATCGCGCGTGTTGCGACGAGTGAAAGCCGGATCGGCCAGCACCGAGGCGCGCAGCTTGTTCTCGGGGTGGAGGTAGGCGCGACGCACACCTTCATCCACTACGTCCTGCAGGGAACGGCGCGATTCCAGCCGGCAATCCTGCCCCCATTTGATGAAGACGTTGACGATGCCGGTATCCTGACAAATCGGCCGGTGGCCTTCGGCGCACATACGGCTGTTGGTGAGGATTTGCGCAATCGCATCCTTCGCCGCGGGCCCCTGTTCGGCCTCATAGGCATCGCCCAGAGCGCGGATGTAATCCATCGGGTGGAAGTAAGAGATATATTGCAGCGCGTCGGCGACACTTTCGATGAGGTCTTCTTCGCGGATCGTAACCATGTCGCTCATCGAGCGTAGCCTCCTGCCTGTCGAATGATGGCCCCCTTATCGCCCGGCCGCTTTACCGTCAAAGAGCTTGGCTGGCGGCGCCGTTCCGCCTAAAGCGATGCAGATTGCGCGGGCGTGTTATAGGCGTAATACAGTTCGCATGAAGGGTTCAGGAATGACAATCGTGAAGGATCGGCCGGCCGATGCCGGATTTGCTGCGGCTCGC
>MKUB01000074.1 GCA_001898545.1 Sphingomonadales bacterium 63-6 | reverse complement strand
CAAGGACAAGATCGTCCTGGTGATGGGCGGCAACAGCGGCATGGGGTTGGCCGCCGCGCAGGCCTTCGCAGCTGAGGGGGCCAAGGTCCATATCACCGGACGCAACCGGCAGACGCTGGACGAGGCGGTTGCCTCCGTCCCCGGCAGCAAGGGCTATCAGGCGGACATCGCCGATATCGCCTCCAGCGAAGATGTGGTGACGCAGATCGAGGCTGAGGATGGCCGGATCGACGTTCTTTACATCAATGCCGGCGTGGGCGGCTTTGCGCCCTTGCGCGACATTACTTCAGATGCGTGGGACCACACCCATTCGATCAATCTCAAGGGCTGCGTTTTCGCCTTGCAGAAGGCCGTGCGGATCATGGGCAAGGGCGGTTCGGTGGTCGTCACCGGATCGATCGGCGCCCATGCCAGCCTGCCGGGCAATGCCGTCTATGCGGCGGCCAAGGGCGGGCTTTATGCCGCGATGAAGATTTTTGCAGGGGAACTGGTCTCCGAGGGCATCCGCCTCAACATGGTCAGCCCCGGCCCCATCGATACGCCGCTGCTTTATCGCAATCCCGGCATGACCGACGAGGCAATCGCTGCCCTCAAGGAAAAGATGATCGAAAACGTGCCGATGCACCGCATGGGCCAGAGCGAGGAAGTGGCCAAGGCCGTGCTGTTCCTCGCTTCCGACGATGCCTCATTCATTACCGCCGCCAATCTCTTCGTGGATGGCGGCATGCTGGAGCTGCGCTGATGAGCTTTTCCGATACTACTCCGTTCCAGCCGCCTTTCTCGACGGTGGACAATCCGCGCATGGAATTCGTGATGGAGGTCCGCCTGACCTTCCCCGAAAACTACATGATCGCTCCCCATCCCAATGGCGGGATGCGCAGTGCCGTGCTGGTGCAGGGCGGCACTTTCGAAGGGCCGAACATTCGGGGCAGGGCCATTCCCGGCTCGGGCGGCGACTATGCCTATTTCCGCCCCGATGATGTCGCCGTGTTCGACGCGCGCTATCTGCTGGAAGAGGATGACGGTACGATCATTCTTCTGAACAACAAGGGCTTCCTGTGGGGCCGCAAGCCGGACACGATGGCTCGCCTGCGCGACTGGGCCTTCAATGGCGGACAGCCTGTTCCTCACGAGGAATATTACCTGCGCGGCAATCCCACTTTCGAATGCCCGGTGGGCAAGCATGACTGGCTGACCAAGCATGTCTTCATCGGCGTGGGAGAGCGCCGCAGCGACGGCAATCTGCTGCGCTATTACGCGCTGGTGTAAGGAGAACCGCGATGAGCCGGACGCCCCAGGAACAGGCCAATCTCGATTTCTGCACCCGCATGTATAACGAGATGTTGTTCAAATTCGATGCCAGCAAGATCGATGAGTTCCTGGCGGACGGCTACATCCAGCACTCCACTGCTGCGAGCGAAGGCAAGGAAGGGCTGCGCGATTTCTTCGAGAACCGCGCCAGCCGGTTCAAGGACATCAGCTTTTCGATCAAGGCCAGCTTCGTGGATGGGGATTACACGATCTTCCACATCCACACCGTCCGCTTTCCCGGCGATCCGGGCATGTCCATCATCGACTATTTCCGGTTGGAAGACGGCAAGGTGAAAGAGCATTGGGAAGTGCTGCAGGAAATTCCCGAAACCCTCCCTCACTCCAACGGCATTTTCTGAGGGATTTCACTGCCGGGGAATAGTCGGACAAAAGCAATGGACGCGCGCCCGCGCTTCGCATAGCTTCCCTTCGCGGACGGCAACGACCGATCCGCGCATAAAGAACAACATATCGTTTTGGGGGAATCTCTATGCCTGCAGTAGTCGCGCTGGCCCTATCGGTCGGCCTGCTCGCCGTTCTCGACACCTGGCTTTTTGTCGGCCCGCTTGCCTCCAGTATCCTGGCGGGGCTGGTCTGGGTTTCGTTCATTGCCTGGGGTTGCCACTTCCATTCGGGTGGCGGCATCAAGGGTACGACCACGGCCATTGCCTGCATGACCTGGGGCGCCATTGTCGGCATGGGCGCAGTGATGCTGGCATCCGGCCCGCTGGGCAGTGCGCTGGGGGCTGAAGTCGGCACGGCCGTGGCGGTCGGCCTCGGCGCCGCACTGATCTGCCTGTCGAGCGTGGTTCCGCTGCTCTCGACCATTCCGGCCAGCGTCTATGGCTTTGCCTCCATCGCGGGCCCGATCATCCTGCGCGGCGATGCGCCGCAAGCGGCGCTTATGCCCGTGGTTGCGGCGGTAATTATCGGTGCGGTCTTCGGCTATGTGTCGGAAGTGGTCGCGAACGCCCTTACGAAGAAAGAAGCGTAAACACGAATTTGCGCTCGCAGGAAGAACTGGGGCGGCACCCTTAATGGGGCCGCCCTTTTTCTATGCCCGGGGCCGCAATTATGCCCCGGTCTCAGCCTTAGCCAGCCGTTCGACCAGCCGGTTGAACATGGTGACGCCCTTGTCATGCGCCGTGGGCATGATGCGCGGATCGGGCGTGCGGTCGATCACGCGCTGCTGAGCTTCGATCATCACCCGGTCTTCTTCGAATGCCTGCGCTGCAATGCCCATCAACATATCGCGCTGGGCTCCGTCCCCATGGCGGCGATGCGGCCCCCAGGAGAAGAAATAGCGGGATGTCTTGCCGGTGACAGGCGTCACTGCTTGGCTGGTGAAAGTCACGCCGCCCATTGCCTTGTCGATGTCGGGAGCGCCGAAATCGCACGCCTTTGCAGTCCCCAGCGGGAAAATTCCGCCGGTCATCAACAGAACGCCGGGGATCAGGAAATCATAGGCCATATAGCTGTCCATCGGCACATCGCTCTTGCGTGAGGACGATCCGAGGGAATTCTCGATCCAGCGTTCATATCGTATGCCCCGGTCGAGCGGGGTGATCTTCGCCTGAGTGGCCGCGAATTCAGGCCCGGCGCCGAAGCTGTTCGCGTGAACGAAGGTCAGATGGCTGAAATCGAGCAGATTGTCGTTTATCAGCCGCGCTTCGGCCAGATAGTCCAGATGGCCATGGCCCAATATGTAATCTGGATGATCCAGGCCGACCGCCGGCGGGACGAGAGCCTCGTCCGCAAGCTCGGGATCCCCCATCCAGATCCATACCCAGCTATGGCGCTCGATTGCGGGATAGGCGCGCACCCGGGCCTGTGGAGGAATGCTCTCCTGTCCCGGAATTTCCACTACCTTGCCATCGGGGGCGAATAGCAGGCCGTGATACATGCAGCGCAGCCTGTCTCCCTCGCACCGGCCAAGGGACAGGGGCGCCAGGCGGTGGACGCAGCGATCTTCCAGAGCGGCCAGAACCCCGCTCTGGCCGCGATAGATCACCAGGGGTTGATCCAGAATCGTGATCGAAAACGGCTTCCCATCCTCGATCTGCTCCGACCATGCGGCGACATACCACGCATTACGCACATAATTCATGACTGGTTCTCTGGCTTCGCTCTCTCCTGCCAAAGTTGACTTAACACCGTTAAGGAGTCAATCCATCACATGATGGCCAAGCGCATAACTCCTGCTCTGGATCGCAAGCTCGTGCTCGATGCCGCATTCGCGCTTCTGCGCGAGGAAGGGATCGAGGCGCTCAGCATGCGGCGCCTTGCTGCACGCCTGCAGGTTCAGGCGCCGGCACTCTACTGGCATTTCCGCGACAAGAGCGAATTGCTGGGCCTGATGACCGGCGTGATCTATCGCCAGGCTCAGGATGAAGTGGGGCCTTGTACCGACTGGCGCGAATGGCTGGTGGAATATGGCAGGGCCTTGCGGCGCGGCATGCTGCGCGAACGGGATGCGGCGCGCCTTTTCGCCATTGCGCCGCCTGCCCCTCAGGGCGAGGCTGCATCGGCAGAGGCCATCGCTGCCCCGCTTACCGATCTCGGGCTGGATCAGGAGAGCGCCGTGAGCGCCCGGGCTGCGGTTATTTCGCTGGCATTGGGGTGGAGCACCTATGAGGCGAACGGCCCCATGCAGCATTTTCTCGAAGGAATCCTCGATCTGGATCGCAGCTTCGAGGCGGGCTTGCAGGCGCTGGTGCGCGGGTTCGAGCCTTTTGCGGCCTGAACCGGAGGCAAGATGCCGCCCCCTCCTCGTCGGAAGAGGGGGCGCGTGAGTTATCAGCCCTTGAGGACCGAATTGTTCATCTTTTCCCGGCTGACCCAGCTGCCATGGACCTGGCTGCGCAGGGGGAGGCCGGTCTTCACCTTGGCCACGGGACCGGCGGCGACATTGCCCGCATCGACGATCCACAATTCGGAGGAATAGTCCCCCGGGATCTGCTGCGAAGGGTCCGGATTGTTCGGGATGTCCACCACGGTCAGCAGCCAGCCGTCATGGCCTGCTTCGCTGGATGGGACATGCGCGGGCTCGCTGATCGCCGCGCCCGGAGGCACACCCATCAATTCAACGCGGCCGTTGCCCGGTTCGATCCGCAGCAGGCAGTTGAAATTGGCGCCAACCGGCCCACCCAGCATGGGCGGACCGCCCTGCGGGTTCATGCTGAGATACCAGGCGACGCGATAATTGCGGCCCTGATCGGCATCGGCGAGGCGCGGCAGATCGCCCGGAGGGCCAAGCGGACGCTCCTCGATCTGCGGCTCGTCCTTCGACATGTCGAGCGTCCAGCGCACCAGCCCGCCCTGCACTTCCTGCTGGGGGATATTGATGCCGCCGGCTTCGCGCATGAAGGAGAAGGCATTGGTGTTGGTCAGGCACAGATCGATATGGACCAGATCGCCATCGTCATAGGCGTTCACTTCGTGGAACACCGAGACGCCGACGGGCCCCTTGATCCACTTCATTTCTTCAACCTTGCCATAACGCGGCATGATGCCGATCCAGCTTTCCAGATCCTGCCGGTGCGCCCAATGCGCGCCGCCGGCCTTCAGCCGGTCCAGATCGGCCAGAGTGGGGAAGATCGGCCAGATCGCGTATTTCTCGGTGATCACGAAATCGTGGATCGTGGAGAGATAGGGCTGCTGGAACCATTGTTCGGAAACCAGATTGCCGTCCTTGTCGGCGATGCAATAGGCAACGTCGGGCGTGCAGAGCCCGCCTGCCTCATAGCCAAAGAAGAACAGCTCGCCCGTTTCGGGATCGATGCGGGGATGGGCAGTGAAGGTCTCTGACTTCAGCGCGCCATTATAGGTCCACTTGCCGACGGTTTCGAGCGTGTGGGGATTGATCTCGTGCCCCAGCCCGTCTTCCTTGGTCATGAACAGGCGCCCGGCGTGCCACACGGGGGTGGTGTTGGCGACAGTGCGATCCACGCCTTCGACGCTGGGATCGTCAGTGAAGGGGTTGCGATACTGACCGAACAGCGAGCGGCGTGCGGCCTTTTCAGCTTTGTAGCGATCGGTGCCGACCCACTTGATGTCAAAATCCACCGCGCCGTTCTGGATGTTGAAACGCGCCACCATGCCATCGGCATTCAGCGCAATGTCATCCGCGAACATCGGGGCGTGGGCATTGTCGGGCACGGCGCGGAAGAAAGCGCCTTCGACTTCTGCGGGAATCTGGCCCTCGACTTCGAGATCGCGCACGGAAATCTCCATGCGCCGTGGTGTGTTGGAACCGATAAAATGAATGGTCTGCGGAAAGGCGTCCATGCCTCGCTTCTCCCCCGGGTTTCTTGTAGGGGCGGTCCTAACGGGTGTTACGATAGCTGCCAAGGCCGAACGCCGGGTTCAACCGATGAACCGGGGCAGGCCGAAGATTACAGTGGATTCGAAACGCCAGCGAATTGACCGCGCGTGCAACAATCGCGCAGAAAACAGGTGTGATGGCAAGCAGCGTGGTAGAAAAGAAGACGCGTAATTCCCAGCTCGACCGGGTGCGGATGCTGCATCAGTTGCTGAAGCTGACCAACGTGCTGATGGCTCCTTTCTCGACCCATCTGGCGGATCGCTACAAGATCAGCCTGAACGAATTCCGCCTGCTGATGACCATCGGCGCGCTGGGCGCCACGGCCAGCCACGAGGTGGCGGACCTGACCGGCGTCAATGTGATGAGCGTCAGCCGTGCCGTCGCCACGCTGGAGCGTAATGGCCGTATCGGCGTGGCCACCGACCCCGCCAATCGCCGCCGCAAGGTGCTGACCCTGACCGAGGAAGGCCGCCGACTTTACGACATCATGCGCCCGCAAAGTGAAAAGGTGGCGGAATATCTTTTCAGCGAGCTGGATGGCAGGGATGTCGCGGCGCTTGAACGGATTCTCGATCGTCTGATCGAAACGCTGGAGGCGCGCGACGATAGCGGTAAGTGGCGCTTCCTTGAGGAAACCCGGCCGGAGTGATCCGGCCCTCGGCGGCGCTCAGGCAGCCGGGCCGAAGCCCGCGATCAGCGCCTTGAGTGCGTCGTCAAAGGCGTGATCCGTGGGCAGATGGGATGCGAACTGGCGTGCCCGCGGCGATTTTTCGAACACCATCCAGCCGGTAACCAGCGCCTGGATGGCGGCCTGCTTCACCTGTGCCTGCGATCCCGTGAGCCCGGCCTCCGCCATGCGGCGCTGCAATTCGGTGTGCACACCTTCCTGAACGGCATCGTCTTCCTCCACGGTGGAGAGCAGCGCGGCGATGTCGCGGGTTTCGGACTGTTTGCGCCGCACGGCATGGCCAAAGGCCTCCAGCCATTCATCCCCTGAAAGGCCCGGCGGAATCGCTTCGAGCGCCTGTCCGAAGATCGCGGCGGAAAGCAGCGCAATGAGATGCGCCTTGTCGCCCACATGGCGCGCGAGAGAGGGCGCGCGCGCATTCAACCGCTCGGCAATCCTGCGCAGGCTGACTGCTTCCAGCCCGCCCTCGTTCAGCAAGGCGATGGCTTCGCGCACGATCATCTCGCGATTCAATTTTCCGGGAGGTGCCATGGGAGGGACATTGGATGAAACTGGACGCAATGCAAACTTACAGCGTAAGCTAAACGCTCCGATGATCGGCGAATCGGCCGACGCGATGTGGGAGAATGTGGATGTATCCGTTCCGGAAGGGCAGTTTTGCGCCGCGCAACGCCTGGTATGTGGCGGCTTTCGCAAAGGACGTCGGGCGCGAACTGGTATCCCGCACTATCCTCAACACTCCTGTGGTGATGTTCCGCAAGGAGGATGGCGAGGCCGTGGCGCTGGATGGGCGCTGTCCGCACCGGCATTTCCCGCTGGGCAAGAGCTGCCTCAAGGGCGACACCATCGTTTGCGGCTATCACGGCATTGCCTTCGGCGCGGATGGACGATGCGTGGACGTGCCCAGCCAGGCCCATGTGCCAAAGGCGATCCGCGTGCCGGTCTATCCGCTGGTCGAACATGGCATGTGGCTGTGGATCTGGGTGGGCGACGCGGAAAAAGCCGACCCGGCGCTGATCCCTTCTCTCGCAGAAATCGGTCTGGAGGGGCAGGGCCTCACCGGGCACGAGATGTTCTTCCACGAGGTCGCCTGCCGCTACCAATTGCTGAACGACAATCTGTTCGACCTGTCGCACCTCGCCTTCCTGCACGGCACCAGCATCGGCACTCTGGAAAACGCATCCACGCCCGAGGAACTGGTCAAGCGGCCGGGCTTCGTTTCCAGCATGCGCCATATCCGCAATGCGCCGATCCCGCCGGTGATGCACAAGCTGGGGGTCTATCCCACCGATAGGATCGATCGTTCCATGGGGATGGAGAGCTATCTGCCAGCCTTCCACAGCGGGATCACGCTGGTCCGCTATCCGGAAGATCATCCGCAGGCGCCGGGCGAGTATATCTCGACCAACCGCGTCTATCACGCGATCACGCCCTCCACTCCGCGCAGCAGCTATTACCACTTCGCCGTGGCCGTGGATGAGACGGTGGATGTCGAGCAGATGGCGCGCAGCCTGGCGCCTGTGATCGACGAGGATATTTTCGCCTCGGTGGAGATCGAGAAGATCCTTGATCTCTATGATGGCGAACCGCCTGCCGAACTGATGGTGAAAAGCGATCAGAATGCAGTAGAAGGCCGCCGCATGTTGCAAGCCATGATGGATGCGGAGGCCAAGTTTGCCGAATAATGGAATGAGCGCGGATATTCGCCGCGCGATTGAGGCGGATTGTACCCGCCTGATCAATCTCTACGCCAATCTCAACGATGCGCAGGACTGGCCGGCCGTGGCGCAGCTCTATGCGGAAGATGCCCTGTTCCGTCGCCCCAGCGGAGGCGATCCGGTGGTGGGGCGCGAGGCAATCCTGGCGAGCTTCCTTGCCCGCGCACCCCGCGCCCAGCGCCATGTCATCGCCAACACCGTGGTGGATGTGGTGAGCGAGAGCGAGGCCACCGCCTTCAGCGCAATCATCCTCTATCAGGGCGAGTTGACCGAGGATGGCAGCCTGCCCACCCAGAGCGCCAATTCTCCACTGGTCGGCTGGTATCGCGACCGGATGGTGCTGACCGGCGAAGGCTGGAAATTCGCCGAGCGCGCGGGCGGCCTCGATTTCAAGCCTTAACCTGTTTCAGGCCTTAACCGTCGATCCCGCGCCGCCCTGCATGACTCTGGGCACCATCAGCGTCAGAACGGCGCAGAGCGCCGCGGGAACCACCAGCACCAGGAAATAGCCGCCGGGAGAAATCCCGGCATCTATCAGCCTGGCCCCGAAGATCGGCGCGGCGATGGCGCCCACGCGTGACACGGCAACCGCCGTGCCGATGGCCGTGGACAACACGCTCGACGGAAACAGCTTGGGGGTGAGCGCCATCAGCGCGCCATGAATGCCCGCGATTCCGCCGCCGCCGATCATCAGCAAGGTCGCCCAGAGCGGCACCTGCATGGGCGATGCCCAGATGGCCAGAAAGGCGAGTGCGATCACCGCATAGCCCAGCGTAAGGGTGAGGCCGGGCTTCCACCGGTCGATCAGGAACGCCATGGCGATGCTGACGGGCAGGCCCGCCCCCTGCATCAGGCCCTGCAGGCGCGAGGGTAGTTCGGCCCCGAACACCTCTTCCGGCAGAACGATCGGCATCCAGCGCACCAGCATGTAGAGCGCAATGGCATTGACCATATAGGCCGCGGCGAACACCGCCATGGGGAAGATCAGCGGCGGACGCGCCAGTTCCATCAATG
Organism: Sphingomonadales bacterium 63-6; assembly: GCA_001898545.1. Lineage (GTDB taxonomy): Bacteria > Pseudomonadota > Alphaproteobacteria > Sphingomonadales > Sphingomonadaceae > Andeanibacterium. Next base: position 5,329 of record MKUB01000074.1, on the reverse strand, counting down.
GAACCTTGGCCCGCTTTTCCGCACCGGCGGGCCGTCCGCCCTTCAGGACTACCGCCAGGCTGAGGCCCAGCACCAGGGCAATAGTGGCAGGCACGAAGAACAGCATCTGCCATCCGCCCAGCTTCACGACTTCAGGAGCGGTAAAGCCCGCCAGCATTGCGCCCACGGCAATGCCTGCGGAAACGACAGCCATGATGGTGGAGCGCTTTCCTTCCGGGGCGACCTCGCTCGACAGGGCCGAGACATTGGCGAGGCAGGTGCCGAGGGCCAGGCCGGTGAGAAGGCGCCAGAAGGCGAAATGATACACTTCGCTGGAGAAGGCCGTTGCGGCGGTGGCCACGGCAATGCCCAACACGCCGCCGACGATCAGCGGCTTGCGCCCGATCCGGTCCCCCAGCGGGGCGATCAGGAAGGCCCCCGCGCCCAGGCCGAGCAGATCGGCCGACTGGACCATGGCGAAGGCGGTGGGTTCCAGCCCCATTTCCGGCGCCAGCCATTTGAGCGCGAGCGACATGGCGTTGAGGTCATAGCCGTCGATCAGCATGACCCCCGCCATCAGGAAGAGCGCGAGGAGAGTCCGCCCGTTCACGTAAGCGGCTCCGCCCGGGCGTCCCAGGGGGAAGGCATGTGATAGGGCACAGTGAGGAAATCGGCCTCGATCTGCTCGATTGCGCCGCCGCGAATCTTGAAGGCTTCTGCCAGATAATAGGAATGGGGGCGGCGCACCGGGCTGGATGCCGGGGTGCCGTCGGTCAGCGTATAATCGCCCACGATGCCGCAATGGTCGATAAAGCCATAGGCCAGCACGATGCCTCGCTCCTCGTCCACTAGCGGGAAACGGCGGCCGCGCAGGCGGTCGTCATAGCGATACCAGCCCATGCGGAACTGCTCCTCGCACCCGAGTCGCGCGATGGGCAGGGGGAAATCCTGATTATTGGTGGTCTGCACGCCGTTTTCCACCCGATTGCAGGTGGGGAAGAACCGGGTGCGGATCGTGCCATCATTGCGCTCGATGGTTTCGAAATAGCCATTGGCGATATCCAGCAATTCCTCGCGGCTGGATTGCTCGCCTGCAGGAACCGGGGTTTCCATCTCGGGTTTCCGCTCGAATTTCTGGCCGAGGAAAGGGAAGCCTTCATCGGCATTGCGGGCGACCACGGTTTCCACTTCCGCGATCTTCCCGTCGCGCAGGCCCAGCCGGATGGCGGCGGGCGAAGTGGCGTTGGTTTCCTCCACGCAGGTGAACAGCGCGACCTGGCCCGTCTTCTCGTCGGCGAAGCGCAGATCGTAGGGGCCCTGGCCGGTGATGGTGTTCCACAGCCCGTCGCCCGGCTGCAACCGCACGTTGTTTTCGGTGTTGAAGGGATCGTCGGCCCAGCGGATTTTCGATGGATCGCGGGCATTCAATCCCGCAAGATAGATGTCGAGCGCGGTATAAAGCTCGTCGCGGCTGCTCATTTATTCCCCCTCCTTTGTGGCGGGTAATGCGTCCCGCGCTTGACTCGGCACGATGCTAGAACAAAAGTAACGCCCGTTAAAGTCATGCTGCATTGCTTCATTCTATCGAAGCGGGAAGCGGCAGGGGAGTGGGTATGGAACCGGCAGGCAAGATCGCCATCGTCAGCGGTGGCAATTCGGGGCTCGGCGAAGGGGGCGTAAAATGCCTCTTGGCGGCGGGCGCGACAGTAATCTCGTTCGATCTCTCGGGCGAGGCGCCCGAAGGGGCGGAATTCATCCATTGCGATGTCAGTGACGAGGCTTCGGTCCAGGCGGCGGTGGATCAGGTGATCGAGCGGCATGGCCGGATCGACATTCTCCTGAACAATGCCGGGATCGGCGGGCTCGGGCCGGTGGCCACGCCTGAGGGGCCGGGCGACATGGCGCATTTCCGCCAGATCATCGGGGTGAACCTGCTGGGCGCGACGCAGCTTGTGGCCCATGTCGCGCATCGCATGATGGCCAATCCCCCTTCCGGCCCGGATGGGGAACGCGGGGTGATCGTCAACACCTGCTCCATCGCCAGCTTCGAAGGGCAGCAGGGCATGGGGGCCTATACGGCGTCAAAATCCGCGCTGGCGGCGCTGACGCTGGTGTGGGCGCGCGATCTTTCGGCCCATGCGATCCGGGTGAACGGGGTCGCGCCGGGCTTCATGGATACGCCGATGGTGGCCATGCTGCCGCCCGATCTGGTGGCGGAATTGCTGGTCGACAATGAATTTCCCAAGCGCGCCGGCCGCGCGGAGGAATATGGCCAGGTGGCCGAATTCATCATCCGCACGCCGCTGATCAATGGCGAGATCATCCGTCTGGACGCGGGCGCCCGTCCGCCTGCGCGCACCAAATGGGCCGCTGGCTGACCGGCATCGAACAAGCATATCAAGGGACATAAAGGCACCTAATCATGGCAGACACGCCCCTTCCTCCCGGTTTCACGGCCCAGAAACTCGATCAGGCGCGCCGCGCCTTTGAAAGCGTGCTGGGCGCATCGAAAGTCTTCTTCGAAGACCTCGACCGGACGAGCTATCTCGACAAATTCGCCGTCAATGATGACGCGCACCATCCCGCCGGGGCCGTCGCGCCCACTACGGTGGAAGAAGTGCAGGCGGTGGTGAAGATCGCCAACCAGTACCTGCTTCCGCTCTGGCCGATCAGCCGGGGCAAGAATCTCGGCTATGGCGGCACCGCGCCGCTGCTGGCGGGCAGCGTGGTGCTGGACCTGTCGGGCATGAAGAAGATCGAGTTCGACGAGCAGTTCGGCACCGTGGTGGTCGAACCGGGCGTAAGCTTTTACGATCTCTACGATTACATCAAGGCCCACAATCTGCCCTTCTGGCTGTCCACGCCGGGCAACAGCTGGGGCTCGGTCATGGGCAATGCGCTGGACCGGGGCGTGGGCTACACTCCCTATGGCGAGAACACCAAGAGCATCTGCGGGGTGGAAGTCGTCCTGCCGACCGGCGATCTGGTGCGCACCGGCATGGGCGCCTTCCCCGGCGCGAATACCTGGCAGGCCTATCCCTTCGGCTTCGGCCCTGCCTGGGACCAGATGTTCGTCCAGTCCAACTTCGGCATCGTGACCAAGATGGGCATGTGGCTGATGCCCGAGCCTGAATCGCTGATGGGCATGGATGTCGAATTCGACAGAGCGGAAGACCTGAAGGCCATGGTCGATGCGATCGGGCCGCTGCGGCGCGAACGCGTGCTGACGCAGAGCCCCTCCATCGGCAACTGGCTGCGCGCCGCCGCCGTTCTTACCCGGCGGGACGAATGGACCGACAAGCCCGGCGCGCTGGGCGAGGATGTGATTTCCGCCATCCGCAAGAAGTTCAACATCGGCTGGTGGGGTGTGTCGTTGCGGCTTTACGGGCGCGAGGAGGTCAACAAGGCCGCCTACAAGGTGCTCGAAAAGGCGATGAGCGACATCAAGCCCATGCTCATCAAGCCGACCGCCTGGGTAAAGGGCCAGCCCAAGGAACATTCCGGCTGGACCGGTACGCCCATGACCTTCCCGATGCAGAATGTGAACTGGTATGGCGGGCGCGGCGGGCATATCGGCTTTTCGCCGATCATCCCGCAGGACGGCACCAAGGCGCTGGAACAGTTCAAGCGCACCTATGCCCGCTATCAGGAATGGGGCATGGATTATCAGGGCAGCTTCGCCTTTGGCGAACGTCACCTGATCAACGTCAATGCGATGATCTTCGACAAGGACAGTCCGGAGATGATGTCGAAGATCGACCCCTTCTTCCGCACGCTGGTGAAGGATGCGGAGGCTCAGGGCTACGGCGAATATCGCACCCATCTGGATTACATGGATCTCGTGGCCAAGACCTATAGCTGGAACAATGGCGCGCTGAACCGCCTCAATGAGACGGTGAAGGACGCGCTCGATCCCAATGGCATCCTTGCCCCGGGCAAGAGCGGGATCTGGCCCAAACGCCTGAAGGGGGAGCGCGGACAATGAAGATCGGCATGTCCAAACCATTGTATCTGGCAGCCGGCGCGCTGCTGCTCGGCACTTTCGCGGCCTGTTCGGGCGGGGCGGAGGAATCGCCTGCCGCTCCGGCCCAGCGCGGCGGCCCGGCCCCCGCGCCCGATCCCGTCACCCTGGCCATGCGCCCCAATGCGCAGGGCGGGGAGAAGGCCTATGTCGAAAAATGCATCATGTGCCACGGCGCCAACGGCATGGGTAACGGCCTGCTGGCCCGCCGGATCGACGTCCCCGATCTGGAAGAGCGCAAGGATCTGGACCGCAACTATGTGATCATGGCCGCCCGCCATGGCATCGGCAACATGCCCGCCATTCCGCGCGGCGAAGTGAGCGATGAACAGCTTGGCCAGATCGCCGATTATCTGGCGAGCGGTAAAGGCCCGGCAGGAGGCGCGCAGTGATCCCCGCATCGCTGAAGGCCAGCCGCCGCGCGGTGCTGGGCGCAGGCGCGTTCGGCGCCCTGGCCGTGCCCACGCTGTCCGGCCTTGCCGCATGGCGCTGGCGCCATGGCGAGGCGCGTATCCTGCTGCACGATGCCACGCTGGAGGCAGGCCGCCGCTTTGCCGAAGCGGGCAAGGCGCAGGGCATCCCTTCCGTGGCCATCGAAGGCGACCGGGTGCGCTTCATGCGTGACGTGCTGGCGGCCAAGCCCGCGCTGATCGCGGGCATCAGCCGCCATGCCGATCTGCTGCTGCTTTCCGAAGTCGCGGCGGAAGCAGGCTATGTCCTCGCCGCCGGGCTGGACGGACGCGGGCGGCAATGTTCCGGCGGGGAATGCCGCCCCGGCTGGAACGCGCTGGGCCGTGTGGCCAAGGCCGCCGGCCATGGCTGGACCGAGGCGCTGGCCGCTTACGCCGCCGATCCGCGCGGTTCCGCCCCCGCATTGGCGAGCGCTGGCTCGGCCCGAACGGACGCCGGGCTGGTGCTGGGCTGGGTGCTGGTGCCGAAGGGGTAGGAAGGGCCTATATTTCGTCATTCCCGCTGAGATAGGGAGCACGCTTTCCCTCCCTCGTCATTCCCGCGCAAGCGGGAACCCAGTTCCAACGGTTGCTGCTGGGTTCCCGCTTTCGCGGGAATGACGAGATATGGATAGGCGCAACACCCTCAGCGTCTCCGCGCCTCTGCGAGCGCCAAAAAGCGGGATCCCGGGTCAAGCCCGGGATGACGATTTAACCAGACACACCCAACCCTCCGCTGGCGAATGCGGACTGACGCCGGGTGTGAGACAACCGAGGACGGACGGGGCCGGGCCGGTAGTGTCAGGCGCCCGCTCTGGCGAGCGGAGCGATTGCGCGTTGTTTGAAATGCGAGTGGCAGGCGAAGTATCGCGGCAAACTT
>MKUB01000073.1:8481-14701 GCA_001898545.1 Sphingomonadales bacterium 63-6 | reverse complement strand
CCGCCAACTCTGTCGAGGACTGGCCCGCAATGCCAAAGGAAGAGGTGGCCCTGAAGCTGATGGAAAGGATTGCCGATGCCCTCGAATGACGTTGCGGTTCAGGTCAAGCGCCTGCCGCATGGCGAGGGTCTGGAGCTTCCGAAATATGCCACGCCGGGGGCAGCCGGGATGGATGTCCTTTCCGCCGAGGATGTGGTGCTGGAGCCGGGCATGCGCCACGCAGTTGCCACGGGCCTGGCGCTGGCGATTCCCGATGGCTTCGAGGTTCAGGTGCGCCCCCGTTCCGGTCTGGCGCTGAAGCATGGGATAAGCGTGCCCAACACGCCCGGCACGATCGATTCCGATTATCGCGGTGAGTTGAAGGTCATCCTGATCAATTTCGGCACTGAGCCCTTTGCGATCCATCGCGGGGACCGTGTGGCCCAGCTGGTGCTGGCCCCGGTCACGCGAGCAAGCTGGGTGCAGGTGACTGAACTGGACGATACGCAGCGCGGCGAAGGGGGCTTTGGCTCGACGGGCGGAGTCGTGTCTCTCAAGGCTTGAGGCAGGCCAAGAATCTCTCTCTTCCCGTGGGTAAACGGGGCCTTCACTAAAAATTAGGCAGATATGTAAGCCCTTTGCTGATGAAACATCATCATCAATCCTTGGCAATGCCACGGCGCGGATTTCTGCCGTTTCCCCGCGGCACCACAGGAAAAACAAACGGGATAGCAATGTGGCCGCCGATGTGCCGAACGGGGCAAGACAACTGATCGCCCAATGCCGCACACGCAGCGGCGGGGTGCTTGATTTGCCTGTTCTCGATATTTCTCCCATCGGCTGCATGATTGACCGGCGGGCCTGGTCCATCCGGCCCGATGACCGTGTCTTGATCAAGCTGGAAGATCTGGCTTTCCAGCCCGCGACGGTGATCTGGGTGGAGGATGACAGGGCGGGGCTGATGTTCGAGCAATTGCTCTACGAACCGATCCTGGCGCGTCTGCGCAAGACTCTGCTGACCCCCAGAACCCAGTGAGACAGCAAAAAGGCGGACCCTTGGGGCCCGCCTTCTGGTTCGAGTTGTCCCGGAAAGCCGGGCGGACTTACTTCTTCTTTTCAGGCGCGATCGTGATCCGCACCGTCTCACCCGAATTGCCGGGGAAGTCCGTGAACATGGATTCCACCAGATTCGGCACCAGATATTGCAGCCGGTTGGAGGTGGACACGGCCTGGGCCTTGCCTTCGAACAGGCGTGCGCCATCGGCCGCACGGTCGATCTTCAGCTCGATCCCGCTGGTATAGACGGTGTAGCTGTCAACCGAACGATCATCGAAGAAGGGATCGTACCATCCGAAGCCCCACAGGCGGCTGGCGTAATAGGGCCGGCCATAATAGCCGCGATAGCCATACCAGGGGCTGTAGAAGGGATCGCGGCTGAAGCTGCTGCCGGTCACCTTCTCGCGTCCATTGTCCACGCCGTAATCGAAACGAACGATCAGCGAGGCGTCCTTGGGCGAGGCGATTTCATAGCCCAGCTTCTGCATTTGGCCTTCTACCAGATGGGCATATTGCGCGAATTCAAGCCCACCCGCGAGCTTGGGATCTTCCGCCACTACGGCGAATGTCTGGCCCTGCGGGGCCGGAAGCTGGCTCTGGAAACGGGAAACATCCGCCTTGAAGCCGGATGTACAGGCCGCCAGCGCTGCAAGCAGCAGGGGAACCACCACCAGCTTGATCGTGCGGCCGATTGTCATGTGACTTGGTTGCATTGCCCTATTCTCCGCCTACCCGTGTCCGAACAGCCGGCGCGCGGGAACGAGTCCATTGTCGGTTGCTAGCTTGACGTAGGCAGCGTGAATAGGCCTTGAATGGGCGCGCCCGCAGCGACAGGCGCGCCCATTGGAAGGCATCAGTGGTGGCTGCGGACCAGCCCCAGGGCATCATAGGCGGCATTCAGCGTCGGCCCGGCAATATCGCGGGCCTTGAGCGCGCCCTTGGCCAGGATTGCGTCCAGTTCCTCGCGGTCTTGCTTCAGTTCCACAAAGCGGCTGGTGATGACGCCCAGCGTTTCCACCAGCAAATCGCCCAGCGCGGGCTTGAACGCGCCAAAGCCCTTGCCCGCGAAATCCGCCAGTACCGCTTCCGGTGTGGTATTGGCCATGGCGGCGTAAATGCCCACCAGATTGGCCGCTTCGGGTCGCCCGGCCAGCCCTTCCATTTCGGAAGGCAGCGGTTCGGGGTCGGTCTTGGCCTTCTTCACCTTCTGCATGATCGTGTCGGCATCGTCGGTAAGGTTGATGCGGCTCATGTCCGAAGGATCGGACTTGCTCATCTTCGACGTGCCGTCCCGCAGGCTCATGATCCGCGCGGCATCGGGCGGAATGATCGGATCGGGCAGGGTGAAGACGGGCTTGTCCTCACTGGCGAAATCGTTGTTGAACTTCTGGGCGACGTCACGGGCCAGTTCCAGATGCTGCTTCTGATCCTCGCCCACGGGAACGTGAGTGGCCTGATAGAGCAGCACGTCGGCAGCCTGCAGCACCGGATAGGTGAACAGGGCAATGCTGGCGCCTTCGCGGTTCTTGCCGGACTTGTCCTTGAACTGCGTCATGCGGTTCAACCAGCCCATGCGGGCGGTGCCGTTCAGCAGCCATTGCAGCTCGGCATGGGCGGGCACCTGGGCCTGGTTGAACAGCACCGACTTGTCGGGATCGATGCCGCAGGCGGTCAGCGCGGCGACCATTTCCAATGTGGCGGCATGGAGCTCTTTCGGGCTGTGCGGCATGGAAATGGCATGCAGGTCAGCCAGGAAGAACAGGCATTCGCTGCCCTCTTCCATCTCGTCCTGCATGCGGACCCAGTTGCGGATGGCGCCCAGATAATTGCCAAGGTGAAGCTGCCCGGTGGGCTGAATGCCGGATACGATACGCATTGCTTTGGAACTTTCGTGAGACGAATTGCAGTAACTCCGCCCACGTGATGCGGGCGGCAGACAGTAGAGATCAGCGCGCGATGCGCGATGTTACCTCACGCCATCGCCCCGACTCTTCCGGTGCCCCCCGGCCGATGCGGGCCATGATGCAAGCGCAGGATGGGATTCGTTCCATGGGCGGGGCGCATATCACACTTTGCGCATGGAGGAAGCCCGTGATTATTCCATCCCACGTGATTGGCCTCAGCGGTCGCCGCGCCCCGGTCAATCTGTATCCAGCGCGCTTTCATTCGGGCGGCGGCGGCGCAACTGGCGGAGCAGGTCCTTGTCGAGCGCGCCCACGGCATAGGCAACGGTGAAGAACACCCCCAGCCCCAGGCCGACCAGCGCGATCAGCGACCATGCACGCTCTATGAAATTGCCGGAATAACGATCCGTCATCAGAGGCATGACATTGTAGAGCGCCATCGCCATTGCAGCGGTCGCCACCAGCTGGCGGCCGATCTGGAGGGCCAGCTTGCGAGTGAAATGGAACCAGCCCCGGCGGTGCAGTATGGTGTAGAGGATGGCGCAATTCAGCGTAGCCGAAGCGGCAGTAGCCGCCGCCAGCCCGACAATGCCGAAACGCTGCACCACATAGAGGTTCACCGCGATATTGAAGATCAGGGAGGCCAGAGCGGAGAGCACCGGCGTACGTGTATCTTCCCGCGCGAAGAAGCCGGGATTGAGGATCTTCACCACCACATAGGCGGGCAGACCGGCCACCAGCGCCATCACGATATGGGCCATGGTGGCCCCGTCGGCCTGAGTGAACTTGCCGCCCACGAAAAAGGCCGTGGTGAAGGCCGGGGCGCAGACCGCCAGAGCGGCAGCGGCGGGCAGGGTCAGCAAGGTGCCCATTTCGAAAGCATTGGCCTGCAGGCGCTGCGCCTCGCGCGGATTATCCTCGTGGATATGGCGGGCAAGCATCGGCAGGATTGCCGTGCCCAGCGCGATGCCGACAATGCCCAGAGGCATCTGGTTCAGCCGGTCCGCCAGTTTGAGCAGCGTCAGCGAGCCTTGTTCCAGGCTGGTGGCGAAGAAAGTGTCGACGAATTGGCTGATCTGATAAATGCCCGCGCCGAAAGTGGCGGGCAGGATCAGCGCGCCCAGCCGTTTCACTTCGGGGGTGATCTTCGGAAAGGTCACTTTCAGCCGCACGCCCGCGCGGCGCGTTTCCCAGGACAGATAGATCAGCTGCAACAGCCCCGCCACGGAGACGCCCACGGCCAGAGCGGTGGCAACGGTCGTGTCGGTGCCGCCCTGTTCGCGCAGATACCAGCCCACGCCGAGCGAGGAGATCAGCGCCAGATTCAGCAATACCGGCGCCACAGCCCCGGGGCCGAAGCGCGCCCGGGCGTTCAGCAGGCCCGAAAGCATCGCCACGAGGCTGATCAGACCGAGATAGGGGAAGGTGATCCGGCTGAGCGTGACGGCCAGCTCGAACTTGCCGGGCACGCTTTTGAACTCGCTTGCCAGCAGCCAGACGATCCCCGGCATGGCCAGCATCGCCAGCGCGCTGAAGGCAGTAAGCACCCAGATGAAGACGGAGAGCACATCGTCAGCGAATCGCTCCGCCGCTTCCTCGCTGCCCGGCTGGCCGTTTGCGCCGTGCAGGGCGCGGGAATAAAGCGGCACGAAAGCGACCGAGAAGGCGCCTTCGGCAAATAGCCGCCGGAAGGTGTTGGGCAGAGTGAAGGCGAGCTGAAACGCGTCAGCCGCCAGCCCCGCCCCAAGGACGCGGGCCAGCAGCATGTCGCGCATGAAGCCGAAGACGCGGCTGATCGCGGTCAGCCCGCCAATCGTGCCGACATTGCGAACAAGGCTCATCGCCCGCCCCCCTCAGGCCGGCAGATCAGGCGTTGCCGACCGTCGATTCTTCGCCCTGGCCTTCATTCAGGCGCTGCTGCAGCTGCTGGGCATAGAGGCCGTGGAAATCGATGGGGTCCAGCAGCAGCGGGGCAAAGCCTGCGTCGCGGGTGGCATCGGCCAGTACACGGCGGGCGAAGGGGAACAGGATGCGCGGACCTTCGGCATAAAGGAAGGCATGTGCCTGATCTTCGGGCATATTGCGCAGGCCGATTAGGCCGCAATAGGCCAGTTCCACCACATAGCTGGTGCCCTGCGAGGTCTTGGCCGTGGCGCCGATCTTCAGTTCGATTTCATGCACTTCGGCATTCACCTGGCGCGTGCCGATGTTGAACTGCACGTCCAGCTCGGGCTGCTCGGTCCACTGGAAGCTTTCCGGAGCGCGCGGATTTTCGACCGACAGATCCTTGATATATTGCGACAGCAGCCCGGCCACGGGCTGGTTGTCCACGCCATTGGCACCGGCATTGGGATCGAGGTTGGTCAGGACGTCGCCTTCATCGGCCATGATATTCGCTTTCTCTATGGAATCCGCTCAATTTTCCACCGCGCGATGTCGGTGTCCGGCGGCGCGGTTAGCATCTGGGATGCCGCCCCGCAACGCCCGCGCGCCATATCGTGAGAGTCGCAATGCTGCCACATGTGCCGCATGGGAAATGCGGTCCACCTGTTGTTCATTTGTAATAAGTACCTATTTCAGGCAGATTGAAAAATTGAGGCGGTGCGCCCATGCGCTGCCCTTGGTAACCCGGTTCAGAGCCTGAAACTCATGATCTACGAAATTGTCATCCTGGCCATGATCGCCGCCTTCCTGGGCCTTAGGCTCTATTCCGTGCTGGGCCGCCGCGCCGAGCATGAGGAGGAACCTGTTCCCACCCGCTTCGATCAGCCCGAGGGGCAGAAGGGCCTTCCGCGCCGTTCCCCGCCGCAGCCCGCGCAGACGGCCCAGCAGCCGCAGCGCCCGCGCGAATTCGGCCTCTACCCGCCCGCACTGGATCAGGGCCTGCGCGCCATCGCCGCGGCGGACCGCTATTTCGACCTTCCGTCCTTCCTAGAAGGGGCGAAGGGCGCATATGGCGTGATTCTCGAAGCCTTCTGGCGCGGGGACAAGGAAACGCTGCGCGCCCTGTGCGATAATGACGTTTATGAAGGTTTCAGCACCGCAATCGACGCACGCGAGGCTGCTGGCGAAACGCTTGAAAACCGCCTCGTGCGGATCGAGGAAGTGGAAATCCGCTCTGCCTCCTTCGATGGCCGTATCGCGCGCATTGCGGTCGGCTTCACGGCCGATATCGCCGCCGTGACGCGGGACAAGGATGGCACGGTCGTGGCCGGCTCGCTGCACGATGCGGTGGAAAGCCGCGATGTGTGGACCTTCAGCCGTGACGTGTCCTCGGCGGG
>MKUB01000073.1:0-8475 GCA_001898545.1 Sphingomonadales bacterium 63-6 | reverse complement strand
CTGGCTGCTCGACGAAACCGACGAAGGCTGATCTCTCATGGGGGCGCGTTTGCGCGGGCTGGGCTCGCTCGCCGCGCTCGCCATGCTTGCTGCATGCGGGCGCATCATTCCGGAGGGTGGACGCCCGCCGGGCATGATCCCCGCACCGGCTCCGGCACCGCCCGCCTCGGCCTTGCTTGCAGGCGTTGCGCCGGGCAAGGGCATGGGGGCGCTGAAACTCTCCCGCTATGATGCGGGCGATGCGCTTGCTTCTTTCACCGAAAGCTGCCCCCGCCTCACCGCGCGGGAGGATACGAGCGGGCTGACCCGCAAGGAAGACTGGCGCCCCGCCTGCCAGGCTGCCGGAAGCTGGAATCGGGACGACGCGCCACGCTTCTTCGCCACCTATTTCGAAACTGCGGTGGTGGGCGATGGCGTAGCCTTTGCCACCGGCTATTACGAGCCGGAAATCGCCGGGGTGCGCACTCGCCAGCCGGGCTATGACGTGCCCGTCTATTCCCTGCCCTCCGATCTGACCCGCAATTGGTATGACGACATGCCCGTTGCGGAACGGACGGGCCAACCTCCACTTGGCCGCTATGATGCGCAGGGGCGCTTCGTTCCCTATTACGAGCGGGCGGAGATCGAGCAGGGCGCGCTGGCGGGCAAGGGGCTGGAGATCGCCTGGGCGGCAGATCCGGTGGAGTTCTTCTTCCTGCAAATCCAGGGCTCGGGCAGGCTGCGCGGGCCGGATGGCAAAGTGCTGCGCATTGGCTATGCCGGGCAGAACGGGCGCGAATATGCGGGCATCGGCTCGCTGATGCGCCAGCGCGGGTTGATCGGCAGCGGGCCGGGGCAATATTCCGGTTCGATGCAGGGCATCATGCAATATCTGCGTGAACACCCCGAAGAAGGCCGCGCCCTGATGCGCGAGAACAAGAGCTGGGTGTTCTTCCGCGAACTGACCGGCGACGGCCCGATCGGCGCGCTGAGCGTGCCGGTACGCCCGCAAAGCTCCGTTGCGGCCGATCCCAAATTCGTGCCTTTGGGCGCGCCCGTGTTCCTCGATGTAGACAACCCGCTCGCCAGCGGATTGTGGATCGCGCAGGATACGGGTGGGGCGATCAAGGGCGCCAACCGTTTCGACACATTCTGGGGCGCGGGCGAGGAAGCGCGGCAGGTTGCCGGCGGCATGTCCACGCGCGGGCAGGCCGTGCTGCTGCTGCCCAAGGGCACCCTGCGCCGCCTGGGCGCGGAATAAGGGGGCGGCCATGCGCACGCCGCGCGGGCTGTCGCCCGAAGAGAAAGCCCTGTGGCAACGCGTGGCCAGCACCGTAAAGCCGCTCCACCCCCTTCCTCCCCGAACCGGGGAGGGGGACCAGCCAAAGGCTGGTGGAGGGGCACGGGCCGCACTCACTCCGCCGCCCCCGAAACCCCAACCAAAGGCCCTCAAAGGCCGCGTCCCTCCGCCGCTGCCCCCCAAAGCGGTTCCCGCACCTAGGCAGGCTCTGGCAGATCGCCACGGCCTCGATTCAAGCTGGGAACGCAAGCTGAAGGGCGCCCGGATCGACCCCGATTTCACGCTCGACCTCCACGGCCACACTCTGGACGAGGCGCATATGCGGCTAGACCGTGGCCTGTCGCAGGCCAAGGCCATGGGCGCGCGGCTGGTGCTGGTAGTAACCGGCAAGCCCCGCCCGGTAGAACACGCCGACCGCGGCGAACGCCGAGGCGCCATCCGCGCCAAGATCCTCGACTGGCTGGCCGCCGGGCCCCACGGCGCGGACATAGCCGCCGTGCGCGGTGCGCATCGGCGGCATGGCGGGGATGGGGCGGTTTATATTGTGCTTAGACGGGGGCGGTGAGGGGGCTCGTGTGACTTCGCATCGCGCGAGGCGGTTGTCCGGCCTGAACTCGATCCTCCAAATCGCTGGCGCTGAAACATCAGCCGCCCTAGATTCGTTTCATGGACAGTGCCGTTCCAGATGACCGCGACCTGATCGCTCCTTTGTTGTTCGCGCGGCAGGGAATGCCCACTGAAATTTGCCTGTCGGACGGGCGAGTGCTGCATTTCGAGCAGGTTCGTGAGGCTGGTGGAGAGGGCGAAGCAAGGTGTCTCGAGGTGATCGGGCCGTCCACTGAGAAACTACCCTTGATCGATATCGCGCTCATCAAGGACGCGGATAGCGGCGACCTCTTATGGGAAACTCCCGCTGGAAAGCTGGAATTCACTCCGAGTGCCCCCAATAACATCGAGAAGGTCTTGGCCCTTGCGATGCTTGTGCTGCTTGCGTTTGTGGGTGCAAATTTCCTGGGTGGATGGGGTTTGCTTTCGGGTTTCGATCGTCAGGTTCTATTTGGCGCGTTGTTCCTGGGTATAGTATTTGTCAGATTCCTTCCCGGTGTGAGACAGCGTACCTAGCCGGTCTTCCGGCTTGTCGTTCCTCATCGGAAACTCGTCGTCCTCTCGTAAATGATGTGTCAGCCAATACAGGCGAAAATCTCCCTATTGCTTCCGTACATCGCCAAAGTCTGCCGTATAGTCCTAGAGAATGGAACGAGGAGGTGGACGAGGGCGCCAGCCCATACGAAACGGGCGGAAACCTCTCGGTCCCCGCCCGCCTTGTGCATCATCGTCCGAGAGGCGTCAGGCCGCCTGTGCCACATCTTCCGCCGGAACATTGCGGATGATGTAGTCGAAGGCGCTGAGTGCCGCCTTGGCTCCTTCGCCCATCGAGATGATGATCTGCTTGTAGGGCACTGTGGTCACGTCGCCCGCGGCGAAGATGCCGGGGAGGTTCGTGGCCGCCTTGTCGTCAATCACGATCTCGCCGCGCGGGGTGAGTTCGACGCCGGAATCCTTCAGCCATTCGCTGTTGGGCACCAGCCCGATCTGGACGAACACGCCTTCCAGCTCCACCTTGTGTTCCTCGCCGCTCTGGCGGTCTTTGTAGACAAGGCCGTTCACCCGCTCGCCGTCGCCGGTCACTTCGGTGGTCTGGGCCGAAGTGTGGATGGTGACGTTGGGCATGGACCGCAACTTGTCCTGCAGCACCTGGTCGGCGCGCAGCTGGTGGTCGAACTCTATCAGCGTGACATGGCCCACGATATTGGCCAGGTCGATCGCCGCCTCGACGCCGGAATTGCCGCCGCCGATCACCGCCACGCGCTTGCCTTTGAACAGCGGGCCGTCGCAATGCGGGCAATAGGCCACGCCCCGGTTGCGATATTCGAACTCGCCCGGAACGCCCAGATTGCGCCAGCGCGCGCCGGTGGTGAGGATCACCGCGCGGGCCTTCAGAGTGGCGCCGTTTTTCAGCACCACTTCGTGATAGCCGCCGGGCGCCTTCGCGGGCACGAGCTTTTCGGCCTGCTGCAGGTTCATCACGTCAATATCGTATTCCTTGACGTGAGCTTCCAGCGCGGCGCCGAGCTTGGGCCCTTCGGTATAGGGCACGGAGATGAAGTTCTCGATCCCCATGGTGTCGAGCACCTGCCCGCCGAAGCGTTCCGCCGCGATGCCGGTGCTGAAACCCTTGCGCGCCGTATAGATCGCGGCCGAGGCGCCGGCCGGGCCGCCGCCCACCACCAGCACTTCGAAGGGCTTCTTCTCGGCCAGCTTGGCAGCGGCCTTCGCATCGGCATTGCTGTCGAGCTTGGCGAGGATTTCCTCCACGCCCATCTTGCCGCTGGCGAACATCTCGCCATTCAGGAAGGTCGCGGGCACGGCCAGCACGTTCCGCGCATCGACTTCGGCCTGGAAAGTGCCGCCTTCGATCAGCGTGGCATGGATGCGCGGATTGGTCAGCGCCATCAGCGTCAGGGCCTGCACCACATCCGGGCAATTGTGGCAGGAGAGCGAGAAATACATCTCGAAATTATAATCGCCGTCCAGCGCCGCGATCTGGTCGAGCACGTCCTGCTCCACCTTGGGCGGATGGCCACCGGCCCACAGCAGGGCGAGCACCAGCGAGGTGAATTCGTGGCCCATCGGCAGGCCGGCAAAGCGGACCTGGCGGCTGGGGTCGGAAGCGCGGATGATCGCGAAGCTGGGCCTGCGCGCATCGTCGCCGTCGAAACTGGCGCTCACCTTGTCGGAGAGGGCGGCGATCTCGTTCAGCAATTCGCGGGTCTGGGCGGATTTCGCATCGTCGCCAAGCGAGGCGACGAGCTCAATCGGCTCGCGCAGATTCGCAAGATAGGTCTTGAGCTGCTGCGTCAGATTGGCGTCGAGCATGGGTTTGGTTCCTTGGGTCTGGGTCTCGTAAAAACAAAAGCGGCCCGGGGCGGAGGGGGCGCCCCGAGCCGCTCATGCGTCCCGCAGATGCGGGCTCGAGGGTTTAGATCTTGCCGACGAGGTCGAGCGAGGGAGCAAGCGTTTCAGCGCCTTCTTCCCACTTGGCCGGGCAGACCTGGCCGGGGTGCGAGCGGACATACTGCGCGGCCTTGATCTTGCGGACCAGTTCCGAAGCATTGCGGCCCACGCCTTCGCAGGTCACTTCCATCACCTGGATCACGCCATCGGGATCGACCACGAAGGTGCCGCGATCGGCCAGGCCCTGTTCCTCGCGCAGCACGCCGAAGTTCTTCGAAATGGTGTGCAGCTGGTCGCCCAGCATGGGGAACTTGATCTTGCTGATGGCCGGCGAGCTGTCATGCCAGGCCTTGTGGCTGAAATGCGTGTCGGTGGAGACGGCATAGACTTCGACGTCGAGCTTGGAGAGCTCGTCATACTGGTCGGCCATGTCTTCCAGCTCGGTCGGGCACACGAAGGTGAAGTCCGCCGGGTAGAAGAAGAAGACAGACCACTTGCCCTTCACGTCGGCGTCGGTAACCTGGAAGAAGTCCTTGCCGGCCTGGAAGGCGGTGGCGTTGAACGGCTTGATCTCGCTGCCGATGATACCCATCATTTTGCTCCGTTTGTACAGGATGAAACTCAGTGACGCCGAGATAGGGGCGCATGGCTCATCTGCCAAACAAAAGAGTCCGATTGGTATGATAGAGTAAATCAATCAGCGCCGATTGATCGGAATCATAGATAAGAGGGCGAGGCTGCGCCTGCCCTCTGTTTACCCCACTTGAGCGCGATGCAGCAGTTTGTGATCCGCCAGAACCAGCGCCATCATCGCTTCCACCACTGGTACGCCGCGAATGCCCACGCAGGGGTCATGGCGGCCCTTGGTAGCCAGTTCGGCCGCCTCCCCATCGCGCGTAATCGTCGGCTGGGGGATCAGGATCGAGCTGGTGGGCTTGAAGGCCACGCGTACCACCACGGGCTGGCCGGTTGAAATACCGCCTGCGATACCGCCTGCATGGTTTGCGTCGAATTCAGGCGAGCCGTGGGCGCCGGGACGCATAGGATCGGCATTCTCCTCGCCGCGCAGCCGCGCCGCGTTGAAGCCTTCGCCGATTTCCACGCCCTTCACCGCATTGATGCCCATCATCGCGGCGGCAAGGTCTGCATCCAGCTTGCCGTAAAGCGGCGCGCCCCAGCCTGCGGGAACGCCCGTGGCCACGCATTCCACCACCGCTCCGAGCGACGATCCGGCAAGCCGTGCGTCGTCCACCAGCTTTTCCCAGCGTGCGGCGGCGGCGGGATCGGGGCAGAAGAAGGGGTTGTTGCGGATTTCACTCGCATCGAAACTCTCGATCCGGTCCCCGCCGATTTCGCTGACATAGGCCAGGATCGTCACTTCAGGGATCGCCAGCCGCGCCACGGCGCCAGCGGCCACGCGCGCCGCGGTTTCGCGCGCGCTGGACCGGCCGCCACCGCGATAATCGCGGAAGCCGTATTTCGCGTCATAGGCATAATCGGCATGGCCGGGGCGATATGCCTTGGCGACTTCCGAATAGTCCTTCGACCGCTGATCGGTATTCTCGATCATCAGGCTGATCGGCGTGCCGGTGGTCTTGCCCTCGAACACGCCGGACAGAATCTTCACCTCATCGGCCTCGCGCCGCTGAGTGGTGAACTTGGAGGTGCCCGGCTTGCGCGCATCGAGGAAGGGCTGAATCCACGCCTCGTCCAGCGCCAGCCCCGGAGGACAACCGTCCACCACGGCGCCCAGAGCGGGGCCATGGCTTTCCCCCCAGGTGGTGAAGCGGAATACGCGGCCGAAAGTGTTGAAGCTCATGGCATGGGGCTATTGTCGGAAATTTCCAACATGTCCACACCCCGCAAATGCGAGGACGATAAGCGAGGCGTGGCACTAGCCATCTGCCTTGGTTTCAGGCAGGAACAAAACATGATTGCGAAGCTACGGGGCCTGCTGGACGAAACCGGAACCGACTGGGCGGTGATTGACGTCCAGGGCGTGGGCTATCTCGTCCATTGCTCGGCCAAGACGCTCGCGGCGATGGGCGAGAAGGGCGAAGGCGTCACCGTCTACACCGATCTGCAGGTGAGCGAGAACGACATGCGCCTGCTCGGCTTTGCCACCAGTGCGGAGCGGGACTGGTTCCGGCTGCTGACCCTGGTGCAGGGCGTGGGCAGCAAGGTGGCGCTGGCGATCCTGTCTGCCCTGTCGATCGAGGAATTGCGCAACGCCTGCGCCAATGGCGATGCCGCGCAGGTCGCGCGCGCCAATGGCGTTGGGCCGAAACTGGCGGGGCGCATTGTCAATGAGCTGAAGGACAAGGCTGGCGGCATGCCCGGCGGCTCGGGCGGGGTAGCACTGGGCTTGGCGGTGGCTCCGGTGGGTTCGGCCAGCGCGGATGCGGTTTCGGCTTTGCAGAACCTCGGTTTCAAACCTGCCGTGGCGGCCAGCGCCGTGGCCCACGCGCAAGGCGAGTTGGGTGAGGATGCGGGGCTGAACGATCTGGTGCGGGTCGCGTTGAAGAGGGCAGCGGGGTGAGCTTCGCATCCCTCATCCGTCATCCTGAACTTGTTTCAGGATCCATCTTCCCTCAGGCGCGAGGCCAGCGGGGGAAGCCCAAGGCTCACCGCAAGATCGACCCAACCCGGATTCTCGGCGTTGATCTGGTTGATCTTCCACTGCCGGTGCCAGTTTTTCAGCTGCTTTTCGCGCGAGATGGCTTCATCCATCGTTGCGTAGAACTCGAAATAGACCAGCCGCTGGACGAAGTATTCCGAGGTGAAGCCGGGAAACGTGCCGTCGCGATGCTGCCACAGACGCCCGACCAGATCGGACGTCACGCCGACATAGAGCGTCCCGTAATGGCTGCTCGCAAGGATATAGACACACGGGTTTCGTTCCTGCCTCATGCGTCGGAGCGTGCGGCACGATGGGCCCTGAAACAAGTTCAGGGTGACGAAGATGGGGCCGTTTTGGTGCCAACTTCCACCACGCGTCATGCTGAACTCGTTTCAGCATCCATTTCTCCGTTTGCAGTGATGGGGTGGTGTGGTGGCTGAAGCTGAAGTCTTCGAGGGAGCGCCGGGTTTTCGTGAGTATGCGGAGGCTCAGATGGTTCAGCAGGCGAAATTGTTTGAAGCGAAACTCGAACAACACTCCGCGCTTTATCGCTGGATTTTGGCGGCACGCCTCTCAATCAATGGTGGTGTTGCCATTGCTGTGCTTAGTGCAGCTGGAATTGACGGCAGGGCATCGCTCATTTCGTTGGCACTTTTCTCCGTGGGAGTCGTGTCAGCGATTATCGCCGCCGAGTTCGATCAGAAGGCGCTCGAGAAGAGTTTCCATGTAGATGCCGATGCACTCGGTTTCTGGTCAAAGGCAGCTGCGACCGGAAATTTTGACGCGACCCGGCTCAGTGAGATTAGCCAGAAAGCAGTCGTTGCTGCTGCCCGAAACCTGCCAGGCAAAGTTGCCGGTTGGATTTCCCTTGGCACGTTCATTTGTGGTGTCACAGTAATTGGCCTGAGTTTGGCCTTGTGCCCCGGTATTTGCCTTATCTGTGGGGCTTCATGACCACCAACCCAACCCTCTCCCCTCAGCGTCAGCCAGAGGATCAGGACGCGGCCCTGCGGCCCAAGACGCTTGCCGAATTCATCGGGCAGGAAGCGGCGCGGGATAATCTGCGGGTCTTTATCCAGAGCGCGAAGTCGCGGGGTGAGGCGATGGATCATGTGTTGTTCCATGGTCCGCCGGGCCTCGGCAAGACGACGCTGGCGCAGATCGTGGCCAAGGAACTGGGCGTGGGTTTCCGCGCTACGTCCGGTCCGGTTATCGCCAAGTCCGGCGATCTGGCCGCGCTCCTCACCAATCTCGAACCCGGCGATGTGCTGTTCATCGACGAAATCCACCGCCTCAATCCGGTGGTGGAGGAAGTGCTCTATCCCGCGATGGAGGACCGCGCGTTGGACCTGATTATCGGGGAGGGGCCGTCCGCCCGGTCCGTCCGGATCGATCTTGCGCCCTTCACCCTGATCGGCGCGACCACGCGGCAGGGCCTGCTGACCACCCCCTTGCGGGACCGGTTCGGCATTCCTGTGCGCCTGCAATTCTATACCGAATCCGAACTGGAACTGGTGGTGCGCCGGGGTGCGAGGCTGCTTTCGGTGGAAATGGACAGCGA
>MKUB01000072.1:1802-16640 GCA_001898545.1 Sphingomonadales bacterium 63-6 | reverse complement strand
GAAGAAGAGGTAAGCCCCATGGCTCGTTCCGTCTGGAAAGGCCCGTTCGTCGACCTGCATCTGCTGAAGAAGGCAGAAGACGCGCAGGAGCAGGGCACTCGCGCTGGCGCGATCAAGACCTGGTCGCGTCGTTCGACGATCCTGCCGCAGTTCGTTGGCCTGACGTTCAGCGTCTATAATGGCCAGAAGTTCATCCCCGTCTCGGTCAACGAGGAAATGGTCGGGCACAAGCTCGGTGAATTCGCGCCCACGCGCAACTTCCCGGGCCACGCAGCCGACAAGAAGGGTAAGCGCTAATGGGTAAGCAGAAAGCTCCCCGTCGCGTCGGTGAGAAGGAAGCGCTGTCGGTCGGCACCACCATCCGTGGTTCGGCCCAGAAGCTCAACCTCGTCGCCGGTCTGATCCGCGGCAAGAAGGCTGAAGAGGCCCTCAACATCCTGACCTTCTCCAAGCGGGCGATGGCGCAGGACGCGAAGAAGGTGCTCGCCTCGGCGATCGCCAATGCCGAGAACAACCACAATCTCGACGTCGACGCTCTGGTCGTCGCCGAAGCGAGCGTGGGCAAGTCGGTGACCATGAAGCGGTTCCACACCCGTGGCCGTGGTAAGTCCACGCGCATCCTGAAGCCGTTCAGCCGTCTGCGCATCGTCGTTCGCGAAGTCGAGGAGGCCTGATCATGGGTCATAAATCCAACCCCATTGGCCTGCGCCTGCAGATCAACCGCACCTGGGACAGCCGCTGGTACGCCGAAGGGCGTGACTATGCCAAGCTGCTCGAGGAAGACATCAAGATCCGCAAGTTCGTGATCGCAACCGTGCCGCAGGCCGCGATCTCCAAGATCGTGATCGAGCGTCCGGCCAAGCTGTGCCGCGTCAGCATTTATGCTGCGCGTCCCGGTGTGATCATCGGCAAGAAGGGCGCCGACATCGAAAAGCTGCGCGCTCAGCTTTCCAAGATGACCGCCAGCGAAGTGAAGCTGAACATCGTTGAAATCCGCAAGCCGGAAATCGACGCGAAGCTCGTCGCTCAGGGCATTGCCGATCAGCTGATCCGCCGCGTGGCTTTCCGCCGCGCGATGAAGCGGGCGATGCAGTCTGCCATGCGTCTTGGCGCGGATGGCATCAAGGTGATGTGCGGTGGCCGTCTCGGCGGCGCCGAAATCGCCCGTGTCGAGCAGTATCGCGAAGGTCGCGTGCCGCTTCACACGCTGCGCGCCAATGTCGATTATGCCGAAGCCGAGGCGCTGACCGCCTATGGCATCATCGGCATCAAGTGCTGGATCTTCAAGGGTGAGATCTTCGCCCACGATCCGATGGCGCAGGACCGGCTGATGATGGAGGCTCAAACCTCCGGCGTCCGTCCGGCGCGTTGATCGGGAGCTGAGTAGAGACAATGCTGCAACCGAAGAAAACCAAGTTCCGCAAGGCCTTCAAGGGCCGCATCAAGGGTGATGCCAAGGGTGGTTCGAGCCTGAATTTCGGCTCCTACGGCCTCAAGGCCCTCGAGCCGGAACGGATCACCGCCCGCCAGATCGAAGCGGCTCGCCGTGCGATCACGCGCCACATCAAGCGCCAGGGCCGTCTCTGGATCCGCGTCTTCCCGGACGTGCCGGTTTCGAAGAAGCCTGCCGAAGTCCGTCAGGGTAAGGGCAAGGGTTCGATCGAATATTGGGCAGCTCGCGTTAAGCCGGGCCGCATCCTGTTCGAACTGGACGGCGTTGCCGGCCCGCTCGCTGCGGAGGCTTTCAGCCGCGCCGCGATGAAGCTGCCGATCAAGACCAAGGTCGTTGCCCGTCTCGGCGACACCTCGCACCTGGAGGGCTAAGAGATGAGCAAGATCGAAGATCTCCGCGCCAAGACTGACGACCAGCTGACCGCTGAGCTCGTCGAACTCAAGCGCGAGCAGTTCAACCTGCGCTTCCAGGCCGCGACCAGCCAGCTCGAGCGTCCCGCCCGGGTTAAGGAAGTCCGCCGCGAAATCGCGCGCATCAAGACGCTGCAGAGCGAACGCACTGCGGCTGCCAAGGCCTGAGGAGTTAGACGATGCCGAAGCGTATCCTGATCGGGACCGTCGTCTCCGACAAGACCGACAAGACCGTCACGGTCAATGTCGAGCGTAAGGTGAAGCACCCGCTTTACGGGAAGATCATCCGCCGCTCGAAGAAGTACCACGCTCACGACGAGGAAAATTCCTTCAAGGTCGGCGAGACCGTGCGGATCGAAGAGACCCGCCCGATTTCGAAGACCAAGAGCTGGAAGGTTCTCGACCGGGTGACGGCGGGCAAGGGCACGGCTCTCGAAGCCAATCTCGACGCCGAAGCGTAAGCTACAGATTTTGGAACTGCCGGACTGGTTCCGGCAAGCCGATTGAGAAGGAACCGGATCGATGATCCAGATGCAATCCAACCTCGACGTCGCGGATAACAGCGGCGCGAAGCGCGTCCAGTGCATCAAGGTGCTGGGCGGCTCCAAGCGCCGTACTGCCGGCGTTGGCGACGTGATCGTTGTCTCCATCAAGGAGGCGCAGCCGCGTGCCCGCGTGAAGAAGGGTGACGTTCACCGCGCCGTTATCGTGCGCACCAAGAAGGACGTTCGTCGTCCCGATGGCAGCGTCATCCGCTTTGACACCAATGCCGCTGTTCTCGTGAACAAGAACGAGGAGCCGATCGGCACTCGTATCTTTGGCCCCGTGGTGCGCGAACTGCGCGGCAAGGGCTTCATGAAGATCATCTCGCTCGCACCGGAGGTGCTGTGATGTCTGCCGCCAAGATCAAGAAGGGCGACACCGTCGTCATCCGTTCGGGCAAGGACAAGGGCCGTACCGGCACTGTGACCAAGGTCCTGCCGCAGGACGGCAAGGTCGTGGTTCAGGGCGTCAACGTTGCCGCCCGTCACCGCAAGCCGTCGCAGACGAACCCGCAGGGCGGGATTGATCGTTTCGAAGCGCCGCTCGCCATTTCGAAGGTTTCGCTCGCTGACCCCAAGTCGGGCCAGGCAACGCGCGTCCGTTTCGAAGTGCGTGATGGCAAGAAGGTCCGTGTGGCCGTGAAGTCCGGGGAGGTCATCAGTGGCTGACAATTACACCCCTCGCCTCAAGCAGAGCTATGAGGACCAGATCGTCAAGGCGATGACCGAGAAGTTCGGTTACAAGAACCGCCTTGAAGTTCCCAAGCTGGAAAAGATCACGCTCAACATGGGCGTTGGCGAAGCCAGCCAGGACAAGAAGAAGGTCCAGACGGCCGCTGAGGAAATGGAACTGATCGCCGGCCAGAAGCCCGTGATCACCAAGGCGAAGAAGTCGATCGCTCAGTTCAAGCTGCGCGAAGGCATGCCGATCGGTTGCAAGGTTACCCTGCGCCGTGAACGCATGTACGAATTCCTCGATCGCCTCGTGACGATCGCGATGCCCCGCATCCGCGACTTCCGTGGTCTCAACCCGAAGAGCTTCGATGGCCGTGGCAACTATGCCATGGGCGTGAAGGAGCAGATCATCTTCCCCGAGATCAGCTACGACAAGATCGACAAGGTGCGTGGCATGGACATCATCGTCACCACCACCGCGAAGACCGACGAGGAAGCCCGTGAGCTTCTGCGTCTGTTCGGTTTCCCTTTCCCTGCTGAACAGCAGGACCAGAAGGAAGCGGCGTGAGCCGCTGATAGAGAGAGCTTAAGTCCATGGCGAAACTGAGTTCCGTGAACAAGAACGAGCGCCGCAAGCAGCTCGTGAAGAAGTATGCGGCGAAGTACGCAAAGCTGAAGGCAATTGCCGACAATGAGTCGCTCGATGAAACCGAGCGCCTGATGGCTCGCCTGAAGCTGGCGGAAATCCCGCGTAACGCGAACCCCACCCGTGTGCGCAACCGCTGCGCCACCACCGGCCGTCCGCGCGGCTATTATCGCAAGTTCGGCCTGTGCCGCATCGAACTGCGGGATCTGGCCAACAAGGGCCTCATCCCCGGTGTGACGAAGTCGAGCTGGTAAGGATCCGCAAATGGCTATGACCGATCCCCTGGGTGATATGCTCACCCGCATCCGCAACGGCCAGCAGGCGAAGAAGGATTCCGTCCTTTCGCCCGCTTCCAAGCTGCGCGCCAACGTGCTCGAAGTGCTCCGCCGCGAAGGCTATATCCGTGGTTACTCGGAAGATGCCACTGGCAAGCACCCGCAGCTGCGGATCGAACTGAAGTATTTCGAAGGCGAGCCCGCTATCAAGCATGTCGCTCGCGTGTCCAAGCCTGGCCGCCGCGTCTATTCGGGTTCCAAGGAACTGCCGAATGTCCGCAATGGCCTTGGCATCACCATCGTCTCGACGCCTCGCGGCGTGCTTTCGGATGCCGAAGCGCGCGCCCAGAACGTCGGCGGCGAAGTGCTGGCGGAGGTGTTCTGATGAGCCGCATCGGTAAAGTGCCGGTGACGATCCCCAGTGGCGTCACCGCCGACATCAAGGACGGTATCCTGACCGTGAAGGGCCCGAAGGGCACGCTCACGCTGGGTCTGGCCGACGATGTGACCTACGAGGTTCAGGACGGCACCATCTCGGTGCGTCCGGCCAATGACAGCAAGCGCGCCCGTTCCTTCTGGGGCATGCAGCGCACGCTGGTCGCCAATCTCGTTTCGGGCGTGACCGAAGGCTACACCAAGGTGCTTGAAATCACCGGTGTCGGCTATCGTGCGCAGGCCCAGGGCGCGAAGCTCAAGCTCCAGCTCGGCTACAGCCATGACGTCGATCTCGACGTGCCGGAAGGCCTGGAAGTGAAAACCCCTGATCAGACCACGGTCGAGATCAACGGGATCGACAAGCAGAAGGTCGGCCAGTTCGCGGCCGAAGTTCGCCGGTGGCGCAAGCCTGAGCCCTATAAGGGCAAGGGTATCAAGTACCGCGGCGAATACATCTTCCGCAAGGAAGGGAAGAAGAAGTAAGATGGCCAAGCTCTCCCTTTTCGAACGCCGCCGGCGCCGCGTGCGCACCGCGCTCAAGAGCCGTGCTGGTGGTCGTCCGCGTCTGTCGGTGCATCGCACCGGCCGTCACATCTATGCGCAGATCATCGATGACGCCGAAGGGCGCACCGTGGCTGCAGCATCGACGCTCGGCTCGAAGTCGAGCGGTGCGAATGTCGATGCCGCCGTGCAGGTGGGCAAGGACATTGCCGATGCGGCCAAGAAGGCCGGTGTGACTGCTGTCGTGTTCGATCGCGGCGGCTTCCTGTTCCATGGCCGCGTCAAGGCGCTGGCCGACGCCGCACGCGAAGGCGGGCTGGAGTTCTGATGATGGCTGACGAGAACAACAACGAGCAGACCCCGGAAACCACCGGTGCTGTCGAAGCTGCAGCGGCTCCCGCTGGCGAAAACGCCCGCGAAGGTCGTGGTGGCGGCCGTGGCCGTGGCCGTGGCGGCGATCGCGGTGGTGAACGTGGCGGCCGTGGCCGTCGCGACGATCGCCGTGGCGGCCGTGGCGGCGAGGAAGAAGCGGGTGAGGAGCTGATCGAAAAGCTCGTTCACATCAACCGCGTCTCCAAGACCGTCAAGGGCGGTAAGCGCTTCGGTTTTGCCGCGCTGGTCGTGGTGGGTGACGGCAAGGGCCGCGTTGGCTTCGGCCATGGCAAGGCTCGCGAAGTGCCGGAAGCCATCACCAAGGCGACTGCTTCTGCCAAGAAGAAGATGGTGCGCGTTCCCCTCAAGGAAGGCCGCACTCTGCACCATGACGGCAAGGGCCGTTTCGGTGCCGGCAAGGTCAACGTGCGCAGCGCCCCGGCGGGTACCGGCATCATCGCCGGTGGTCCGATGCGCGCCGTGTTCGAAAGCCTGGGCGTTCACGACGTGGTGACCAAGTCGGTCGGTACGTCCAACCCCTACAACATGATCCGCGCCACGTTCGACGCGCTGACCAACCAGACTTCGCCGAAGTCGGTGGCCCAGCGTCGCGGCAAGAAGGTCGCCGACCTGCTCGGCCGTGGCGGCGCAAGCGAGGCGGAGGCTGAAGCCGACGCCGCGGCTCTGACGGAGTAAGCACCCATGGCAAAGATCAAGATCAAGCAGATCGGTTCGCCGATCCGCCGGCCCGAAAGCCAGAAGAAGATCCTCATCGGTCTGGGCCTGGGCAAGATGCACCGCGTGGTCGAGGTGGAAGACACCCCGGAAGTGCGCGGCGCCATCGCCAAGCTGCCGCATATGGTGGAAGTGGTCGGCTGACCCAATTCACCCGATACGGATAAGGAAAGCCCCGGCCTGCGTGCCGGGGTTTTTCGTAGGTGGAACAGGCAGGCGGAGCTAAGGGCGCGCTATGGAAGGCAGGGGTGCTGCACAGGGGACGGCCAGAGCGGAGCGGGCGGTTGCGAACCGGCCGTATCTTTCGCTGATCGACGGCGTGCGCGGCATCGCCGCATTGTCGGTGCTGTTCTACCACTACGTCCATTTCTTCATGTCCGGGCCGGACCGGCGCAAGATCCCCGGCTATCAGGAAATTTTGCCCGCACGCGAAGTGCTCTGGCCCGCATATGAATGGGGCTATTTCGCGGTTCAGGTCTTCTGGCTGATTTCGGGCTTCGTCTTCGCCCATGTCTATTACGGGCACCGCGTGGGCACGCGCAGCTTTGTCGTGAACCGCATCGCGCGGCTTTATCCGCTGCATCTGCTTACGCTGCTGGTGGTTGCGGGCCTGCAGTTCATTGCGCTGCACCGCCTTGGCTACACGCCGATCTATGGCAAATTCGACTGGCAGCACTTCGCCGCGCAATTGTTCATGGCGTCGGACTGGATACGGACGGGCTTGTCTTTCAACGGTCCGATCTGGTCAGTGTCGGTGGAGATCGCAGTCTATGCGATCTTCTGGCTTACGCGCGGTCTGGCGCGGCGCTTTGGTATCGTCTTCACGATCGCGATGGCGCTGGGTTTCGGCTTCGCGGATCGTCAATGGGGCGCAAGTTCGGGCGTGCTTTCGTGCGGGTCCTACTTCTTTGCGGGCTGTTCCCTATGTCTCCTGCGCGAAGGACGGGCAGGGAAGGGCTGGTTGCTCGGCTTGGCCGTAGTCGCACTGGCTGTAATCGGTCTGGCGGTTACGCTTAACTGGGGCGACATTGGCTGGCGCATGTTCGGTATCACCGGCATTTTCGGCGCGCTGTTCCTTCTGCTTGCCGAATGGCAGAGCCGGGCGCCCGCCTGGCTCGATCGTGCCTGCGAATGGCTGGGCGAGAATACTTACGGTGTCTATCTTTGGCATTTCCCGATCCAGCTCACCATGATGCTGGTGCTGATGCCTGCGATCAGGACGCAGGACATCGCACGGAACGGATGGTTCCTGGCGCTGTTCTTCTGCCTGACGGTGCTTGTCGCCCGGATCAGCTATGTCTGGTTCGAGCGGCCGATGCGGGACTTCCTGCGTAAGCGGCTTGGCGGATCGCGGCACAGGCCCGCTAATCCTGCCGAAAAGGGGTGACAAGCGCCCTGGGGGCAGCTAAGGGCCCGCCTTTCCATTCAGCGCGAACAAAGCGAAAGCGAGTGCAAACGATGAAACTGAACGAAATCCGTGACAATGCCGGCGCCCGTAAGGGTCGTATGCGTATCGGCCGTGGTATCGGCTCCGGCAAGGGCAAGACGGGTGGCCGCGGCCAGAAGGGTGCGAAGGCGCGCTCGGGCGTTTCGATCGCCGGGTTCGAAGGCGGCCAGATGCCGCTGCACATGCGTATCCCGAAGCGCGGCTTCAACAATCCCTTCGGCAAGGACTATGCCGAAGTGAACCTGGGCATGATCCAGAAGTTCATCGATGCCGGCAAGCTCGACATCAAGGGCACCGTTGACCATGCGGCGCTTCAGGCTGCTGGCCTGGCCCGTGGCGGCAAGGATGGCGTGCGTCTGCTCGGCAAGGGCGAGCTTTCGGCCAAGGTGTCGTTCAAGGTCGCCGGTGCGAGCAAGGGCGCCGTTGCCGCGGTCGAAAAGGCTGGCGGTTCGGTGGAACTGCTCGCTGCGGCTGCTCCTGCGGCAGAAGCTTCCGAATAATTCGGCAATTCGTCCGGGCGGGGGTGGTTCCATCTCCGCCCGGCCCCTATATGGGCTGCAGCTGATAGGAAGGGGGACGTTTCGGCGCGAGCCGGTATGCCCCTAATAAAGGTTAAGCGTTCCCATGGCATCACGCGCCGACAATATCGCGAGTAACCTGAATCTCGCCAATTTCTCGAAAGCGACCGAGCTCAAGCAGCGAATCTGGTTCACGATCGGTGCGCTGATCGTTTTCCGTTTCCTGAGCTTCGTTCCGCTGCCCGGCGTCAATCCGCTGATTCTCGAGAGCCTCTACGCGCAGACCCGCGGCGGCATCCTCGATCTCTTCAACACTTTCTCGGGCGGCAGCCTTGAGCGCATGAGCCTCATTGCGCTCGGCATCATGCCCTATATCACCGCGTCCATCGTGGTGCAGCTCGCAGCCTCGCTTCATCCCGCTCTCGCGGCGATCAAGAAGGAAGGCGAAAGCGGGCGCAAGAAGCTCAACCAGTACACTCGCTATGGCGCGGTGTTCCTCACTGCAATCCAGGGCTGGTTCCTTGCTTCCGGGCTGGAAAGCTACGGCGCGCAGAGCGGTCTGCAGGCCGTGGTCGAGCCGGGCGTGATGTTCCGCGTAGTCGCGGTGATCAGCCTGATCGGTGGCACCATGTTCCTGCTGTGGCTGGGTGAGCAGATCACCTCGCGGGGTATCGGCAATGGCGTCTCGCTGATCATCATGGCCGGCATCGTGGCGCAGTTCCCCACCTTCACCGCCAACATGTTCGAAGGCGGCCGTTCGGGCTCGATCAATCCTTTCGTGATCGTCGGCTTCATCGGCATGGTGGTCGGGCTGGTGCTGCTGATCTGCTTCATGGAGCGGGCCCAGCGGCGATTGCTCATCCAATATCCCAAGCGAGCGAGCCAGCGCGGAATGATGCAGGCGGATCGCAGCCATCTGCCGCTCAAGCTGAACACGGCCGGCGTTATCCCGCCGATCTTCGCCAGCTCGCTGCTGCTGCTGCCGCTGACGATCAGCCAGTTCGCCGGTAATTCGGTGAGCACCGACAGCACGCTGGGCGGCATCATCGTGACGCTGAACCAGTATCTGCAGCACGGCCAGCCGCTCTACATGACGCTCTATGCGATCGGCATCGTGTTCTTCTGCTTCTTCTACACCGCCGTGGTGTTCAACCCGGAAGAGACGGCCGACAATCTGAAGAAGAATGGCGGCTTCATCCCCGGCATCCGCCCGGGCAAGAATACCGCCACTTATCTGGACTATGTGCTGACGCGCATCACGGTGATCGGTGCGATCTACCTGACGGTGGTCTGCTGTCTGCCGGAATATATGATCGCGCAGACGGGTGTTCCGCTGTTCCTTGGCGGCACCAGCCTGCTGATCGTGGTGAACGTGACTGTGGATACTATCACCCAGATTCAGTCGCACCTTCTAGCGCACCAATATGGTGACCTTATCAAGAAGGCGAAGCTGAAAGGCCGAATGCGCTGATCGACACGGGCGGACCTTCTGGGTTCGCCCGGTCCGGCAGCCTCGGCTCGATGGGGAGGGCAAATGAACATCATTCTTCTTGGGCCTCCGGGCGCGGGCAAGGGAACGCAGGCAAAGCGTCTCGTTGAGCGGCACGGCATGCGCCAACTTTCGACTGGCGACATGCTGCGCGCTGCCGTCAAGGCTGAAACCCCGACCGGGCTTCGCGTGAAGGCGGTGATGGAAGCAGGCGAACTCGTTTCCGACGAGATCGTCTCCGCCCTCATCTCCGATGAACTGGAAGCCATGGGCAAGGATATCGGCGCGATTTTCGATGGCTATCCGCGCACGGCGGAGCAGGCCCGCTCGCTCGACGATATCCTTTCCGCGCATGGCCGGAAGCTGGACAGCGTGATTGAGCTGGAAGTGAACGAGGATGCGCTGGTTGAGCGTATCACCGGCCGCTTCACCTGCGCCAAATGCGGCCAGGGCTATCACGACAAGTTCGAGCGCCCGAAGGTCGAAGGCGTGTGCGACAAGTGCGGCAGCACCGAATTCAAGCGTCGTCCGGACGATAATGAGGAAACCGTGCGTACCCGCATGGCCGAATATCGCGCCAAGACCGCACCGATCCTGCCGATCTATGAGGCGCGCGGTATCGTCAGCCGGGTGGACGGCATGGCCGATATCGATGTGGTGACGGCGGAAATCGAGAAGATCCTCGGTTACTGATCCTGTCTGCAGGAAATTGAAGGGTCGCATCGTTCCCGCTTCAGGGGCGCTGCGGCCTTTCTGCATCAGGCATGCGGGGTGTTGGCAGGGATGTGGATTGCGGGCTTTGACCCGACACCATCCTTAGGGTATATCCTTAACCGCTCAGTGATCGTGCCTCGGCATAGCGAGGTGCGTGGAATCGGCGCAGCTTGCGGTTGACTGCGCGCCAGAATCGGCGTAGGCGCCTTTCCCTCCGAATGAGACGGACAGTCCGGCAGGCGGCAGTCGTTGCGCGCCGTCCGGACTTTTTGCCGTGGTGGATTCGCCGTGGTGAAAAATTCGTTTCCGTCGGAAATGTGCAACGCGTTGAGATAGGGGGCTACCCATAGCCATATGGCTCCCCATATGGACTGGCTGGCGCTCTGTGGAGCAGGAGATTTAAGTGGCTCGTATTGCCGGGGTAAACATCCCCACCAACAAGCGCGTGATCGTCGCGCTCACCTATATTCACGGTATCGGCCCCAAGTCGGCCATCGAAATTGCGGACAAGCTGGGCATCGACCACAGCCGCCGCGTCCAGGATCTTTCCGATGCGGAAGTCCTGCAGATCCGTGAAGCGATCGACGCCGGTTACACCGTTGAAGGTGACCTTCGTCGTAACACCGCGATGAACATCAAGCGCCTGATGGACCTGGCCTGCTATCGCGGCCTCCGCCATCGCAAGGGCCTGCCCGTCCGTGGCCAGCGCACGCATACCAATGCGCGCACCCGCAAGGGCAAGGCCAAGCCGATCGCAGGTAAGAAGAAGTAAGCAGCCGTTTGAACGGCACGGCTTCCTTCTCATTTTCAGGACAGGATACGAACCATGGCACGCGAACCCCAGCGCATTAAGCGCCGCGAGCGTAAGAACATCACCAGCGGCGTCGCTCACGTGAACGCCAGCTTCAACAACACCATGATCACCATCACGGATGCTCAGGGCAATGCGATCAGCTGGTCCTCGGCAGGTATGATGGGCTTCAAGGGCAGCCGCAAGTCGACCCCCTATGCCGCCCAGGTGGCTGCGGACGACGCCGGCAAGAAGGCCGCCGAACATGGCGTGCGCACCCTGGAAGTCGAAGTGAAGGGCCCCGGTTCGGGCCGCGAGAGCGCCCTGCGCGCCCTGCAGGCGGTGGGTTTCACCATCACCTCGATCCGCGACGTTACGCCGATCCCGCACAATGGCGTGCGGCCGTCCAAGCGTCGCCGCGTCTGATTTGAACCTGCCCGCGGCCTCTCGGGGCCGCACAGTAATTCGGATCGGCCGCGGCGCTCAAAGCGTCGACGGCCGATCCAGCACATAAAACCTCTAGGGGAAGTCCATGTCCGTCAACATGAAGAACTGGCAGGAACTCAAGAAGCCCAACAGCCTCGAAGTGAAGGCCGGTGGCGACGGGCGCCGCAAGGCGACCTTCATTGCCGAACCGCT
Source organism: Sphingomonadales bacterium 63-6 (assembly GCA_001898545.1). GTDB lineage: Bacteria > Pseudomonadota > Alphaproteobacteria > Sphingomonadales > Sphingomonadaceae > Andeanibacterium. Next base: position 4,999 of record MKUB01000072.1, on the reverse strand, counting down.
CGAGCGCGGTTTTGGCCTGACGCTGGGCAACGCCCTGCGCCGCGTGCTGCTTTCCTCGCTGCAGGGCGCTGCGATCACCTCGATCAAGATCGAGAACGTGCTGCATGAATTCTCGTCGCTCGCCGGCGTGCGCGAGGATGTGACCGACATCGTCCTGAACGTGAAGCAGATCGCGCTCAAGATGGAAGGCGAAGGCCCCAAGCGGCTGCAGCTTTCGGCGACCGGCCCGGCCCAGGTAAAGGCGGGCGACATTGCCGTTACCGGCGATATCGAGGTGATGAACAAGGATCTCGTGATCTGCCATCTCGATGAAGGCGCCACACTGAACATGGAACTTACGGCGGATACCGGCAAGGGCTATGTCCCGGCCGTGTCCAACCGCCCTGTCGACGCGCCGATCGGCCTGATCCCGGTGGACTCGCTCTACTCGCCGATCAAGCAGGTCAGCTACAAGGTCGAGAACGCTCGCGTTGGCCAGGAACTGGACTACGACAAGCTGAGCCTGAACGTCGAAACCGACGGTACGGTGACCCCTGAAGACGCCGTGGCCTATGCCGCGCGCATCCTGCAGGACCAGTTGACCCTGTTCGTCCACTTCGAAGACGGTATTCCGCAGCCTTCCAGCCCGATGATCGGCATTGCCGCTCAGCCGGAAGAATCGGACGCCAACCAGCTCAACCGTTACCTCCTCAAGAAGGTGGACGAGCTGGAGCTTTCGGTGCGTTCGGCCAATTGCCTCAAGAACGACAACATCATCTATATCGGCGATCTGGTCCAGAAGACCGAAGCCGAGATGCTGCGCACGCCGAATTTCGGCCGCAAGTCGCTCAACGAGATCAAGGAAGTCCTCAGCTCCATGGGCCTGCGCCTGGGCATGGATATCCCTGGCTGGCCGCCCGAGAACATCGAGGAAATGGCCAAGAAGCTCGAGCAGGAACTGCTGGGCTGACAGCTTTCGGGTGACGGCGGCGACCCTTAACTGCCGCCAGTACCGGGCTACCTCACACGGGCCCCTTACGAACGAAGGATAGTAAAATGCGTCACAAACTTTCCGGCCGCAAGCTGCAGCGCAAGTCCGGCCACCGCGCCGCCCTCATGCGCAACATGGCTGCTGCGCTGATCAAGCACGAGCAGATCCAGACCACCACGGCTAAGGCCAAGGAACTGCGCCCCTATGTCGAAAAGCTGATCACGCTGGCCAAGCATGGCGGCCTTTCGAACCGCCGCCTGGCTCACGCTCGCATCCTGGACGAAGTGCAGGAAAAGAAGCTGTTCGAAGTGCTGGCCGCTCGCTTTGCTGGCCGCAATGGCGGTTACACCCGCATCATCAAGGCCGGCATCCGCGCCTCCGACGCTGCCCCGATTGCGATCATCGAACTGGTGGACCGCGATGTGGAAGCCAAGGGCAAGGACAGCGGTCCGGTGATGAACGAAGAACTGGAACTGGCCGAAGCCTGATCCCAGCTCTCACGCTGAATTTGAAAACCCGCCGGGAGCGATCCTGGCGGGTTTTTCTTTGGGCAGGAAACTGGGAGCACTGTGCCTGATTGTTCATAAAACGACTTCTAATTCTGAACAATCGCTGTCAGGCCAATTCAGCCTCCCATCACTCTCGAATCGCTAGACCCTCTTCCATGGCCGGGCATTTCCGCCCGCAAGTTGAAGAGGACGCTACACATGAAGACCATTACCAAGGGCCTGGTCGGAACCGTCGCGGCAGGTGCGGTGGCGATGGCTTCGGTTTCCCCCGCCTATGCCCGCAATGGGCATGACGACAGGGTCGACGCTGGCGATGTGATCGCGGGTGCGCTGATCATTGGTGGCATCGCTGCCCTGGCTGCCGCTGCCTCCGACAATGACCGGGACCGCTACGACCGCCGATACGATGACCGCCGTGGTTATGATGATCGCTATTATGGCGATCGCCGCGGCAGCCCCCGCAGTGCGGTGGAACAGTGCGTCAATGCCGCCGAGCGCCAGGCGAGCCGCTATTCGCGCGGTGGCCGGGCCGATGTGACCGACATTCGCGACATTTCCCGCACGCGGGATGGCTATCGGATCAAGGGCCGGATTGCCGTGAATACGCGCAGCCATGACTGGCGCCGCGGTGACAGCCGCTACGGCAATGGCTGGGGCGGCGACTATCGCGGGTGGAACGATCGCCTGTCGGGCTACGATTCGGGCAAGTTCACCTGCCGCGTGAAATATGGCCGGGTGGTGGACGTGGATTACAGCGGCATTCGCGGCCTGTAATTCCCGCCATATCCCAACGACGAAAGCGAAGGCGGTTCAGGCGCAGCTAAGCCTGAACCGCCTAGCTGATCTCACGGTCCGGTTCGATCCGGGCCTGTTTCAGGAGCCTTCCCATGGCCCGTTCCTTCTTCTGTTTTCTTGCTGGCAGCGCCGCCACGGTCGCTGCGTTTTCCATGGCCGCCACGCCTGCCGCAGCCGAAAGCTGGGGAGGGCATGGGCGCTATCATCACCGCCATGACCGCGGGGGAATCGATGCGGGCGACGTTCTCGCAGGCGTCCTGATCATCGGCGGCATTGCTGCCATAGCCAGCGCGGCGAGCAATTCCGGCAACAAGACATCGGACGACGATTATCGCTATCGCGAGCCATCCTATCCAGATAACCGGCCCGATTACCGGGAGTCCGGGGCCTATCGGGGCCAGGGCGGTTCCTATGGGACCCATTCCGGCGGGGGCATCGATAGTGCGGTGAGCATGTGCACGGATCAGGTCGAGCGCGGCGATGCGCGTGTGGCCAATGTGGACAATGCCGCGCGCACTTCAGATGGCTGGCGTATCTCCGGCCAGCTGGAGCGAGGCGGCGGGTTCGATTGCTGGATCGATAATGACGGGCGCATCCGCAATGTCGATCTGGGCGGTGCGTCGCTGAACGGCTCAGCCTATCCCGGACAGGATAATCAGTGGAATGACGATACCTACGCCCGCGCCCGCGCGCAGGCAGGCTATCCGGGCGATTATTCCGGCTCGGGCGACGACCGGCCCTATTACGAAGGATCGGGCGGCTGACCGCCGCTGCGTGAATAGGCGGGCAGGTTAAGCCCCCAGCGCAGGGCCGCGCCGCGCAGGAGGAAGCCTGCCAGTGCGGCCACGCCCCATACCAGCGGCGGGTTGATGCCCAGCGCCATGCCTGCCGCGCATAGGGCAGCGGAAAGCGCGGCTGCCGTC
>MKUB01000072.1:0-1730 GCA_001898545.1 Sphingomonadales bacterium 63-6 | reverse complement strand
GGATGATCCCGCCGACGCAGCCGGTCACGATCCCCAATATGGCCGCAGGGACGGGCGCCGCGCCCAGCGAGAGGGCCTTGGCCGTGCCCAGCACGGAAAAGACGGCGAGACCTGCCGCGTCCAGCCATTCAAGCAATTGCCCCTCCCACCAGCGATGGGGAGTAAACCAGGCGAGCAGCGCCATGGCCAGAATGGCGGGAGCGATCCATGGATCGTGCAGCCAGAAGGCAGGGACGCCCAGCAGCACGTCGCGTACTGAGCCTCCGCCCACGCCGGTGACGAGGGCAAAGAAGCCCATGGTCACGATGGTCTGCCGCATGCGCGCGGCCTGTAACGCCCCGCTCAGCGCGAAGACGGCCACACCTGCCAGATCGAGCGCGGGAGGCAGGGTGAGAGTCGCGACAGTGCCGCTCATGGCGCCTTTACTCGTGCCTTGCGGCGGCGGAACATCAGTGCGCAGCCGAAGAATGCGGCGATGACGGATATGCCCGCGAAGATCAGCAGGATGGCGTGATGGGCATTCTCCCGCGTCTTCAGATCCATGATGTGCAGGCCCCACATGAAATCATAGGCCCGCCAGAAGCTGGTCCGCATCGCCAGCACTTCGCCGGTCGTATCGGCGATGTAGAGATTGGTGCCATCCGCGAAATGTGCCTGCCAGCTATCTACCGGGCGGCGCAGATCGCCGGGGGCGCTGTCAGCCGGGAAATAGGTCACCCGCTCCAGCTTTTCCGTCCCCGCATAGGCGGCGAGGGCGATGGCCTGTGCCTCGTCCTTCGTCACAGGCGCGATCACACTGCCATCGCGCGTGGAATAGCGATAGCGGCCGCCATCCTTCAGTGTGACGATCCACACCGGTCCATCTGCCTGCCCGGCCAGCGCCATATCCTTTACGGGGCCCAGCCCCGAAGGCACGATCAGCCCGGCCGTTTCTATCGGGGGCACGGGCTTGCGCAGATCTTCCCCGCGCACTTCCTCAATCGGGCGGGCGGCCATGAACAGGCCAGTCACGGTCCACATCAGGATGGGGAAGCCGGCCAGCCAGCCCAGCCAGATATGCCAGCGCGCAAAACGCTGCATGATGGATTTTCGTGCCATTTGCTTCTCCTCGCCGCTTCCGGCGACCGAAGCAGCCTTAGCGCAGCTTTACTGCGTGGCGAACAATTGCTTCAGATCGGCAAAGGCCTTCATTTCGATGGCATTGCCGGAGGGATCGCGGAAGAACATCGTCGCCTGCTCACCGGGCTGGCCCTTGAAGCGGATATGCGGCTCCACGGCGAATTGCGTACCCGCCGCTTTCAGCCGGTGAGCCAGTTCCTGCCAGTCTTCCAGCGTCAGCACGATGCCGAAATGGGGGACCGGCACATTATGGCCATCCACCGGATTGGTCGCATTGGCTTCCCGCGTGCCGGGCACCAGATGGGTGACGATCTGGTGGCCGTAAAAGTCGAAGTCGATCCATTGATCGCTGCTGCGCCCTTCCGGGCAGCCCATCACGCCGCCCCAGAAGGCGCGGGCTTCCGCAAGGTCATGCACGGGAAAGGCCAGGTGGAAGGGGCGCAGGCTCATTTGGGGGAAGGTCCGCTGTCAGGATGGACGCCGCCGATGATCGACATCACCAGCGCGCGCACGCCCGCCTTGATCGTGGGATCGGGCGTGGGGGCGAAGAAGGGCGAGTGGTTGACGGGCAGGGGCTCTCCCTTCGCCTTCGCTTCGGCAATGGCTTCCGG
>MKUB01000071.1 GCA_001898545.1 Sphingomonadales bacterium 63-6 | reverse complement strand
GCAGCCACATCCTCACTTGCTGCGGGGAAGCGATGCTCCGGGCCCTGTCGGTAATCCAGGCTCACGACCTTGAAACCGCCCAGCGACGCGATGGGAATCGATTCCAGTTCCGCGCAGCCGGGAAAGCACATGGCGAACCCTCCGCCATGTAAATTGATCAACACCTTTTGACGGTTTTCCGGCTTCACTCCCCCGGCAGGCTCATAGACAAATACGGGCACACCCCCGATGGCTGCGTCCTCTCGCTCCACCGGATAGAGTTCCCGCATCCTCTTCAGGTAAGGCAGCATATAGGCTGGCATGCCGCCCTGTTCCGCAACCGGCCTGCTCAGTTCAGGGTCGCGTCCTGCCCGGATATGATCGCGCAGATAGGCTTTCCCCACTTCACTCAAAAATGTTGAAGCCGGGACGGACATTGGCGGCGTCTGAATAGTGCCATCGTCATCTATCCGGACTGCCGGCACCTCCTGCGCCCATATCGCCGAAGTTTCCCCCTGTACCGCTTGCATTACCAATGCAGCGGCCAAAGTCCGCAAAAGCGCTTTGCCCTGAAAGCTGCTCAGGCCTGGCATCCAAACTCTCCCTGTCAGGGCAAGCGCGGTTACGCTTTGCCCGTGCGCCCGATCAGGCGCTATCTCTCTCAATGATCCGGAACCCGACATCGGTATGACGGGGCACGTCTTCCCCAAGCGCCTTGCGCCGCAGAACCTCGGCGGCCTGCCGGCCAAGCAACTCACCATCGATATTCACCGACGTAATTGCAGGCCGCATTTCCGCCGCGATCGACAGATTACCAAAACCGATCACCGCCAGGTCGCCCGGCACCTGCAGCCCCGCCTCTCGCGCGGCAAACAATACGCCCAGTGCCAACCAGTCCGACGCACAGACGATGAGATCGGGCATAGGGTCCTGCGCGCGGATTGTCTGGAAAACCTCAAAGCCCTGGGCAAAGCTGGTGGGCGTGGACACTTCCACACCGCCGGGCTTCGTCCCGCCTGCATCAGTCCAGGCATCCTCAAAGCCGATCCGTCGAGCCTCGCCGCGACCGCCGGATGCGGAAACCAGAAAAGGCCTGTTATAGCCTTTGGCTCGCGCGAAACGGGCGGTTTCGCGGCCCACTTCTCGATGCGAAAACCCTACCGCGACATCTATCGGGTCGGCCGGTAAGCCCCATGTTTCGATAGTCGTGACATTATGCGAGCGAAGCTTGTCACGCGTCTCGCGATCAGAAACCACGCCCGTCAGGATCACGGCGTCCACTCTGCGGCCCAGCGCCATATCCACCAGTTTTGACAGGCGCGCATTGTTGGCCCGGGTCATTGCCAGCATCACGCTGTAGCCCTGAGCCGAAAGGCCATCGACCATTTCCTCAATGGCGTCATTGAACAAGGAGTGGGCAATTTCCGGAACGAACACGGCCACCAGCTTGCTACGGTTGGAAGCCAGGCCGCCTGCCATGAGGTTCGGAACATAGCCCAGCCTGCCAATGGCGTCTTCGATCCGCTTGGCGGTACGTTCCGCCACTACGTCAGGTGAATTGAAATAGCGCGATACGGTCGCGGAGGACACTTGCGCCAACCGGGCCACATCTTCCAGTCGGGCGGTTTTCCGGTTCGGTTCACTCATTGAAAATGCCTGCTTCCTGCCCGAGAATTCATCCACATCGCCATAAATGGCTCAGGACGAAAGCGCCACTCCGTCACCGCCCGTAGGATTTCCATCCGCAATAATCCCTGCCTAAATGAAAGCCCTTGCATTCGCAAGCAGGATCGCTAGCCAGACGGGTCTGACGGTCGTTCACTGCGCGATAAAACGCGACGCGAAAGGCTTGAACGTCACATATGTAGCCCTGAACCGATTTCGGATCCTCGGGGCCGGAAACCACTGCATTCCACCATTTGAGAAATGGAGTTCCCTGCATGTCAATTATCCCCACCCTCGAGCACTGTTTCAGCGTTCGCCTCCGGTTTCCGGAAGGCCCCCGCGTGCGGTTTCAGCCCGCATTCTCGGACTTCCGTCGCGGGTTCGTCTCTGTTGCAGGGGGTGATGTGTCCGGCCCGAAGCTGCAGGGCAAGGTAGTCCCGAATTCCGGCGGCGACTGGCCCCTGATGTGGGGAAGCGGCCTGATCGAATTCGAAGCACATTACATGCTGGAAGCCGATGACGGCACGCCGATCTACATCCACAATCGCGGCATTGCCTATTCGTCTCCGGAAACTCTTCGCAAGATCGAAGCTGGTGAGCCGGTCGATCCAGCCGAGACCTATCTCCGTATCACGCCGCGTTTCGAGGTTCCCGCCGGTAAGCATGAGTGGCTGGCCCGCACCGTGTTCGTCGGCACGGCCGAACGCCAGGGGAATGAGACCCAGTTCGAATATTACGCAGTGCGGTAAGCAAAAGGGGCGCGTTCCTGTCTATGGAACGCGCCCCTTCCGATTAGAAATCAAGCCTTGGCGATCAGCCGAAAGGCGTTCCCGTTCCGACCATACCCGGCTTGCGATCCTGAATGGCGATTCCGGAATTGAAGGCGGTATCGGTCCACATCTTCACCGACAGCACCTTGATACGCCATCCGGCATCTGTGCGAGTGTAAAGGCAGTGCCAGGTGCCGATCCGGAATGAGGGTCCATGCGGCCAATAGGTGCGATGGAACTCGTGACGGAGAACCGCGCAATAGGCGTTCACCTGCACATCGTCCCCCTTGGGCTCAAGCCGAGGCGACCCGAAATGGTGCTGCAACCCATAGGCATTGGTGGGACGAGTATCCATGTTCGCCTGAATGGCCTGGCGAACCGCATCCCGCCCGGTGTGATAGCCGGGCTTGCCATCCGGGGTGGGATGCTCAAGCGCGCCATCTTCGGCATAACAGCCCAGATATTCTTCGATATCGCCGCTGTCCCATGCCCAGGCGTAACGATTGACCTCATCGAGAATCTGCAGCCTGTCGATAATCGAGACGCCATTGATCTTCGTCTCTTCAAGTTCGCTCATATGTAGTCCTTTTGCCAGATATCCGAATTTTCAGGCGCCCCTTGGGATGGAGCGCCCGGGTGTGATTGATCAGTGGGTTCTTTTTTCCTGCGATGCTGCGCGAAGGCGGTCGGCGGAAACATTTCGCCCGGCGGCAAAACAGCAAACCGACGCGAGCACGGCTGTGACAACTGCTGTCAGCATGGCGTAACGGATCGCCTCATCGCCCAGACTGGGCAAAAGCGCGTCGCTGAGCATGCCCGAAATCAAGGGGCCGCCGCCTTGCCCCACAAGATTGGAGAAGAACAAAAACAGCGCGATCGCCACAGACCGCATGCGCGGCTGCGCGGTCGCGAGAAGCAGGGCGAACAGCGGGCCGATGGTGGAAATGACCAGCAGCGTCTCCAGCGCGAGGCCCAATTGCCAAAGCCAATCGGTATCCGCGAAAAGCAGCAGCAGCTGGGCCGGTACGATCAGCAGCATTGCAATGGCCGGAACGCGATAGAGCCAGCGTTCGTCGCGCACCCCCATCACACTCGTGAGCCATCCGCCGACAAGGCCGCCGATGATACCGCCGGGGCCGCGCAGAAAACCCATCAGCGCGCCGATGTCGGATTGGCCAAGGTCGTGAACCCGCGAAATGAAGGTGGGCACCCAGGTGTGGGTGATGGCCATGTTCATGCTCACCAGGGTCCCCGCCCCGACACCGAAGATAAACGCGCGGGAGCCAGCAAGATAACGCAGCGCCTGACGCAGGGGGACCGGATCGCTCACCTTGCCTTCGCCCGGCGCGGCCCGCCGCTCAGGTTCCTTCACAGTAAGGAAGAACAGCAAGGCCAGCAGAATACCCGGCGCGCCAGCTACGACAAAGGCCATGCGCCATCCATATTCCTCGCTCACCCAGCCAAGAACCGGGAAGGCGACGAGGATGCCGATGGAGGTGGCCATAGAAAGGAAGCCAAGCGCCAGCGGCCGCTGTGCCGGAGTGAAGAGGTCCGCGATAATCGAATTGGACGGAGCAACGCTGCTTGCCTCACCCGCCCCCAGCAGGAAGCGGGTGATGGCGAGTTGCACGACGTTGCTGACGAGCCCGTGCATCGCCGTCATCAGGCTCCAGAAAGCGAGCCCAACGCTGATAATATTGCGCCGGCTCCAGCGATCCGCCAGCGAGGCGATTGGCAGAGCTGCAAGCGCATAGAACAAGGCGAAAGCAAGGCCTGACAAGAGGCCGATCACCGTGTCCGAAAGGTGCATGTCCTTTTCGATCTGTGGGATCAGCAAGCCGAACAGATTTCGGTCAGCCGTGTTGAACGCATAGATCAGAGTAAGCAGACCGACCGTATATGCGGAGCGGACCGTCCAGCCGGTATTTTCCGGTTCAGCTTGAGCAGCCATGGGTTCCCTTTCAGTTCCTGTCCCGCCCGCTTCCGCACCCGCCATTGCGGTGTGCCCACAAGCGCTTGCCAGCTCCCATAGAAGAGTCGGCGCCAAAATGTAAGCGCTTTCTTTTTCAGTTCGAGGATGGCAGAACCGCAGACCATCAGGTCACGGACGATGCAGTACGGCGCCAATGCGATGGAAGCCGCAATGCATCGCCACCAGAGCAAGAAGGACAACACGATGGATTTGGGAATTCGGGGAAAGAAGGCGATTGTGAATGGCGGCAGCGCCGGAATGGGGCGCAGCGCCGTACTGGCTCTTGCCCGTGAAGGCGTGGACGTCTTCGTTTCCGCACGCACCGAAGACCGCCTGAAGAAAACCTGCGAGGAAATCGCCAAGGAGACAGGCGCGAACGTAACCCCAATCTGTGCCGATCACAGCACGGCGGAAGGGCGCGAACGTATCCTTGCCGCCTGCCCTGCCCCGGACATTCTGGTGGGCACCTGTGCGCCCCCGCCCATGACCCCGGATTACCGGGAGGTCAGCGCCGAGCAATGGCGTTCCGCGATCGACATCTCGCTGCTTTCGCCCATCGAGTTCATGCGGGCCGTGATCGATGGGATGGCTGAGCGCAAATGGGGCAGGATCGTCAATATCGCCACCGTGGCCGCGAAATATCCTGCCGAGATCCGGCTATTGTCAGGCAGCACGCGCGCTGCGCTCACCAACTACACGGTGGCGGTGTCGAAAGTCGTGGCGAAGCATAATGTGATCATCAACAACCTGCTGCCCGGCATGCATCACAGCGCCTTCGTGGAACAGCAGTTCAACGAGCGCGCTGCCGCCAAAGGCATCACCTATGACGAGGAAGTGGCCGAGTTCTCCCGCGCCTGGCACATCGCGGCCGAGCGGTTCGGCGATTGCGATGACGTTGGCGATTTCGTGGCAATGTTCTGCAGCCAGCAGGCCAACTACATTACCGGTCAGAGCCTGGTGATCGACGGCGGAGCGACCACGTCGACGTTCTGATGACAACGGCAACGAGCTGAAATATCCGGATATTCACTCCGGCTTTGACGAGCGTCTCCGGCATCGCCAGATACCGGAGACGCTTCCAGCCTAATCGGCTGCTTTGCTACCACCAGTTCCTCCGGTCAGTACAGGCAACCGCTTTTACGGAAGTCGGGGCTCCATGGCGGTAGCAGAACTATATTGCCGCCTGCCGAGGGGGACGGCGAGCCCAATACCTGTCATCGCCAGCACACAGTCGATGAGGATCGAACTGACAGGCAGGGGATAGAAGAACATGAAGTGCCCCAGTCCCGTCAGGAAAAGGATCGCGCCCAGAAAGCCGCGAATCCGGCGGGCATGGACACGGGAGGGAACGGCAATCGCCAATCCGCAACCGGCAGCCAGAAGCAGCCAGAACATCGCCACGAGCGGAGCCTGCGCACCCAGCAAGGCCTTGGCCCAATAGGTAATGACCAGGGCGACAGGCGCTCCCCAGATCGTCACTGTCCAGAGAGCTTCGAGCCGCGGCGACGGCTTTCCTCGGGAGCGCCGCTTCATCAGCCATAGCGTGGTGCCGGTGGAAATGATGGCGCAGAGGGCGAGGCCGAACACCAGATAGGCCAGTTCAACAGGAATACCGCCGAAGTTGCCGAAATGCAGCTTATACAGGGAAGCCACTGCCTGCTGGCCGAGCTGGCCATCGGACAGGCCCACCTGCCCCTGATATTTCCCTTCGCCGTCGAACAGATAGGTCTCGCCATAGATCAACCGGCGATCGTGATCGGCCAGCACCTGAATTTGCTGGCCAGCCGTGCCCACTTCATCGATGGTGACGTAAGTGACCTGATATTCCGGGCGATTGGCGGCCATCCAATGCAACGCGCGATCCGCCCGGGCAACGGGGGCCGGGGTCTGATCCTCCAGCGGATGCGGGCCGAACAATGGCGCATAGCTGGCTTCGAAATCTCCGCCATGGCGTTCCTGCGCGATGGCCCCGAATACAAGCTCGCCCAGGCCGAGTACCGCCCCGGTAAGGCCGAGAGCCGCGATGAAGGGCAACAACCACACGCCCAGCCGGTTATGCAGGTCCGATCTGCTCAATTGCCTACGGCCACGCAGGCGCATCCTGAAAGCGTCGCGAAAGATCTTGGGATGTGCGACTACCCCGGTCACGGCAGCCGCGCACAGCATCACACCCAGCGCGCCGGTAACGAACAGCCCCACGGTCATGGGCAGGTTCAGGTAATAATGCAGGAACAGGACGAACTCGGTCCAGCTATGGGCCTCCGGGGCATTGAAGCGCCCTTCCGCATCCACATAGGCCGCACCATTGTCAGTAGTGATGACAACGCGCGGCAAGCCCTCGGTCGGCAGGTGAATGAAGGCATGTTCAGCAGCTTTGCCCTGCCTCTGGAGGATGGTTTCAAGCGCCTTCTGGGCGGCCTCTGGCGTGATGCTGTCCATCTCGAAGGCACGCGGCTCTTCCCAGCGCTGCAGATGTTCCTGCAGAACAGCAAGCGATCCCGAAAGACAGACAAGATAGAGCAGCGCCCCGATGATCAGGCCGATGGCGGCATGGCCTGACAGGGCACGCTGGACGAGGCCTGGATCCTGTTTCACATCGCCAGCCATATCAGCCCTCCCAGCAGCGCAACCCAAAGCGCAATCATCACCATCGGCCAGAGCCGCGTCAGCGTCAGTTGCCAGCTGGCCATTGCCGTCCACAGCACCGGCAGCGCAAACAGGCTGATCGCCATCGCGTCAGCCTCCGCCATGCCGAAGCGGAACAGCGCGCTCCCGAAACTCCAGGCGAGCAGCAGCCCGGCTGCCAGGTCAAGAACGGCGACGATCAGGAACACCGCACAGCGGCGGGCAAGATCGCGCTTGTCCACCGGCCCGGACGGCACCGGGGCCGCGATCCGCTCCGGCGTCAAGCGAGCAGGGGCCGGTGTTGCGATAGCCGCCTGGGCGAGGAGGATAAGAGCCATCCCCATCGCCACCGAGGCGCCAGCCGCCAGCCCCCAGGCGCCTTCCCCCAGCGTCAGCAGGATCGCCGCGCCTACCAGCAGGCTCCAGCCAAGTGCTACAAAGGCCCGATTGCGCTGCCAGCCGGCCCGCAAGGCCAGTGGCCCTGCCAGGCTCAGCGCCAGCCCCAGGGATAACAGCCCGTCCCGCATGATCAGAAATTGAACCCAATCGTGCCCCGCACCGTGGTGGGTTCACTGTAATAGGCCTGATCCCACTGCAGGCTGTTCCAGTATTTGGCGTTGGTGACATTATCGACGTTAACCGCCAGCGAGACATTATTGTGGACCTGATATCGGGCCATCAGGTTCACGACGACATAGCCTTCCTGCTCGATATAGGAATTATGGATGCTGCTCTGATAGCGGGCCGATACGCCGAGGCGCAGATCCTTCAGGGCAGGCGGGGTGTAGGTGGCACTCAGGCGCAGTGTGTGGCGCGGGATGAAAGTCCGGGCATCCTCACCCTGAGCATCTTCCACATCCACATAGGCATAGCCCCCGGAAAGCTGGAACCCGGCGAAGGGCTCTCCCGAAATATCGACTTCGACGCCCTGGGATTTGGCATCCACCGGCCGATAGATCGTGGCGCCCAGATCGGGATCGAAGCCGGTGGATTCCGCCACATTATCCTGCTTCGTCTTGAACACGGCGATAGCAGCGGTGAGCTTGCCGTCGTTCCATTCCCCCTTGATGCCCGCTTCGTAAGTTTCGCCTTCCAGCGGATCGATGATCGAACCATCGGAGGTGAGGTAAACCTGCGGGCTGAAGATCGTGGCGAAGCTGGCATAGGCCGTCAAATTGCCCGACAGATCGAAGGTCAGGCCCGCGAAGGGCAGGAACTTCGTCCGGTCGAAGGAGTAAGGCGCGCCATAGGATGTGCCCGTACGCTTCGCATTGGTGACATTTCCGCCGACCATCAGCTTGAGCGGATCGGCAAGCGAGATCCGCGCCATGCCATATGCGCTGGCAATCTTGGTGTGGAAGTCCGCCTTGACAGCGTAATCCCCCCAATCGGGATAGGGGAACGAGCCTTCAAAGGCGCTGTTGCCGGGCAAGGCTACACCGATGGCATTCACATCGATGGATTCCTGTTCGATCAGGCGTGCATCACCGTAGCTGGCGCCCAGCACGACATCATGCTGCCGTCCCCCGACATTGAACTTGCCCGTGATATGCGCATCCAGCGTCGTTTCGCGCTGCTTATCCAGATAGGCCCCCGGATAGGAGACGAGCATCGTCTCGTCATCCACCTGACCGTAATAGACATAGAACAGCTTGGCGTCCTGATCGCGGGCGCGGCGCAGAACCGAAACCTTCAGGTTCCAGTCCTTGTTGAATTGGTGGGTGATGTCCCCGAACAGATTGCGGTCGAGCGTATACCAGCTGGACCATGGCTGCGCGGAATTGGTCGAGCGATCATAGGTCGCCGGCTGGCCTTCCGCATCGAGAAACGGCAGCGCGCCCCAGCTTACGCCGCGCGGATCGCTCTCCTGCCAGGAATAGCCCACGGTCGCGACCGTATCGGGGCCAAGGTCGGCAGCAGCCGTGCCGTAGAGCGTCGTGCGCTTGCTGTGGTAATAATCGAGATAGGAATCCCCGTCCTCATATGCGGCGACGAAGCGGGTGCGGATGCTGCCATCCTCCGTCAACGGAGCGTTGATATCCAGATCACCGCGAAACTGGTCATAGGAGCCGTAGCTGAAGCTGGCATTCCCGCTCAGTTCGCGGGACGGACGCTTACGCACGAAATTGATCGCCGCAGAAGGATTGCCGGTCTGGGAAAGAAGGCCGGTCGCGCCGCGAACCACCTCCACTCGGTCGAAAAGCGCGGTATCGATCTGCCCCGTCTGCAAACCATATGCGAGGGGCTGGCCGATACCATCGAACTGGAAGTTGACGATGTCGAAGCCTCTCGCATTGTAATAGGTGCGATCGGTTTCCGCGCTGTCGACATTCACCCCCGTCGCATTGCGCAGCACTTCATCCACCGTATCGAGATTGAAATCTTCAATCTGGGCCCGGCTGATGACGGTAACCGCCTGGGGCGTCTCGCGGAGCGACAGGTCGAGGCGGGTCGAGGAGCCCTGATCGGTGACGACATAATCCGAGGGGATTGAGCCTGTAACAATGATCTCGTCATCGGGGCGCACATCCTCTGCCTGGGCGCAGGGCGCCAAAAGCGTGGTGCCGGCAAAAACGAGTGCAATGCTGGAAACTCTGCGGAGAAGAGCATTACGACGAACAACGGATTTCATACTGACCCTCTATTTTCTGAACCGGCAACGCGTGGAACCGTCGGACTATGACCGACCGCAATCACGGGTTTGCCCATCCCGCCGCGCACTCACTGCGCTGCAGCAGACAACTCACCCCATTCATTGCTAATGCAAATGATTCTCATTTGAAGCGCACTGGCGTTCCATAGCAGCTCTGTCAACCTGGAAGATTTCGAGATTTGTCGCGCATATTTCCCGAGATCGAGCCTTGCTCAGATTGGGACATCGATCGGGCTTCGCCCACCGGGCACAGGTAAGCGTGACGGTCTTCGCGACCGTCAAGAAGCCAGCTTTTATCTGATTTTCCGGGTTTTCCGACGCAAGCCGCGCGGCAAGAGGACGTGGCTATCCTGCGCGAGAATCAGGCAAGCAAGTTACCCAACGAGGCTGATGAGCCGTCGCTCCACCAAAGTGGGCAACTGCAATCTACGCTTATCCGGAAGCCGCCTGATCCGTTGTTTTACCCTGCGACACATGCAGCGCGATCAACGACATTCGGCGGCTTCGCATCAAACGCTTTTCTTCCAGACGAGGACTTCGCCCTTATCGGCATCGATGCGAACCCGGTCGCCCGTCTCAATGTGATCGAGCGGATCGATGTCAAAATCGGTCAATGTGGGCACTCTCAGCACGACGGCACCGAGCGCCGCCTTGGTCGTAGTGATGTTGAACAACATCCCCAAGGGCGCCTTGTCAGTCAGTCGGGTCATATGAAACACCCCCGACCATCCCGATGAACCTTTGGCCCCCGGGAAGACGAGAATCTTGCCCGCGAAGGATTGCCCCCGCAATTCGTGGTGACTTTCGATCACCTCTCCCTTCATCGGATTTACTCCGCCCCAGCCGGATATGGTCTGCTGCGTAACCAGCGCTTCTCCCTCGACCACACCGCCCACGACCTTGCGGCCGCGAATGACAATATCCGGTTCCCGAACATCGACGGTCGCCATTATCGCAAACTCCCTCTCCATTTTCCGCTGCATGCCGCATCGATGCATTCCGCGGTCGTTCCGTACCAACCCTCGATCCCCATCATCGCCGGGAGATAATGGACCTGCTTTGCGCTATCGAGAGCAGCCACACGCGTACCCTTGGGCACGGCCTGGCTTATGGCGGAACAGGTATCGGTCATCAGCTTGGCCCCTGCGGCGCGGAAAATATCGCCATAGCCGCTGGCTTCGGCAGTTGCCTTCACCGCACGGCTCGTGAAGATCCACAATTCGGCATTGGCATTGACTTTGCGGCCCTCGATCAGCCTTGCGGCTTCCGCAATCTGCTCGATTGAATAATGCGGGCAGCCAAGCATCACATAATCGACATCGGTGCTGGAACCGATGCTGTTCAAGCGCTCATAAACGGCGCGGCGTTCTTCGGGGCCATAGATGAAGGTTTCGCCCCGGGCCGCGCCACCGAAGGCCGCTTCCATGCTCGGCGCCTCAGGCGTGATGCCAACCATGTGATACATTTCCACCCCGCCCGAAGACGCGGCGGCGGCCCCGAAATGCTTGTGCCGGATAAGGGATTGCTCAGAAATCGCGCCATCCAGCACGGGAATCGTATCTTCCACGGCCCCGCCGGTGAAGTATCCCAGCATGCCCCATTCGAAGATCGAGTCCACCGGAACATCGACACGAACACGGTGCTGCCCTTTGCGATATTCGTCACGATGGAAGCCAAAATTCGGAATGCGGTTGGCAAGCATCGCCGCACTGGTGGATTCGCGACCCTCGCAATTGGTGCGCCCCCCGATCACCGAATTGCAGAACACCACCGCGCTGGATTCCATCCAGGCGCAGTGCTCCCCCATTACAGGCACGTTGCCCGCCAGATAGGGTGTGCAGGTCTTCAAGACCTGAATTCCATGCGCGGCGACCTCGGCCTCGTCCTGCTGGAAATTGGCGAATGCCTGCTCGGTCATCCCCTGTTCCTGCCACATGGAAGGGTCCATCCCGCCCTGGAGGTGGCAGCTGAAGGCATTCATCCGCGGCACATCGACCACTTCGTCGGAATCCAGATCGAAGCGGGAGAATACCGCGCGATAATCTCCGCCATCGGCGGCGTAATATTCCTTCACCCATTGGGGCGAGGAGCCCGGCACGCCGGCAACGTTATTGGTATAGACGAAATCTTCCGCACCCAGCGCATCGGCATAGCGGACAAGCAGTTCCATGGCTTTCTGCACTGCCGCGCCATCGCGGCCATCCAGCATCGCGCGTTCATCATCGCTCAGTTTGACCATCAGCCTTCCTTCGTTTCCTCTTCCCCGGTCCCAACCGCAGGGGAACGCCGCCCCGCCTGCACTTCTTCGAGATTCCGGACCATTTTTGTCAGCACCTTCTGAGCCACGGCGAGATCTTCCGCTTCGATGCCGTCAAGCATTTCGCGGCGGAGCTGATTGGTGATGGACATGATATCCGCGATAACCTGCCGCCCCTTGTCCGTAATGCGATTGATCGTCATGCGCAGGTCGTCCCTGCTCTGATGACGCTCCAGCAGGCCCTCCTCAGCCAACAGATGCAGCATCCGGACCATAGTCGGGCCTTCCACCCCCACCACGCGCGCAAGCTCGCTCTGTGTCATTTCCTCGCCCGAATAGGCGACGAGGTAGAGCGTTTCCCAACGCACCATGGTCTGATCCAGGGGGCGGATCTGGTCATTCGCAACCTTGCGCCAGCGGCGAGCAGCCACAACCAGCGCGCGGGTAAAGCGGAAATAGGTGTCATCCTCGGGACTTTCCGGGGACAGGCGATGGAAATTCTCGAGATGCCTGTCGGACATATCGAGCTCAAATCCACCATACAGCAGCCCCTCGAGCGAGCGCGGTCCATTTCTGCTACGCGCTTTACGTGGGGGAAGCGGCCCTCTTTGCTGCGCTGTCCTTGCCTTCTTGCCTCGTTTCATCCCAACCCCCTGCGAACACCTGGTCCCGATCGACGATAAAGCGTGATGCGCAACCGCCACAAGACCGGGAGCAGTATCAGCCACGATCGATCAACACGCCACCCGTAGACATTTCCTGAACATCCCGGCGGTACATGCCCAGCCATCCATCAGCCGGAGCCAGATCACCCGAAAAACTGCGCGCAGCCAGTTCACCGGCGGGTACTTCCAGCTCGATACTATGGGCAGCGACATCGATTGAAATGACATCCCCATCGCGCACTTTCCCGATGGGTCCGCCAGAGCACCCTTCCGGCGCGACCTCGGCCACGGTCAGGCCTTTGAGGCACAGGCCGGAAAGCTGCCCATCTGTCACGAACGCAACGTCGCGGGCAAGCCCCGCTGCATTGATCGCAAACAGGATATAGGATGCGCCGCCGCCCATCGCCGGACCGGCCTTCAAACCCTGGCCGCGAACAACCAGCACGTCCCCCTTCTGCACGACACCATCGGCCAGCGCCTTCAGGGCGGCAGCATTATCGTCAAAGACCCGCGCCGGGCCACGAAACGCCTCCGGCCGGGAGCCGTCGCGGATGCCGAGCTTCACCACCGCACTTTCAGGCGCAAGCGAGCCCTTCAGGATGGCAATTGCCGGCCCCGGCGAAACAGGCTGGCCCAGCGGACGGATAATCCCTGCGTCGGCCACAGCAGCATCGGCAAGGTCGTCCCCCATGCT
The DNA here is from genome assembly GCA_001898545.1 of Sphingomonadales bacterium 63-6. Taxonomy (GTDB): domain Bacteria; phylum Pseudomonadota; class Alphaproteobacteria; order Sphingomonadales; family Sphingomonadaceae; genus Andeanibacterium. Next base: position 1,801 of record MKUB01000071.1, on the reverse strand, counting down.
CTTGCCGCTGGCGACCTTGACGTCCAGATCCAGAAGGCTTTCGAGTTGCTTCAGCATTCCCCGTGCCCCGCCGGCATCTTCGAACTGCTCGATCCGGACAGCACCATTGGGACGCACGGCGGACAGCACCGGGACATCCCGGCCCACCTCGTTCCACAATTGATAAATGTCGAGATCCAGCCCGCCTTCAACAGCCGTGGCCTGCAGATGCTTGATCGCGTTGATCGATCCCGACACGCCCAGCACCATTGCCGCAGCATTGCGGAATGCCCCGGGGGTCATGATGTCCCGGGGAGTGAGCCCTTCATGGACCATCTCCACGATGCGTGCTCCAGCCTCACGCGCCTTTGCGAACATCTTCTCGCTATTGGCGCGAACGGGCGCGGAACCGGCCACGCACATGCCCAGAGCCTCCACTACACAATGCATGGTGTTGGCCGTGGCCATGCCTTGGCACACGCCTGGCCCGCGAATGGCTTGTGGTACGATATCATCCACCCGGTGCTTGCCGAACCGGCCGAAGCTTTCCTCCACGCCGCCAGAGAAGAGATCTTCAATATCCACGGGATCGCCATCGATCTCGCCCGAAGGCTGATAGCCGCCGATCACCAACAGGGTCGGAATATTCAGCCGCATGGCCGCCATAAGATGGCCCGGAGGCGTCTTGTCGCAACTGGTCAGGCACACCATGCCATCCAGCAATGCGGCCTCAACCTGCGCCTCGATATCGTTCGGGATCAGGTCCCTGCCTGCCAGAATGTAGCTGCCGCGTTTCGCAGCCCCGGTAATGAAGTCGGAAGGGGCCGTTGTGCGCACTTCAAACGGCACGCCACCTGCCTGCCGAATGGCCTCCTTCACCACCTTCGCTACGCCATCCAGATGGGCATAGCACACCGCCAGTTCGGACGAGGAATTGACCACGGCGATCTTGGGCTTGAGCAAATCCTCCTCGCTCAAACCAAGGGCAAGCCAATGGGATCTGCGCACGGGGGAATTGGCTGCCAGGCTGCGAAGAGTCATCGATCAGTCCTTTCTGAACGCGGAAGGGGATGCCTCGCCCGGCCTTCGCCGCACGAAATGCGCAATACCGAAGGCGCAAAGCATCAGGATAAGCGGGCAGATCGCCAGAATGGCAAAGCTGCGAACGATAGGAAGGCCGCTCGCCAGCACATATCCGCCGATCAGCGGGCCGGCGATGCCGCCGATCTTGGCGACGGAAGTGGCCCACCCTGCCCCGTTCGCCCGAATGGACGTCGCATAATAGACGCCCGCAATCGACAGGATGCCGAAATGCCCGCCGCTGACCAGCGAGGTGGAGAGGATCGACAGAAGCAGGAAGGTGTCGGGAGAGAGCGGAGCTAGGCCGATGAAGAGCAATATTGGCGTGGACAGTGCAGGATAGATGGCCACTGCGATTGCGCCATAACGATCCGTGAAGCGCATCAGCAGCAAGCCGCACAGCGCTCCCAACACGCCCGCCAGGGAGGAAACGTAAGCTGCCGTATCCCGCGAGAATGCCAGATCCTCGTAAACGATCGGCCCCCAATTGGCCTTGAAATAGACCGCCAATGTGCTGGCGATATATCCCAGCCAGAGCAGCGGTGTGATCCAGCGCAGATCGCCCTGAAACAATTGGCCGATCCGGAAATTGCCAGCCTGCCCCGTGCTCTCATCCCCCAGCACGAAGCTGGAGGATGGCCGCGCCGCGACATCGGGCGCGATCCGGTTAATCGTAGCAGCCACGACCTCGGGCGACCTGCCTTTCGCAACTAGAAACCTGATGCTTTCCGGCAGAAAGAAC
>MKUB01000070.1 GCA_001898545.1 Sphingomonadales bacterium 63-6 | reverse complement strand
TTGCCGATACGCCGGAAGTGCCGAAGGTGGTTCCGGGAGCGGCGATTGGCCGAGATGTCGCGCCTGTTCTGAGGCAGCCAATTGCTCGGATCATCGCCAATGCGGAGACGATCCGCACCCGGCTCGCTGGACCGCTAGCCGAGGAATACAGTAATTATGCTGCAGACATCGCCGCGGCGGGACAGCATCTGCTCGCCCTGATAGACGACCTGTCCGATCTCGAAGTGGTGGAGGCGGAGGAATTCACTACTGCGCCTGATCGTATCGATCTGGCGGACGTGCCCCGCCGTGCAGTGGGCATATTGGCAGTGCGCGCGCAGGAGCAGGGTATTGCAATCGAACCGCCAGCCCTCACCGAGCGGTTGCCCGCTATCGGCGAATTCCGGCGAGTTCTGCAGGTTTTGCTCAATCTGATCGGCAACGCCATTCGCTACGCGCCGGAAGGGTCGCGCGTTCACATCGAGTTGGGCAATAATGCCGGCGAAGCCAGCGTCACCATCGCGGATGAGGGGCAGGGGCTGTCCGAAGACCAGCAGGCCAAGGTATTCGACAAGTTCGAACGACTGGGCCGCAGCGGCGATGGGGGGTCTGGCCTTGGCCTCTATATTTCACGCAAGCTCGCCCGGGCGATGGGCGGTGAACTCAGTGTCAGCAGTCTGCCGGGCCAAGGTGCCCGTTTCACGCTGACTCTGCCTCGCGAAGATCGGTAATATGTAACCTGCGGCCTGCGCCACCTGTTTGGCGGCGCAGGTGCATTATAGGGTTCAGCGCTTGTCGATGGGGATGTAATCCCGCTGCGTCGGACCGGTGTAGAGCTGGCGAGGACGACCGATCTTCTGGCCGGGATCGCTGATCATTTCGTTCCACTGCGCCACCCAGCCCACGGTGCGGGCGAGAGCGAACAGGGCAGTGAACATGGTGGTCGGGAAACCGATCGCCGACAGGATGATGCCCGAATAGAAGTCCACATTGGGGAACAGCTTCTTTTCGACGAAGTAATCGTCGTGAAGGGCCAGTTCTTCCAGTCGCAGCGCGGTTTCGAACAGCGGATCGTCCACCTTCAGCGCTTCGAACACTTCGCGGACGGTCTTCTGCATCACGGTCGCGCGGGGATCGTAGTTCTTGTAGACGCGGTGGCCGAAGCCCATCAGGCGGAACGGATCGTTCTTGTCCTTCGCACGCTCGATATAATGAGGGATTTTATCGGGGGTGCCGATCTCGTGCAGCATGTTGAGCGCGGCTTCATTCGCGCCGCCATGTGCAGGGCCCCACAGGCAAGCGATGCCGGCCGCGATACAGGCAAAGGGATTGGCGCCCGACGAACCGGCGAGACGCACGGTCGAGGTCGATGCATTCTGCTCGTGGTCGGCATGGAGGATGAAGATGCGGTCCATCGCGCGTTCCACTGCGGGGATCACTTCATATTCCTCAGCCGGGACGCCGAAGGTCATGCGCAGGAAGTTGCCCGTGTAGGACAGCTTGTTGTCCGGATACATGAAGGGCTGACCGACCGAATATTTATAGGCCATCGCGGCGATGGTCGGCATCTTGGCGATCAGGCGGTGGGAGCTGATCCGGCGATGTTCCGGATCGGAAATGTCCGTGCTGTCATGATAGAAGGCAGACAGGGCTCCGACCACGCCGCACATGATGGCCATGGGGTGCGCATCGCGGCGGAAACCGCGATAGAAGGTCGCCAGCTGTTCGTGCAGCATGGTGTGGCGGGTAATGGTGCGGGTGAAATTGTCATATTCGCCGGCGGTGGGCAGTTCGCCGTTCAGCAGCAAATAGGCCACTTCCATGAAGGACGAATCTTCGGCCAGTTGCCCGATGGGGTAACCGCGATGGAGCAGGACGCCTTCTTCACCGTCGATATAGGTCAGTGCGCTTTCGCACGAGGCGGTGGAGGTGAAGCCCGGATCGTAAGTGAACAGGTGAGATTGGCCATAGAGCTTGCGGATATCGACCACATCCGGGCCTACGCTGCCTTCCAGGACCGGGAAATCGTAGCTCTTGTCTCCAACGGTCAGCTTCGCTTGCTTGTCAGCCAAGTGTCGTACTCCTCAAAGCTCTGCAATCTGGTCGCCCGGAACGGCCTGCGCATCGATACGCGCAAGGCTTTCTTCCTTCCCGAGCAGGACCAATACGTCGAAAATACCTGGCGAGGTGGTTTGCCCCGTCAGTGCCGCGCGCAGCGGCTGTGCGAGTTTGCCAAGGCCGAGCCCCAGCTCTTCCGCCATTGCCTTCAAACTGGCCTCCAGCGGGCCGGATGTCCAGTCATTTTCAGCGGCCAAACGGGCGGAAATCCGCCACAAAAGCAATTGGGCATCGCTGTCGAGCAAGGCCTGGGCCTGCGCCGTCAGTTCAAGCGGGCGTGACTTGAAAAGGAAGGCGGCGCCATCGGCCAGTTCGTTGATATCGCGGGCGCGGGTTTTCAGCACGGGCATGGCGGCAACCAGCGTGTCGATATCCGCCTTGGGGCCGATGCGCGGCGCGATCAGCGCGGCGAGTCGAGCATTGTCCGCCTCGCGGATATAATGGCCGTTCAGGCTGAGCAGCTTCTTCATGTCGAAGCGCGAAGGGCTCTTGCCGACACCGCTGATGTCGAACATCTCGACCGCTTCGTCTTTAGTGAACTCTTCCCGGTCGCCATGGCCCCAGCCAAGGCGAAGGAGGTAGTTCAGCAGAGCTTCGGGAAGGATGCCCAATTCGTCGCGATAGTCGTTTACGCCCATCGCCCCGTGACGCTTGGAAAGCTTGGCGCCGTCCTGACCGTGGATCAGCGGAATATGGGCGTAACGCGGTTCGGGCCAGCCCATGGCCTTGATGATGGTCAACTGGCGGAAGGCATTGTTCAGATGGTCGTCCCCGCGAATGATATGGGTGACGCCCATGTCATGATCGTCCACCACCACGGCGAGCATATAAGTGGGCGTTCCGTCGGAGCGGAGCAGCACGAAATCGTCCAGCTCCGAATTCTTCACGGTCACCTTGCCCTGGACGAGATCCTCGATCACCGTCTCGCCATCGCGCGGTGCCTTGATCCGCACGACGTAATCCTGCCCTTCGGGCCAGGTCGAAGGATCGGCGTCGCGCCATTCGCTCTCGATGCGGAAGGGCTTCTTTTCCTCGCGCGCCTTTTCGCGGCGGGCAGCCAGTTCTTCCTGAGTGAGATAACAGCGATAGCCTGCGCCGCTGGCGATCAGTTCATGCGCCACTTCCGCGTGGCGCGCCTCGAACTGCGACTGGTAATAAGTGTGCCCATCGAATTCGAGGCCGAGCCAGTTCAGCCCGTCAAGAATTACGTCGATCGCTTCCTTCGTGGAGCGGACCTTGTCCGTATCCTCGATCCGCAGCAGGGTCTTGCCGCCGTGATGGCGCGCATAGAGCCAGGAAAAAAGCCCGGTGCGGGCGTTGCCGATATGCAGGAAGCCGGTGGGCGAGGGCGCAAATCGCGTGACCACCGGGGTGCCGGTTTCTGCCGCGTTGCCGCTAACGCTTGCCATGACCCACTTGATCCTTTCCATTGTTCTTATGGCAGACAGCCCACCCGTTTCAGTCCCCCAGGAGGGTATGCCACAGGATGCTGCGATGCAGCAGACGCATTGGCGAATGGAACGGCTCTTGTCCAGCGCGCGAGACAGGATCGACGCATTTTTGGACGCTTCCGGATTCGATCGTGGACCATGGCTGGCCGTGGCATTTTCCGCGGGAATCGCTGCCTGGTTCACGCTTTCCGGGCCGTTCCAATGGCTGGGTGCGGCGCTGATGGCGATCCTGGCGGCGACAGCGGCGCTTAGATTGTGGCCAGACGAAGGACACGGGCCCCACTTGCGGATGGCGGTCGCGGCAGTGGGACTCGCATTCGCTGCCGGAGTCGCGGTGGTGTGGGCCAAGTCTGCGCTGGTCGGGGCAGAGCCGATCAAGCGGCCCATAGCAGGCACTTTCGACGCCCGGGTGCTGGAGCGGATCGAGCAACCGGCGCAAGGGCGCGTGCGGTTCGTGCTCGCCACCCGAGAGCCGGGCAGTGGCCGGGCAATGAAAGTGCGAGTGAATCTGCCGCTGGAAAAGGACGCCCCCGGATTGGGCGAAGGGGCGCGGATCCGCGTGAAGGCGCGACTGATGCCGCCAGCCCCGCCCATGCTGCCGGGAAGCTATGATTTCGCCCGGGCGGCCTGGTTCAGCGGCCTGGCCGCGACCGGCAGCGCGCTGGCGAAACCCGAACTGGTTGAACCGGCAGGCGAGCGACATGGGTTGGCCTCCCTGCAGCGCTCGCTGGCCGATCATGTCCGGTCCCGTCTCGATGGTTCTGCTGGAACGATTGCCGCCGCGCTGGCCAGTGGGGATCGCGGGGCAATCGCGCCCGAAGATGAGGATGCGATGCGCGATGCCGGCCTTTCGCACCTTCTGTCGATCAGCGGGCTGCATGTGAGTGCGGTGATCGCGGCGGCCTATTTCCTGGCGATCCGGCTACTTGGCCTGTGGCCCTGGCTCGCTTTGCGGGTGCGCCTGCCTGTTGTCGCGGCGGCACTCGCGGCAGGGGCGGGGATTGGCTACACCCTGCTGACCGGGGCGGAGGGGCCGACCGTGCGAAGCTGCGTGGGCGCGGTACTGGTGCTGCTGGCACTGGCTCTGGGGCGTGAGCCCCTGTCGCTGAGGCTGGTGGCCGTGGCGGCAGTGTTCGTGCTGCTGCTGTGGCCCGAGTCGCTTGTCGGACCGAGTTTCCAGATGAGCTTCGCGGCCGTGATCGCGATCATTGCCCTGCATGGCGCGGCGCCGGTCAGGGCTTTCCTGGCTCCCCGCGAAGAGGGGTGGATCGTCCGCGTGGGGCGGCAGGGGGCGATGCTGCTGGCGACGGGGCTGGTCATCGAGATTGCCCTGATGCCGGTGGTGCTGTTCCACTTCCATCGCATGGGCGGATATGGAGCCTTCGCCAATGTGATCGCCATTCCGCTCACGACCTTCGTTTCCATGCCGCTGATCGCGCTGGCCCTGTTGCTGGACACTATCGGGCTGGGCGGGCCTGCCTGGTGGCTGGCTGGCAAGTCACTGGAATTTCTGATCTGGCTGGCCCATTTTACGGCCGGGCAGCCCGGTGCGGTTCGGCTTATGCCGCAAATGGGGCAGGGCACCTTCGCCCTGTTCGTGGCGGGCAGCCTGTGGCTTGCGCTTTGGCGGGGCAATGTCAGGCTATTGGGCTTCCTGCCGCTGACCGTGGCTACAATCATGCTGGTGCTGACTCCGGTTCCCGATCTCCTTGTCTCAAGCGATGGCAGGCAGGTGGGCATTTCGGGCGAAGGGGAAAGGCTGCTGGTCCTGCGCGAATCGAAGAGCGGCTTCACGCGCGAGACATTGCAGGAAATGGCCGGAATGGAGGGCGAGGTGCTGGCCCTGTCCGAATGGCCGGGAGCACAATGCAGCGCGGATTTCTGTTCCGTCACGCTCCGAAGAGACGGGCGGGATTGGCACTTGCTGCTGGCGCTGAGCAAGCAGCGGATAGAGGAACGCCAGCTCGCCGCTGCGTGCGACCTTGCCGATATCGTAGTGGCGGAGCGCTTTTTACCGCGATCCTGCCGCCCAAGGTGGATCAAGGCGGACCGCCGCATGTTGAGCGAGACGGGCGGCCTTGCGGTCTATCTCGACAAGCGGGAAATCCACACAGTCGCCGAGGGGCAGGGCGATCATGGCTGGTGGAAAGGAAAGGAGGCCGAAGCGGCGCGTTTCCGTCCGCCTTCAGCCTCTCCTTCAAATTCACCCCGGTAACCGGCTCTGTGCCGGAACCGAGCGTCAGAACTCAGTGATATTGGCGCAGCAGCCCGGCCAGCTTGCCTTGCACCAGCACTTCATGCGGTTCGTAATATTGCGGATCATAGGCGGCATTAGCCGGATCGAGCCGGATCTTGCCTGCTTCATGGCGGAGATATTTGAGAGTCGCTTCCTCATTGCGGACAAGGGCGACCACGATTTCCCCATCGCGCGCCGTGCTGGTGCGCTTCACCAAAGCGAAATCCCCATCGAGAATACCCGCTTCGATCATCGAATCGCCTGAAACTTCAAGCGCATAATGATCCCCGGCACCGAGCAGCGCGGCAGGAACGGGCAGCATGCGGTCACTTTCCAGCGCCTCGATGGGCACGCCCGCGGCAATCTTGCCGTGAAGCGGAATCTCGATCACGTCATTGGCGGCGAAGGCAGGAGCCCGCGGCGGCGTGGTGACACGGCTGACAGGATCGGCAGCGACGTCATTAGCCGGCTTGCCGCCCTTGGCATTCACATCCTCGGGGTTCTTCAGCACTTCCAGAGCGCGCGCGCGGTTGGGCAGGCGGCGGATGAAGCCGCGTTCTTCCAGAGCGGAAATCAGGCGATGCACGCCAGACTTGGACTTGAGGTCCAGCGCTTCCTTCATTTCCTCGAAACTCGGGGAAATGCCCGATTCCTCCAGACGCGTCTGGATGAACAACAGAAGCTCATGTTGCTTGGCGGTGAGCATCGAAGCAGCCTCCTCATATGTTCCATTTAGGGAACGAATGCGGAACAACTAGGCAACTTCTCCAATCAAGTCAAGCAACACCGCCATTTTCGATCCAATAGGCCTGAACGGTCGATCCTGCCGGAGCGGCAGGGGCATTTGCGGGCCGTTCAATCAGCAGTCCGGCCGATGCCATGGCTCGCAATGCGCTGGAATCCTGTTCGGACACCGGCATTGCCGTGCCGCCGGAGAGCGATGCGCGCAGGAACTCCATTCGGGCGCCCCCGGCCGGAAGATCGGCGCCCAGGGGAAGGGGAAGCGGGACGGGCAGCGGCGTGCGATCTCCGGCCAAGGCTCGGAGCAAAGGCAGCAGGAAGAAGAATCCCGTGACGAAACTGGACACCGGATTGCCAGGCAGTCCCAGCACGACGGTCGCGCCCTTGCGGGCCACTAGCAGCGGTTTGCCGGGCTTCATGGCCACGCGCCAGAAATCGATCTCGGCGCCCCATGCCTCCAGCGCGGGACGGATAAGGTCGTGATCGCCCACGGAGGCGCCACCGCTGGTGACGATCACATCCGCGCCGCTTGCCTGCTCCAGCGCAAAGGCGAGGGCATCGAGATCGTCCGGCACCGGGCCGAGGCGTTGAATATCGCCAGCGAGCCCGCGCGCCATGGCGGCGAGCATGGCCCCGTTGCTCGCGGGGATCTGATGCGGGGCGCAATGGGCAGGGTCTGCAGCCAGTTCATCCCCGCTGTCGAGAATGGCAAGGTGCGGCAGGTGATGGATCGGCAGTTTGGCGTTCCCGCCCGACAGCGCCAGTGCGATCTGCGCCGCGTTGATGCGAGTGCCGGCGGGCAGCAATTCGTCGCCTTGGCGGAAATCGAAACCTGCCCGGCGGATATGGCGCGCACGTGGCTCTCCCTCGCCATTGAGGCTCAGCACATCGCCATTGCGTGTGGCATTTTCCTGCAACAGCACGGCATCGGCCCCGGCGGGCATCAATGCGCCGGTGGATATGCGGATCGCCTCACCTGGGCCCACCGTTCCAGAGAAAGGGTGCCCGGCAGCGCTTTCGCCAATCACGCGCCACGGCCCATCCTCGCCAAGGCGCAGGGCATAGCCGTCCATGGCGGAGAGATCGGCCGGAGGCTGGGTGCGATGGGCGAGCAGAGGTTCGGCAAGACAGCGGCCCAGAGCCTCTTCCACCGCCACATGTTCCGCAGGGAGCGGAGTGATGGAAGCGAGCAGACGGGCCTGCGCCTCTGCAAGCGGAATGGGGGGCTTCATCGGATCATTCTTCCGGCGCGTGCCAGTCGCCGGATTTGCCCCCGCTCTTGGCCAGCAGGCGCACGCCTTCGATCACCATGCCCTTGTCGATGGCCTTGGCCATATCGTAAATTGTCAGGAGAGCGATGGAAGTAGCTGTCATTGCTTCCATTTCGATACCGGTCTTGCCGGTGAGGCTGGCGGTGGAGGTGGCCCGCACCGCGCCTTCCTCGAAAGTGAAGTTGACAGTCACTGCGTCCAGCGAGAGCGGATGGCAGAGCGGGATCAATTCGCCGGTTTTCTTCGCGGCCATGATCCCGGCGATCCGCGCGGCGGCGAAGACATCGCCCTTGGGAACGTCTCCATCGCGGATTGCGGCGAGCGCCTCGGGCGACATGCGGATACGGCCTGTGGCCACGGCCTTGCGCGCAGTTTCCGCCTTGGCGCCGACATCCACCATGCGGGCCGCGCCCGATTCGTCGAGATGAGTAAGCTTGGTCATCAGGCTACGCGCTTTTCCGCCGAAGTTGACAAGGTTGACACAGTACAAGGGGATCGGGTTCGGACCTCTCCGACAAGCGGAAAAGGTGGCCGAAATCCTTGTTCGAGTGTGCGTTCATCCTGTCCCCATGCCAGATTGGACGGGTGTAGGACAGGGGTCACGATGGAGGTTCAGCCTTCCAGCAGCGCCTTGGTGGCTGCCGTCACATCCGCCTGCCGCATCAGGCTTTCGCCCACCAGGAAGCAGCGCACGCCCGCGTCGGCCAGACGCAGAATGTCGGCATGGGAATTGATGCCGCTTTCACCCACCAGCAAAGTGCCTTCCGGTGCCAGTGGAGCAAGGCGCTCCGTAGTGGCGAGATCGGTGACGAAGCGCTTCAGGTCGCGGTTGTTGACGCCGATAAGGCGGGACTTGAGCGCGGCGGCGCGTTCCATCTCTTCCTCATTATGGACTTCCACCAGCACATCCATGCCGCGTTCGATGGCAGCGGCTTCGATCTCGGCCATCTGGACATCGTCCAGCGCGGCGACGATGATCAGGATAGCATCGGCGCCGATGGCGCGAGCTTCCGCCACTTGCCACGGATCGACCATGAAATCCTTGCGCAGCACCGGCAGGGCACAGGCGGCGCGGGCTTCGATCAGGAAATCCTCATGCCCCTGAAAATAGGGGGCGTCGGTCAGCACGGAGAGGCAGGCCGCGCCGCCCACTTCATAGGAACGGGCATGGTCGGCGGGATGGAAATCCGGACGGATCAGTCCTTTGGACGGGCTGGCTTTCTTGATCTCGGCGATCAGGCCATAGCCGCTGGTGACCTTCGCTTCGAGTGCGCGGCGGAAACCGCGCGGTGCACTTTGTGAGGCGGCGCGAGCGTCAAGATCGGCCAGAGTGGCCAGCGGCTTGCGCGCGGCTACTTCCTCGCGCTTGGTTGCGCAGATTTCGGCGAGTTTATCCATTGTTCCGGCCCTGAACTTTCATTTCACCGCATCGATCCAGCAATCGAGAATGGCCTTGGCGAGCCCCTTGTCGATTGCCTCTGCGGCTTCCTCAACGCCATCGGCCCAGCTCTGCACTTCGCCCGCCACGATCAGCGCGGCGGCCGCGTTGAGCAGCACGGCATCGCGATAGGGGCCGGGTTCGCCCAGCAGCAGCTTGCGCAATTCGGCGGCGTTGTGAACGGGATCGCCGCCCTTGATCGCGCTGAGCGGCGCGGCGGGTAGGCCCGCATCGGCAGGTTCGACCCGCTTCATCAGGATGCGCCCGTCGCGCACTTCGGCAATTTCGCTGCCCCCGGCGAGGCTGAGTTCATCGAGGCCCTCATCCCCGGAGATGACCATCGAATGATCCGTGCCCAGGCGCAGCAGCGCTTCGGCATAGATCGGGACATAGGCCGGGCGGGCAATACCCACGAGTTGGCGCTTCACATTGGCCGGATTGGCGAGCGGGCCCATTAGGTTGAAAATAGTGCGGCGGCCGATTGCCTTGCGGATCGGCATGATGCGCCCCATCGAGGGATGATGGCGCCCTGCGAAGAGGAAGCATATGCCGATATCGGCCAGTGTTTCCTCTGCGGTCGCCATCGCCCGGTCGAGGTCGAGCCCGAGCGCTTCCAGCGTATCGGCCGCGCCAGCCTTGCTGCTCGCCGCGCGATTGCCATGCTTGGCCACTGGCACACCGCAGGCAGCCACGACCAGCGAAACGGCAGTGGAGACATTCAGCGTGTGATGCCCGTCCCCGCCGGTGCCACAGACGTCGATGGCATTTTCGGGCGCGCGAACCGGGATCAGCCGTGCGCGCATGGCACGGGCTGCACCTGCGATTTCGCTGGCAGTCTCGCCCCGGTCGGACAGGCCGATTAGAAAACTGGCGACGTCCTCATCGGGCACCCTGCCGTCGAGGATCGCGCCGAAGGCTTCCTCGGCCTCGGCTTCCTCCAGCGGAACGTCGACTACGTGGGGGAGGGCGCTCATGCCATTGCGGTGGCGTTGATGCCGCAGATTTTGAGGAAATTGGCCAGCAGATCGTGGCCATGTTCCGTCGCGATGCTTTCCGGGTGGAACTGCACACCATGGATCGGCAATTCGCGGTGGCGGAAGCCCATCACGAATTCATCGTCGGCCGTGGCGTTGACCACCAGATCGTCAGGAATGTCGGTCACGATCAGCGAGTGATAGCGCGTGGCGATGAAGGGGCTGGGCAGCCCTTCGAACACGCCGCTATTGTCATGCCGCACGGGCGAGGTCTTACCGTGCATCAACCCGCCGCGCACTACCTTGCCGCCGAAATACTGGCCGATGGACTGGTGTCCCAGACACACGCCCAGCAGCGGCTTCTTCGCCTCGGCACAGGCCGCGACCAGATCGAGACTGATGCCTGCCTCGTTGGGCGTGCAGGGGCCGGGCGAAAGCAGGAAACCCTGCGCGCCGGTGGCCAGAGCCTCCGCAGCGGTAAGGGCATCGTTGCGGACGACCTTCACCTCTGCGCCCAGTTCCATCACATAATGGACCAGGTTCCAGGTGAAGCTGTCATAATTGTCGATAACCAGGATCATGGTGCCGCCTTTGCCCGTTTCTCGACCACGATCAAGGGGCCGATGGGATAGGTATTGTCCAGCCGCCTGTTTTCCGGGTCCCAGAGCTGGGAAACCGTGCCGTCAAGGAACAGGGCGTTCCTCACTTTCAGCACGTCCCGATAATAGCGGGCAAGCTTGCCGAAGCTGATGGGCTGGTCCGAAATCACAAACAGTGCGCGGCCGCTATCATCCACGCCCACGGCATTGCGGATGCGCAGGGATGCACCATCGTCCTGAATGCCAGGGTGCAATTCGCCATCCACCACCAGCATGGGGCCGGATTGCGTGCCGAATTCGGGCCGGTTAGTGACGCTGGAGAAGAAATCCTCCGCGCTGCGCACATCCCACTTTCCGCCCGCACCATAGAAGACGCCGTTGGGCAGCATGTGGAAATTACCGGGCCCGGCCTTGCGGCTCAGCGCCTGCAACCGTTCCCCATTTTCGACGTAATAGCCGATGGGCTTGCCATCATCGTCGAACATGCCCGCATTGAAGGCGAATACCACCGGCGGAGCCTCGGGGGAGCGGTTGGCCGCGAAGGCCGCGAGGCTGCGCCATGGCGGCCCGCCTCCTGCCTCGGTTTCAGGCGCGAGCGCCGTGCGGATCGAATGGAGTTCCGGATCGGCCACGCATAGCGTCAGTGGCACATTCTCGAAGCGAGTCTCGTGGCAGCCTGCCGTCAGATCGGGGGCGGGGTCTCCGCCCGGCAAAGACGCCCCGCAGGAGGAAAGCGCGAGCGCCGCCCCTGCGAGGAAAGGGGCAAACGACGCCCGCATTACTGCCCGAAGTCCGGCTCGCTCGCCACCCTCGCGGCTTCGCGGGCAGCCGCGATCAGAGCGCCTGCCTTGTGCCGGCATTCCGCCTGTTCATATTCCGGATTGCTGTCCGCCACGATGCCCGCGCCGGCCTGCACATGCATGACGCCGTCCTTAACCACGGCGGTGCGCAGCACGATGCAACTGTCGATGGAGCCATCGGGCCCGAAATAGCCGACGCCGCCCGCATAGGGCCCGCGCGATTCGGGTTCCAGCTCGGCAATGATCTCGCAGGCGCGAATCTTTGGGGCGCCCGAAACGGTGCCCGCCGGGAAGCCCGCGAACAGGGCGTCCAGCGCATCGTGATCGGGCGAGAGCTTGCCCACCACATTGCTGACGATGTGCATGACATGGCTGTAGCGTTCGATAGTGAAGCTGGCCGTCACCTTCACGCTGCCCTTGCCGGCCACACGGCCCACATCGTTTCGGCCGAGGTCGAGCAGCATCAGATGTTCCGCCCGTTCCTTGGCGTCGGCCAGCAGGCTTTCCTCATTCGCCCGGTCTTCCTCATCCGTCTTGCCGCGCGGACGGGTGCCGGCGATGGGGCGGATGGTCACTTCGCCATGGCGCACGCGCACCAGGATTTCGGGGCTCGATCCGACCACGGCAAAGCCCGGCAAATCGAGGAAATAGAGGAAGGGCGAGGGGTTCACCCGGCGCAGCGCGCGGTAAAGCGCCAGCGGGGGCAGGGGGAAGGGGCAGGTGAAACGCTGCGCCAGAACCACCTGAAAGATGTCGCCTGCTTCGATGTAATTCTTCGCGCGGGCCACCATGCTTTCATAGAGCCCTTCCGGCATGACCGGGGTAAGCTCCATGTCCGGCAGGGTCGCGTCCTTCACCTGAGGAGGAATGGCCCCGGCTAGGCTGCGCAGCACGCTGTCGATCTTTTCGCCGGCAAGCTCGATTGCGCGGTCAGGATTTTCCGCAGACCAGATGGGCGAGATGCAGAACAGCTCGTCGCTCAGCCGGTCGAACACCAGCGTCACCGTGGGACGGGCGATCAGAATATCGGGAACGGCCAGTTCGCTTTGCGGAGCGCGCGGCAAATCCTCTACCAGGCCGATAGTCTCATAGGCGAAATAGCCCACGAGGCAGGCCAGAGCCTGGGGAAGCTCCTTCGGCATGTCGATCTGGCAGGAAGCAGCCAGGGCGCGCAGCTCGGCAAAGCTCTCGCCCGGCAGAGGCTCGAAAGCCTCCCGGTCATGCTGCCAGCGGCGGTTGACTTCGCAGGCAGCCCCGGTGGCCCGGAACATCAGGTCGGGATCGAGGCCCAGCAGGCTGTAACGCCCGCGCGTTTCCCCGCCTTCCACCGATTCCAGCAGGAAATCGCCGCGGCCGGGCACGATCAGCTTCAGCGCCGCGCCGACCGGGGTTTCCGTATCGGCGACGAGCTTGCGCCACACCAGCGCGGGCCGCCCTTCAGCAAGGGCAGCGCGGGCCGAAGCGGCATTCTCAGGCAGGGCTCCCGACAGTGTCACGGTTTTCAATTGCGACCAGCCAGCTGCTTCTTGACGGCTTCGATAGCCGACTTGTTGCGTTCCACGCCGAGTTCCTTGCGGGCGGCGACAGTGAATTGCTGGGCGTATTCGTCACCCAGCGCCTGGCTGAGCTGGCCATTGACCTGCGCCAGCAGCGGATCGTTGGGCAGCAGCTTGCCGGGCTCGATATCGTCGAGCTTGACCACGAACCAGCCATTGTCGTTCGGGGCTTCAAGCCGCTTCACCGTGCCTTCGGCCATGCTGAACATCAGCGCCAGTACCGGGGGAACGCGTCCACCCAGCTTGGCGAGATCCTCGCGGTTCATATTCACCGGATCTGGAGCAGGCAGCTTCACCTTTTCCTTGGCCATTGCGGCGGCGACCGTCTCGCCCTTGGCCACGGCCTTCATCACACGGTCGGCAGCGGCCTTGGCCAGCTTGTCACCTTCGGCCCGGCGCCATGCCTTCTCCACCATCTCGCGCACCTCGGCAAGCGGGGCGGCAGCGGCGGGAACGATGCCGCTGACATCGAAGATCAGGAAGGTCTTGCCCGGCTCGATTTCGGCAAGCTGGGGCTGGCCTTCTTCCATCTGGAAGGCAGTGGAAAGCACGCGGCCGAGGACCGGCGGGGCAGTTTCGCCCGGCTTGAGGTAAACGGCGCCATTGCCGATCACTTCGGGTGTGGACTTGACCTCGACCCCAAGATCCTTGGCGACTTCGGTCAGGCTGGAGCCGCCATCGAATTCGTCTTCAACCTTGGCGCTGAGGTCGGCGATGGCCTGGCGGTGCTTTTCCGCCATCAGCGCGGTGCGGATTTCCGCCCGCGCCTGTTCCAGCGTGCGACCGGCAGTGCTTTCAACCGCATCGACGCGGATGATGTAGAAACCCAGGCCGCCGCGAGCGGTGGCCGCCAGCTGGCCGCGCTGGGCCGCAAAGGCAGCCTGCGCAACGGCGGCGGAGGATTGCGCGGAAAGCTCGCTCTGCGTGAACGGACCGATCTGCGTAACCTGCAGGCCTTTTTCCCGCGCTGCGACATCGAGCGATTTGCCCTTTGCGATTTCATCGCGAATGGCCTTGGCTGCGGCATCGGTCGGGACGACCAGCTGGGTCAAGCGGCGCTTTTCGGTAGCGGCATATTGGGCCGCGTCCCGCTTGTAACGGGCTGCGATCTCGGCCTCGGTAGGTTCGGTCACGGTCTTGACCGCGCTTGCGTCAAACAGCGCATAGCGGATCACGCGGCGCTCCGGACGCATGTAGGACGCCTTGTTTTTGTTATAGAACTCGTTGAGCTGCGCAGCGCTCGGCCCGGTGGTGGGCGCATAGGCATCGCTCAGCAGCAGGCCGATGGAGCCATGCCGCTTTTCGCGCAGCAGCGCCGCATAATGGGAGGTGAGGGAAGGGGGGATAACACCGGCAGGCAGAACCGGCGCAATCGCCTGCTGCACCAACAGCCCGGAAGCAATATCCTCACGGACCTGCTGGTCGGTCAGCCCTTGCTGCGCGATAGCGGCACGATAGGCATCCTGGTTAAACTTGCCGTCAGGTCCTGTAAAAGCAGGAATGCGGGCAATTTCGCTGCCAACCAGACGCTCGCCGGCGCGCAGGCCATGCTTCTTGGCAAATTCGGACAGCACCGTGCGGTCGATGAGGCGATCCAGAACGCGCTCCAGCCCGCCCTGGGCGATGAACGCCTCCATGGTGAGGGTGGGGTTGCTGCGGCGCTGATTCTCGAATTCGCCGCGGGCGGCCTGTTCAAGCTCCGAAGTGCTGATCTTGCGCTTGCCGACGATGGCAACGCGGTCGCCCCCGGTAACGCCCCCGAATGTGCCGTTATTGGCGATGTCGCCAATTGCGAAGGCGACCGCGATCACGGCCAGAACCAGCAGCGTGATGAACACACCGGATTTCGAATTCATGAAACTGCGGAACAGCTGAAGCATGGGTAGGCGCCGCCTGATCAGTAAAGGTTTTGGGCTCTTTCGGCCCGGTCGGCAGGCGCTTTATCCCCGCTGAGGCCGGGGGGCAACAGTGGAGGCGGGTTTGCCCCTATGTGGAAAAGCGGTTTTGACAAGCCGGGCGCCCGGGACTAGCGGGCAACACCCCAGGCGGCGCCGGAATCGCGGTGCCC
>MKUB01000069.1:18038-26509 GCA_001898545.1 Sphingomonadales bacterium 63-6 | reverse complement strand
TTCATACTGGCCGCCGACCACAATGGTCCATTCGGGAATACCCGCCGGACGCGTGCCGGTGAGGTCGCCCACGGCCGAGAATTTGAAGTCGTCATATTTGGGATCGAGATAGGTAACGCCCAGGTTGAAGGTCAGCCCGTTGGTCGGCTCCACCATGCCTTCGAATTCCACACCGAAGGTCGACTGCTTGCCAGCATTGGCGAGCGCGAAACCGGTGCCGGTGAAGATGTTGGACTGGAAGCCTTCGATCTCCTGCTTGAACACGGCGACATTGGTGGAGGCGATGCCCCAGTTCCCCTTCAGGCCGAATTCGTAGACCTTCGATTTTTCCGGATCGGCATAGCGCGTACCGAAAGTCTGGTTGACCTTCAGCAGGCCCGCCGATCCCAGCGCCGCCGCATCGGCAGCGAACGGACGGCTATCGCGCGAGAGGTTGACCGAGGCTGCCTTGAAGCCGGTCGCATAGCTCGCATAGATGTTCACTTCAGGGCTCAAATCATAGGCGAGACGGATGGTGTAAGTGAAATCATCGTCCGAGACGTGGCCGTCTTCAACCGAGTTCGGCACCGGCAGAAACTGCGGCAGATATTGCAGCGCCTTGAGCGGATTGAGCGGATTGACCGCCGCATTGTTGGCATTGGCCGCCGCATAGGTGCCGACTGCGGTATTGATCTGGCCATAGACAACCGGCTGCGCGACCGCGAAATTGGCGATTTCCTGCGCCGTTGCACTGCGGCCCAGGCTCATGGCCGCGCCCACCTGCTGTGCCAGCCCACCCTGATAAAGCAGGGTCTGGCGGAAACCAGCATAGGCCGGATTGTTAAAATCGATCTGCGAGAAGATGTCGCTGCCCACGATCGAGGCCGAATAATCCTTCACATCCTTGGTATAGTTACCGCCCAGGGTGAGAGTCAGGCCGGGCAGGACTTCGTAATCGAACTGCCCGAAGATGGAGAGCGCCTCGCTGTCGAGGCCGAAGGTCTCGTCATTGCCGGTGGTCGCCTTGAAGAACTGGCCGGTATATTTCGCCGGATTGCCTTCATAAGTGCCGAAAGCTGTTTCCAGCGCCGGAATGCCCAGCGCACCGCCCGAAAGGCTCTGCACCAGTGCATTGGCATAGGCCCGGGCCTGCGTGCCCCACTTCAGTTCGCCTGTCTGGTTCACCTTCTCGTTGATGTAGAAGGCGCCCAAAAGGATGCTGGCCTTGTCCGCGATCTCAGCGGTCAGGCGCAGTTCCTGGGTGAAGGTGTCGAGATCGACATCGGCCCCGATGGGATAGATCAGATCCGCGCTGGAGAAGTCCGGGTCTTGAGCGGTGACGGCAGTGCTTTTGCGATAGGCCGTAATCGAGGTGAGAGTGAGCGGACCGACATTGTAATCGAGCTGGGCGGAAAGGCCCCAGTTCTTGATGTCATTGGTCGAATCGAAATTGCTGTAGACCACATTTTCGAAGGGATGGGCCGCATCGGTCACCTTGCCGCCCAGCCCCTCGATCACCGAAGTGGCGGCGGAACGCTTGAGGTTGACGACGCCGCAGCAGATTTCGTCGATACTGTCGTAATCGGCAATGAGCCGGGCCTTGAAATCGGTCGAAGGCTCGATCAGCAACTGGCCCCGCACGAACCAGCGGTTCCGCTCATTGGTGCGGTTGCCGGTGCCCAGATCCTTGTTGTAGCCATCCCGGCCGGACCAGCCGCCTGCGATGCTGGCCGCCACATTGTCCGAAAGCGGGCCAGTGATGTAAGCCTTGGCAACCATGGCATTGTAATTGCCATAGCTGGCCTCCACCGAGCCGCCGAGGTCGAATTGCGGTTCTTCCGTCACGATCGAGATGACGCCAGCGGAAGCGTTCTTGCCGAACAGGGTCGATTGCGGGCCGCGCAGCACTTCGATGCGTGACACATTGGGCAGGTCGTTCACTTGGGCGGCGGTGCGGCTGCGATAGACGCCATCGACGAACACGCCAACCGAAGGCTCAATGCCCGCATTATTCGCGCCATTGCCGAAGCCACGAATGATGAAATTGGTGTTGGCCGAGCTTTGCAGCTGAGTAACGCGCAGCGATGGAACGATGGTCTGCAAATCCTTCAGGTCGCGGATTTCCGCGCGCTGGATCGCTTCGCCAGTGGTTACCGAAACGGCGACGGGAACATCCTGCAAGGTCTGTTCGCGTTTGGTCGCAGTGACGAGTATCTCGTTGCCGGAACCGGCCTTCGTATCGGCAGGCTGGGCAAGTTCTTCCTCTTCCTGGGCAAAAGCCACGGAGGGGGCGGCAACGGCAATACCGGCGGCGCCAAGCAGAAAAGCCGTGCGAAGCACATGCGCACGACCTGAAGCAGAAGTTTTCATGTAAGGCTCCATCTCTCCATCCCCAGACCCTGCCGCAGTGCCTTCTTTAGAGGATTGCCGACAAAGCCCGGTCTCCTTTAGCGATCATACGGTTACTGGCAGGTTCACACAATCGGCAATAAGTTGTCAGGTTTCACACGTAACCTTGCGTTGCCCGCGAGTAACACACCGCTCCACTGCCCTTACGGAAAGCTGGGCTCCCCGTGCTGCCGCCGAGCCATTATATTCTGCCCCGGCATGTGACAGCTTCGCGCTTTTCCACCGTTTATACTTGCCGCAATGCAGCATTGCGTATAGGGGCGCGGCGCCCGGGCGAATTGTGTCCGAAGCTTTCAGACAAACCGCTATCTAGAAGAGCCTGACCGATGCCCGGCCAAGAAGCCCTGCGCAATATTGCGATCATTGCCCACGTTGACCACGGTAAGACCACCCTGGTTGACCAGCTATTCCGCCAATCCGGCACCTTCCGCGACAATCAGCGCGTGGAAGAACGCGCGATGGATTCCAACGATCTCGAAAAGGAACGCGGGATCACCATCCTTGCGAAGCCGACCTCGATCGAATGGAACGGCCATCGCATCAACATCGTCGACACGCCCGGCCACGCCGACTTCGGCGCAGAGGTGGAACGCATCCTCTCCATGGTGGACGGCGTCATTCTGCTGGTCGACAGCTCGGAAGGCGCGATGCCGCAGACGAAGTTCGTCACCGGCAAGGCGCTCGGCCTCGGCCTCAAGCCGATCGTCGTCGTCAACAAGATCGACCGTCCCGATGGCCGCCACGCCGAAGTGCTGGATGAAGTGTTCGACCTCTTCGTCAGCCTCGACGCCAGCGACGAGCAACTCGACTTCCCCGTCCTCTATGCTTCAGGCCGCAACGGCTACGCCAGCTACGATCCCGACGCGCGCGAAGGTACGCTGACCCCGCTGTTCGAGAAGATCGTGGAACATGTTCCGGCACCGAACCTCGACGTCGATGCGCCGTTCTCTTTCCTCGCGACCCTGCTCGACCGCGACAACTTCATGGGCCGCGTGCTGACCGGCCGCGTCCAGTCGGGCACGCTCAAGGTCAATGACCCGATCCGCGCCATCGACATGGACGGCAAGGTCATCGAAGTGGGCCGCGCCACCAAGGTGCTCACCTTCCGCGGCCTCGAACGCGTGCCGGTGGACGAAGCTCGCGCCGGTGACATCATCGCGCTGGCCGGCCTGGAAAAGGCCACCGTGGCCAACACCATCGCCGATCCGCAGGTGTCCGAGCCGATCAAGGCCCAGCCGATCGATCCGCCGACCCTTGCAATGCGCTTCTCGGTCAATGACAGCCCGCTGGCCGGCCGCGAAGGCGACAAGGTGACCAGCCGCATGATCCGCGACCGCCTGATGCGCGAAGCGGAAACCAACGTGGCTATCCGCGTAACCGAAAGCGCCGACAAGGACAGCTTCGAGGTTGCCGGTCGCGGCGAACTTCAGCTGGGCGTGGTGATCGAAACGATGCGCCGCGAAGGTTTCGAGCTGGGCATTTCGCGCCCGCGCGTGATCTTCAGCGAGGACGAGGCGGGTAACCGCACCGAGCCTTACGAAACCGTTGTGATCGACGTGGACGATGAATTCTCCGGCACGGTCGTGGAAAAGATGCAGCGCCGCAAGGCGGAGCTTACCGATATGCGCCCCTCGGGCCTCGGCAAGACGCGCATCACCTTCTCCGCCCCGTCGCGCGGCCTCATCGGCTATCACGGCGAGTTCCTTTCGGACACGCGCGGCACCGGTATCATGAACCGCCTGTTCGAGAAGTATGGCCCCTACAAGGGCAAGATCGAAGGCCGTCAGAATGGCGTGCTGATCTCCAACTGCACCGGCGAGGCCGTGGGCTATGCCCTCAACAGCCTCGAAGATCGCGGCATTCTGTTCGTGAGCCCGCAGGAAAAGATCTATGAAGGCATGCTGATCGGCGAAAATGCCAAGCCGGATGACCTTGAGGTCAATCCGATGAAGTCGAAGCAGCTGACCAACTTCCGCTCGACGGGCAAGGATGACGCCATCCGCCTTACCCCGCCGCGGGTCATGACTCTGGAACAGGCCATCGCCTATATCGACGATGACGAAATGGTGGAAGTGACGCCCAAGTCCATCCGCCTGCGCAAGGCGATCCTCGATCCCAACGAGCGCAAGAAGGCCAAGCGGAAAGAAGCCGCCTGATCCTTATCTGACGCGATCGGAAGCCCGATTATCAGAAGGCCGTCCGCCTTCCCCGGCAAGGGGTGCGGGCGGCCTTTGTTCATTGCAGCACAAGCCCACGGAC
Organism: Sphingomonadales bacterium 63-6; assembly: GCA_001898545.1. GTDB lineage: Bacteria > Pseudomonadota > Alphaproteobacteria > Sphingomonadales > Sphingomonadaceae > Andeanibacterium. The sequence goes on along the minus strand of MKUB01000069.1, from coordinate 21,862 downwards.
CTTAAAGCGCGTTCCGGCATGGAAACTTCCCAGCTTCGCATTGCGCTGTTCAGCGGCAACTACAACATGGTGCGCGACGGTGCGAACCAGGCGCTGAACCGGCTTGTCGGCTATCTGCTGCGACAGGGGGCTGCGGTGCGGGTCTATTCCCCCGTGGTGGACAAGCCCGACTTTCCGCCCACGGGCGATCTGGTGGGTGTCAATTCCTTCGCCATTCCCGGCCGCAGCGAATATCGGGTGGCATTGGGCCTTTCCCGGCAGAACCGCGAAGACTTGGCCAGTTTCGCGCCCAATGTGGTGCATATCTCGGCCCCCGATTTCGCCTGCCGCCAGGCCGCGAAATGGGCGCGAGACCGGAACATTCCCGTGCTCGCCTCGGTACATACGCGGTTCGAGACTTATCCGCGCTATTATAAGCTCGGCTTTCTCGAACCCACGGTCGAGAACTGGCTGCGCAAGCTCTATCGCCGCTGCGATGCGCTGGTCGCCCCTTCGCAGAGCATGGTGGATGTTCTGCACCAGCAGGGGATGAACCCCGATATCGGCATCTGGTCACGCGGGGTGGACCGCACGATCTTCCATCCCGCTGCACGCAGCCTCGAATGGCGCCGATCCTTTGGCATCGCGGATAGCGATGTGGCGGTGGGCTTCCTTGGCCGTCTGGTGATGGAAAAGGGGCTGGATGTCTTCGCCGACACGATTGGCGAGTTGGAACGGCGCGGCGTGAAGCACAAAGTGCTGGTGGTGGGCGAAGGCCCTGCCCGCGCCTGGTTTGCCGAACGTGTCCCCGATGCGTGTTTCGCGGGTTTTCAGGCTGGTGCCGATCTGGGCCGAGCGGTGGCGAGCATGGATATGCTGTTCAACCCCTCGATCACGGAAACCTTCGGCAATGTCACGCTGGAGGCGATGGCCTGCGGCCTGCCAGTGGTGGCCGCACGCGCCACGGGCAGCGATGTGCTGGTGATCGACGGCGCATCAGGCCGCTTGGTCGAGCCGGGCAATATCGCCTGTTTCACCGATGCAGTGCAGGCCTATGCGGAAAACGCCGCCCTGCGCGCGCAGCATGGCGCTGCCGGCGAACAGCGCAGCCTCCAGTTCGACTGGGACCGGATCAATCAGGCCGTGGCCGATACCTATATCCGGCTGATCGGGCAGCGGGCGGCGGGGAAGCGGTAGCTTCTCTCCTCCGAAAATCGTCATTCCCGCGAAAGCGGGAACCCAGTTCTGCCGCGGCTGCTGGGTCCCCGCCTGCGCGGGGATAACGAATGATTGGCTCGCTCTTCACCCATCCCGCCATTCAAACGGCAATGGGGCCTCGCGATGGGCGAAGCGGTCCAGATGGCGAGCGACCACGCCCTTCATGATGTCGCGCTGTTCCGCAACGCTGGCATCGATGCGCACTTCCAGGCCTTCGCCCCCTGCATCCATCGTCACCAGGGCGTCGCCGGGAAAAGTGCCCGCGCGCCCTTCCGCCGGGAAACGGATCGTGCCGTGCTCGGGCGTGAAATCCACTTCCAGACTATGGGACCAGTGCTTGCACAGCTGCTGAAGATAGCGGCTGGCATTGGCGGTGGGGACTGTAGCGACAGCGGTAATGCAGGTGGGGGTGGTACTCATCATCTTCTCCATGGCTTGCGCCGGCGCCAGAATATGGCGCCGGCGCAGCATTTCCAGTCGGGTCAAGCGCGCTCGATCCGCTTGGCGGCTTCATCGATAATATCGACAATTGCCTGCATGGTCTCCTTGTCGGGCTTGCCCGCGAAGACCCGGTGCTTCAGCACGCCACCGAAATTCATCAGCGCGCGCATCAGTTCGGGCGAGTGCTCCCGCTCGCTGGTATCGCCCAGTTCGGCCAGCCGCTTCATCAGCGCTCCCACTTCATCGGCGCGTTCGGCCAGTTCGGCCCGGCCCGCATCGGTGGCGGCAAAGGCCTTGCGGTTACCCTCCCCATCGGCGCTTTCCGCGATCATGCCCTCATCCGAGAGCAGCGACAGCGTGGGATAAAGCGTGCCCGGGCTGGGCGAGTAATTGCCGCCCGTCAGCTCTTCCAGCGCCTTCATCAGCTCATAGCCGTGGCGCGGTTCGTCCGCGATCAGCTTCAGCAGCACGAGGCGAAGCTCGCCCCCGGCAAACAAGCGGCCACGCCTGCCCTTGCGGCCGCCGCCGCCGAAACCCCCACCAAAGCCGCCCGATTCGTCCCAGCCGAAGCCACCGCCCCAGCCACCGAATCCGCCGCGCCCCATGGCTGCGAGCTTCTCCATCTTGCCCCAGAAGGGCCCGCCCGGCCCGCCTCGCATCCCGCGATGGCGCCCATGGCCTTCGGAACGGTCGCCACAGCGACCGGAGTGATTATGCATGTGCGATTCCTTATTTTGCATATCTCGATAGCTTTAAGATATATCTTAGATAGAGCTTTGCAAGAGCCGATGCAAAATTCCTTCGCGCGCCCTATGTTGGGGCAAATGTCTGACCTCTTTGCCGAAGACCTGCCCCCCGCCAGCGCCCCTGACGCACCGCGTGAGGACGCGCCCCTTGCGGACCGTCTGCGCCCCTCCACGCTTGCCGAAGTGATCGGGCAGGAACATCTCACCGGGCCGGAAGGGGCAATCGGCCGGATGGTCGCCGCCGGGCGACTATCCAGCATGATCCTGTGGGGGCCACCCGGCACCGGCAAGACCAGCATCGCCCGCCTACTGGCCGATGCAGTGGGCATGCGCTTTGCCGCCGTGAGCGCTGTGTTCTCCGGCGTCGCGGACCTCAAGAAGGCCTTTGCGGAGGCGGAAGTGGCCGCAAAGGCCGGGCAGCGCACCCTGCTGTTCGTGGACGAGATTCACCGCTTCAACCGCGCGCAGCAGGACGGCTTCCTCCCCTTTGTGGAGCGCGGCACCGTGACGTTGGTGGGTGCGACTACCGAGAACCCAAGCTTCGCCCTCAACGCCGCTTTGCTCAGCCGGGCGCAGGTACTGATCCTTCACCGGCTGGACGCAGCGGCGCTTTCTGTCCTGCTCGCCCGCGCGGAGGAGCTGGAAGGCCCCCTCCCCCTCACTCCGGAGGCTCGCGAAGCGCTGGTGGCGAGTGCGGATGGCGACGGGCGGTTCCTGCTCAATCAGGCAGAAACCCTCTATGCCGCAAAGATTCCCGAGCCGCTGGACCCTGCCGGGCTCGGCAAGTTCCTGCAGCGCCGCGTTGCCGTCTACGACAAGGATCGCGACGGCCATTACAACCTGATTTCCGCGCTCCACAAATCCCTGCGCGGTTCTGACCCCCAAGCCGCGCTCTATTACATGGCGCGGATGCTCACCGCCGGTGAAGAACCGCTTTACGTCCTGCGCCGCCTTGTTCGCTTCGCCAGCGAGGATATCGGCCTGGCAGATCCGCAGGCCCTGACACAATGCCTTGCCGCCAAGCAGGCCTATGAATTCCTCGGCAGCCCGGAAGGCGAAGTGGCCATCGTGCAGGCCTGCCTCTATCTCGCTACCGCGCCCAAATCGAACGCCGCTTACAAGGCGCAGAAAGCCGCGTGGAAAAGCGCGAAGGAGACCGGTTCGCTCGCCCCGCCGGCCAATATCCTCAACGCGCCGACCAAGCTGATGAAGGATATCGGCTATGGCACGGGCTACACCTATGACCATGACACGGCGGAGGGCTTCTCAGGCGACGATTACTGGCCGGAGGACATGGAACCGCAGACCTATTACGAACCGGTGGAGCGCGGGTTCGAGCGGCAGGTGATCGAGCGAATCGCCTATTGGAACAAGCTGCGCACCCAGCGGCGCGGCTGACGGCGTCGTGCGCTTCAGCCATTTCGCCGCGATCGACTGGTC
>MKUB01000069.1:2343-18009 GCA_001898545.1 Sphingomonadales bacterium 63-6 | reverse complement strand
TCCGCCATCGCGGCGAGGAAGGCGACCTGTTCGGCGGAGGCCGCGGCCGCTTCCGCGTAACGGAGCACGCTCAGAAACTGGCGGGCTGTAATCCCTATTCGAACTTCAACCTCGTCGGCGCGGCGCAGGTCGGCAAATCGAGCCTGACGGGAATGCGTGTCCTGCACCGGCTGGCGGGCAGGGTGCCGATCTGGCCGGTCGATCCCCTGCCTGGCACAGGGGGGTCCGCTGTGGTGGAAATCTACACCTCGCTTGCGGCCATCCATGCCGGGCGGCGCGCGGGCCAGACCAAGCTGCGCAATTATGAGGATCTGAACCACGCCCTCACCACACTCGGCAGCGCCCCCTTGCCCGCCAACGGTCCGGTAGACGATCACATCAGCGATGCCCTGCTGACCGCCGCATGGCTGCGCGAAGTGTCTCATCTGCCCGAATATTGGCATCCTGCCGCCATGACGGGGGAAATCGCCCAAACCGAAGGCTGGACCTTCGGCGCAGTTTAGAGCAGAGGAGCGACGCACAGGCGCATCATCAGCGCCACGGGCCGGCTTAGCTCAGTTGGTAGAGCACCTGATTTGTAATCAGGGGGCCAGGGGTTCGAATCCTCTAGCCGGCACCATATTTTTCAACGACTTACCGCCAAGTTGAGCCTCAGCCAATTTCGGCTAGCAACCACATAGCAACCACCCTGTATGTCACGGGGGAGGACTATGTGGCAGCAGTCCAAAGCAGCCCAATGCTCGGGATTTTGTCAGACAGCTTCCCGGTCGGAAGCAGGGCATTTGCACGAATATTATACAACCTTCTGAATTTGCATGATTATTTGACATCATGACCACGTCATGCTATGGCTGATGTGAGCCCAGCTTGTTGGCTGTGCTCATCCATCATCACCAAAAGCGAGACTCATTATGCATCGGCAACCTGCAAGGGTGCTGAAGCCCGAGGACGTGCGCCTGCTGTTGGAGCATGTCGAAGGGCGAAGGTACTGTGAACGCAATCGCGTCATCATCTTGTTGAGCTTCAAGGCGGGCCTGAGGGCCTGCGAGATATCGGGCCTTCAGTGGCCCATGGTCCTGGCCACCGATCATCAGGTGGATGATACGATCACGATTACCGGCTCGATCGCCAAGATGGGCTCAGGCCGGCGCATCCCCACTCACAAGCAGCTGAACTTGGCTTTGCGGGAGCTGCACCAGGCTTTGGGCAAGCCCTCCAAGGGCTATGTGGTCCAGTCCCAGCGCGGGGGACGCATGACTGCGGGCAGCATCGTCAATTGGTTCACTACGCTCTACCGGGAGTTGGACCTCAATGGCTGCTCTTCGCATTCAGGCAGGCGAACCTTCATTACCTTGTCGGCACGGCTGCTAGCCAAGACGGGCGGCTCGCTGCGCGATATCCAGGAACTGGCCGGCCACAGAGCGCTCACCACCACTGAACGGTATATTGCTGGCGACCGTGATGCCCAGCGCCGCCTGATCGCGCTGATCTAGGTACTTCCCCTTAGAATCAAACAGAAAGGACGCAGCCATGACCGGCAGCGAACCATGCCGCTCGCCTGCAGAAGACGCAGGCCGGGCCGATCGCATTCGTCACCTCAATGACCAGTTCCGCACGACCTTCCTGGGCGGGAAGGTCATGCTCACCCCCGGCATCCAGGACCATGCGGGAAGCGCCCTACCCAGCTTGCTGATGCAGGTGCGCAAGTTCGATCGCTTTGATGCGCGCAACGATCCTTATGCCGAACATGACTTCGGCGGCTTTGAGTGGGAAGGCGAGACCATCTTTTGGAAGATCGACTATTATGACAGCGATCTCTTGATGGGCTCTCCTGATCCGGCCGATCCGGCGGTCACGACCCGTGTGCTGACCATCATGCTCGGCTGGGAGTATTGAGCCATGGAGGGTACACAATGCACCCTGCCCGGCTATGGCCGGGTCACTGCCTATCGCCAGGGCGAGCTTGGCGGCATGTGCGGGATCTATTCTGCCATCAATGCCGCAAGGCTGATCTCTCCCGAACTTGTCACCAGGCGGGCTTTATGGACCGAGCTCTACCGCTTTGGGGTCGAGTGGCTGAGCAAGCAGGATAGGCTCAAGCGCGGGGTCTTGCATGGGATGAGCTGCGATATCTGGAAGGAGCTGCAGCATGCCATGTATGATGAGCTCAGTTCCAAGGTGGGCCTATCCTATCGCATGCGGCCCTTGCTGCGACGCCGGGCTAGCCTGGCTAACGATCCTGCAGCGCATATCCGTGATGCCCTTGGCGCAGGCAGGGCAGTGCTCTGCTTGCTGGAGGGGGCGCTCGATCACTTCACGGTGATCGCAGGCTTCACTCATAACAAATGGCTGCTGCATGATAGCTATGGCTATCGCTGGATAGCGATGCGCAACATGGCTTTCGAGGAGGAGCGCAAGCCTCGCCATTATGTTCCGCTGTCGAGCCTCGTCCTGCTCTACCGCAGCGAGGTGCAGCCATGAGCGCGCCTATCGAGATCTTCCTTGCCGATTATGCTGAGCGCTGCCGGTTGCGCGGGGAAGAGCCAGTGCCTGAGCAGACTTTGCACGCGATCCTGGAGGACTTCCTGCTCGACCAGGCCAATGGCGATGAAGAGCCCCTCGCCCTTGCCCGATCCTTCCGCTGCCTGCGGCGCATGGCGGCGGGCAATCCCCGTGCCCACAGCCTCTTGCGAGTGATTGAGCAGGAAGTCTCAAGCCTAAGCGCGCAGCTTGCTCGCCAGCGCCATGCCAATATCATCATGGAGGAGCATCTGGTGATGCTCTCGCACATGCGGCACTTGGCGAGCCGCTAGGGCTGATAGCCGATCGAGCTTGGCGTACAGCGATGGGCGATGAACTCCGCTTCGACCTGGCCCAACCTACCCCAGCACAGCTTGGCCTCGTTCATTGCCGTAAGGGCCAGCCCCTCCTCCTCGCAGCCCCGCCGGCGCTCTTCTTCGTCTTCAGAACCACGACAGTTTGCATGGGCATCGGCAAAGCGATTGATCAACTGTTGTTCGGCCGGCGTGAAGGGACGCGTATCGGGAATATAGGAGGATAAAGAGGCTGCCTGATCCATCTCAGCCTGGCAGGGCTGCTGAAGCTGCAAGCCCCTCAGATCCCAATTGACCATGTCCTTCTGCTTTCCTGTGGCATGAGCCGTGCGATATTGGCCGAGCCATTCCTCTTCCTGGGTAATCACCATGGGGCAATCGCGGCCCATGGCCTCAGTCAGGGTAAGATAGCCTTCGTAGGATGCGCGGGTCTTCTCGTCCTTGAGCTGGGCTGCCCGCTCCCAAGCAAGCATGTCTTCTACTGTGCCAGGGTTCTTGAGGGCCGGTAGCTTATAGACGTCAAGCTTGCCTTCCAGCGTGGCTTTGCGGCGAGCGAGCCATTCAAAGAGGATAATCCCATCACCGCGTTCCGGCGTGCCGCCCATGACCTTGGCTTTGAGCTTGGCCGTCCAACTGGGGGTAAGCCCCAGCTTTTGAACCAGGGCCTTGATCTTTTCCGCATCGCCCGGCTCGGGCGTATCCTGCTGGAGTGGGCTGCATGAGGCCAGCAGCACCGCGGCGCCGATCAGGGCGATAGAATAACGACGGTGTGGTTGGCTATGAGCGCAACGCTCCCTTGTGTTGGAACGCCGCATCAGAACAGATCCTTCAGCGGATTCCACTCATCCCGCCCCTGCCGGACCTTGATGTAGTAATAGTAATTGGCAGTACCGCCATAGATCGCCCAGAGGCCGAACCAATACCAGGTCGGGCTATAGTCAAGGAAGGTCTCAAAACCCCACAGCACCATGGCAAGGCCAAGCGCGATCGCAAGCAGCGTGATGCCGCGCTTGGGAATGCCGATCACCACAAAATAGACAATGCCAAACAGCATGGCCCAGATGTTGAAGAAGATCGTGCTGCGCTCAGCAAACTTGAGCTCGCGCGAGGCCAGGGTCGCTTCCTTCGAGAAGGGTGAGCCATGCTGGTCGAAGAAGGCAAAGCGCCTTTGCCAGCTTGCCGACAGGCCCGGAGAGGAGCTCAACGAGGAGCTTACCGGCCCTGGCCGGGGTGCAGCTGGAGCGATCCTACTCCCCTCCCCACCCAGTGCCTTTGCCTTGCCGGCGGCAAACTCCTCATCGGTTAGCAGCCCATCCCGGTGCAGCTTGGCCAGCCGCTCGATCTGATCGATATCCATCTATTCCATGCCCCAATAATCACCTGCCCCAAGCGGGCGAATGTCTGCGTGCCAGTGCCCGCTCAGCCTTCCAGGATTTGCCCATGCTCAGCGGCATATTGCGCGCAGTCGAAGCTCTCATCGATCTCGCGCGGGTTATCCGTGTGCCAGGTCTCGCTGCGGAACACGTACCAGCCGATCACGGCCACCGGCGGCATCGGCTCGCCCCATTCATTGTTGTAATGAACGATGACGCAGACCTTCTTCACATCATCTTGCCGGTAAATGACCGGCCGGCTCATCGAGGTCACCGCTCCCATGCGGTCAGCCACCATAGCCTCGATTTTGCGGTCATCGGCTGAGGCACAGCCAGCCAACAGGCATGCAGACAGCACAAATCCTGCACTTGCGCGCATAAAATCCCCCTCTTCAACTGCTCAATGGGTCGTAAATACCGTGGCCGATCAGTGCGCGGCGGGCAACTAAAAATATGTGTCCCGCCAATCGATCCACACTGACACTGACGGCAAGCTGCGCCGCCTTGGCGCATCTATCCGCGCGGTCCGCCATGAGCGCGGCCTCTCTCAGGAAGCCCTGGCCGATGCCTCGGGCATCGACCGTTCCCACATGGGCAAGATCGAGCGCGGCGAGCGCAATGTCAGTGTGCTGAATATCGCCAGGATTGCAGAGGCGCTGGGGGTGACGATTGCAGCACTGATGGCGAGCGCTGAGCTTTAGCGCCCGCGTCCAGTATCGCGAGCATTGCTCGCCTCCGCTCCGTTCAATCTGTCTAACCAGCCGCTCCATCGCACATCCCGTTCTTCGGGGCGACGAAGCTTGCCTGGGCCTGTCTCGTCGCGCCTATGTCCTCTCGGGGCGACGGCCAAAGCCGGATGTTGGAAACCTGACGCTAGGGCAGGCGCACACGCCTTTACCCTTGCAGGCTGGACATACGCGTATGCCACCCGGCCGAGAATCTCGACCGAGTTCTAGCGAAGGGGTTTCCACGCCCCGCCCTTCGGCTTTCACGAAAGGCAGCGCCAAATTGCCCGCCTAACGCGAGAAGGCAAGCCTTATGTCAGTAAGGCCCACTGATCGGCGGGATTGGGAAACGCAGCGATGGGCCGGCGCGCCAGCGGAGACCGATTCGCATGAACGATTATGGTCGTACTGGACCGGGGCGACGCTGCAGGTAGGTAACGGACTACTCAAGCAATGGACCGGGCGGCAACATGTGCCAGCAACGCTCGCGACAGGCATCCAAGCATGGCAGTTCTTCTATCGCGGGTTGCGGATCGCGGCTGAAGGAGCCGGAATCCGGCATTCTGCAGAATGCCCGCGTTGAATTGGTCGGTCAGGATGAGCGCCATGTCTGGGCGATGACCTCCGACAATCGACGATTCGGGGGGACCGTGATGGTCGGCACCGATGGTTATCAGCGCCTCGTGTGGCGGAAGATATGCCTCGAACACTCCTGCTGAATTCCGCCGAAAAGACAAACTCTACCAATTAAGTTGATAATTGAGTCTGGCGAATTTATATGATATTCCCTATGGAATGAGTAGGGATATAAGTGACATGGGCGGGGCTGTTGGAGTGAAGAGATGAGAGCTGCCGGATTCAAACCGCATGGCGAGCCGCAGTTGCTGATTATCCCCGGTCTTGGTGGAAGCGGTCCACAGCATTGGCAAACTTTGTGGGAAGCCGAACGGGAAGATTGCAGCCGGGTCGATCTCGGAATGTGGGACAGGCCTCAGCCCGCGATTTGGGCCGACAGGTTAGGCGCGGCAATTTCGGCCGCGACGGGCCCGATCGTGCTAGTGGCTCACAGCCTCGGTTGCCACGCCGTCGCGTGGTGGAATGCGATGGATCGATCCGAACCTGGGAAGGTTCGCGGGGCGCTGCTTGTGGCGCCTCCGGAGGTGGAGGACGCACCCGTGGATTCCCGCCTTGCACCCTTTGCCCCGGTCGTTCGCAAGCGAATGCCGTTCCCTTCTATCCTTGTTGCCAGTCAGAACGATACTTACGCGGCCTATGGCCGGGCCAAACGCATGGCTCGTGCCTGGGGCAGCCGGCTGATCGACGCCGGGCCGCTTGGACATATCAATGTCGAGTCCGGCGTTGGCGATTGGCCATATGGCCGCTTTCTCCTGCGCAGGCTTGTTGCTTACGCAACTCCATCAGTCAGGCCGCTGGTTGCTGGCGGTGCCGTCGAAACGCTCCGGCGCGCAGGAGAAAGCCTGTGAAAGCTCAGTCCGTACTCGATACGATCGGCCGGACGCCGCATATCCGCCTCGGCCGGTTATTCTCTGAGGCAGAGGTCTGGGTAAAATCCGAACGCGCAAATCCGGGCGGATCGATCAAGGATCGCATTGCGCTCGCCATGATCGAAGCTGCGGAAGAGGCTGGAGAACTCACTCCCGGTGGGACGATTGTCGAGCCGACGAGCGGTAACACCGGAGTGGGCCTTGCAATGGTCGCTGCGGTCAAAGGCTATCGCCTGATTCTGGTGATGCCTGAAAGCATGTCGATCGAGCGCCGCCGCCTCATGCTGGCCTATGGTGCCCAATTCGATCTGACGCCGCGCGAGCAGGGCATGTCTGGCGCCATCGCCCGGGCGCAGGAACTGGTGGCGGAAATTCCCGGGGCGTGGATTCCTCAGCAATTTGCCAATCCTGCGAATGTCGCAATTCACACAAAAACGACCGCGCAGGAAATCCTGGCTGCATTCCATAACGAGCCGCTCGACGCCCTTGTCGCCGGTGTCGGGACGGGAGGGCATCTGACCGGGGTTGCCAGGACGCTGAAGGCGCATTGGCCAGCGCTGAAGGTGTTCGCGGTAGAACCCGCCCTCTCTCCGGTAATCAGCGGCGGGAAGGCGGCGCCGCATCCGATTCAGGGGATTGGCGCAGGCTTCATCCCGTCCAATCTGGACGTCGGCCTCATCGATGAGGTGTTGTTGGTCGATGCCGAAGATGCGCGGGAATGGGCGCGGAGCTCAGCGCGTAAAGAGGGATTGCTTGTGGGTATTTCCTCCGGCGCGACCCTGGCTGCGATCCCCCAGGCGATCCTCAGGCTGCCTCGCGATGCGCGCATTCTCGGTTTCAATTACGACACGGGGGAGCGTTACCTTTCCGTCCCCGATTTTCTGCCCAAGGAGCAGGAATGACGGGCAAGCGCGCACTGATCATTCGGCACGTCCCCTATGAAGGTATCGCAGGCTATCGCGCTCCAATCGAGGCTGCGGGGTATGTGATCGACCGGGTCGACGTTTCCGATCCGAATTTCTCGTCGCTGGATCTGTGCGCCCCGGATCTCCTCATCATGATGGGGGGACCGATGGGTGTTTACGAACAGGACCGCTATCCCTGGATCTCCTGCCAATTGGGTCGATTGGTTCGCCGGCTCGAATTGGACCGCCCGACCCTCGGCGTGTGCTTCGGTGCGCAGATGATGGCTCAGGCCCTGGGCGGCGATGTATATCCTGGCCCCCACAAGGAAGTCGGTTTCCACCCCGTCACCGTGGATGCTTCAGTGCCGGACAATCCGCTTCTTCCCATTGCCGGGCAGCCGATCCTGCACTGGCACGGGGATACTTTCAGCCTGCCTCCGAACGTGGAATTGCTGGCTTCAAGTCACGTCTACAAGCATCAGGCTTTCCGGCGCGGTTCCAATATCCTTGCGCTTCAATTTCACTCCGAGATGGGTCTCGATCCCCGCTTTGACGCCTGGATCGAGGAGTGGCCCGAGTCTGTTATCGAGGCTGGCGGTTGCGAAACTTCCTTGAGGATCGCCCATGATTTGCATGGGCCAGGAGCTGTTGCGGCGGGCCAGGCGGCGATTATTCGCTGGTTAGAAACCCTGCGTTGAAGCTGGTTCCGACGCAGCGTCGTCAGTGAACTCAGGAACGGTTTCAATCTCGTGCGCCAGGGTGATGGAATCCAGAATAGCGGCCGTCTCGTCCCTCACCTTGAGCATGAGGGCCCGCAAACGGCAGTCTTTTTCCGGCAGGCAATGGGAGCAGGTTTCGTGCGCGAAGCGGCTGGCGCATGGAACGAGCGCCAGCGAGCCGCGAGTCAGGCGCACGATATCGCCGTAACGTATGTCGACCGGGTGAAGCGCCAATTGATAGCCGCCATCACGACCGCGTTGTGAATGTACGATACCCACCCGGGCCATTTCAGACAGAATGATCGTAAGGAATTTCGCCGGTATGTTCTGTGCCTTGGCAATTTCGCCCATTTGCGCGCGGCCGTCGGGATAAAGGTCTGCAAGGTGCTGCAGGGCACGAATGGTGTACCGGGTTTTTTGTGACAGCATCCCGCGATAATTACGACCGGCGCATACCTTATCAAGCAAATTGATAGAGAATTTATGTTGCAAGGCCGCCAAGCACCCGAGCAGCTGTGAGAACGCCGACCTAGTTGCCTTTCACGGGGCCTGACCGCCTCGCTGGAACTTAACGTACGTTCACTGGGGTGGACGCGGTAATGAACGACCGGAACCGACGCTGACGATCAGGCCTTCGGTCCACGCCTTTGTTGTGGAAAGCGGATATTGCTTTGATGATTGCCCGACTGTAAATCGAAGTGACCGGGGTCAAGCAACCTCCCGGTCAGGCGTCAGCCCAAGCGTTGCCTTATCCGCCTGCGAGTTCGTGGGCGGCAAGGCATGAGGCATTGAATGACTGCCGATTTTTCTCCGCCGACTTTTTCTGAACTGTTTCGCGTGTTCACGCGCATCGGCTTCACCAATTTCGGCGGGCCAGCCGGACAGATCGCGCTGATGCACCGCGAGTTGGTCGACGAACGGCGCTGGCTGAGCGAGGAGGATTATCTCCACGCACTCAATTTCTGCCATCTGCTGCCCGGCCCCGAGGCGCAGCAACTGGCGGCATGGATCGGCTGGAAGTTTCATGGCTGGCGCGGTGGGCTTGCGGCAGGCTTGTTGTTCGTGATCCCCGGCGCGCTGGTGATCCTGCTGCTCTCGGCGCTATACGCGGTCGCCGCGCGGCTGGATTGGGTCGCGGCTCTGTTCCTAGGTATTAAGGCTGCGGTTCTGGCGATCGTGGTTCAGGCGCTGCTGCGGATCGCAGGACGGGCACTCGACAGCACCTTCAAGCGCGCTCTGGCGGTTGCCGCTTTTATTGGCCTATTCCTGCTCGACCTGCCGTTTCCGCTGATTGTGCTCGGCGCGGGAGCGCTGGGCATGGGGGTCGCGGCGGTGAAGCCCGGCTGGCTTAAGCTCAAGCCAGCTACGGAGGAGCCGCTCGGTCCCCGGCCATGGGCGACAAGCGTGAAGGCTGTGGCGGTATGGCTGGCTGTATGGGCTGCGCCGATGGCTGCGGGATTCGCGGCCTTGGGGCCAGACCATGTGCTGTGGACCATCGGTTCGTTCTTTTCGCAGCTGGCAGTGGTGACCTTCGGCGGGGCCTACGCAGTGCTTGCCTATATGGCGCAGGAAGCCGTCCAGAATTACGCCTGGCTTTCGGCGGGCGAGATGGCGGATGGGCTAGGCTTGGCTGAAACCACGCCCGGTCCGTTGATCATGGTCACGCAGTTTGTCGGCTTCCTTGCCGCCTATCGCTCGCCCGAACCCTTCACACCGTTTGTTGCCGGATTGCTGGGGGCTGGACTGACGACCTGGGTCACCTTCGCGCCTTGCTTCCTATGGATATTCGCCTTTGCGCCGTGGATCGACCGGCTGCGCCATGCGACCAGATTGAAAGGTGGGCTGTCCGCGTTGACAGCAGCGGTGGTCGGTGTGATCGCCAACCTCTCGGTATGGTTCGCGCTGCATGTGTTATTCGCTCGGGTGGAGGAACACGACGTCGGTCCACTGCACCTCCGGCAAGCTTCGACTGGCGCGCCGCGTTCCTCGCCGCGCTTGCCTGCGCGCTGGTGTTTGCCGTGAAATGGTCGCCGATCCGCACGCTCGGCGTGGTCGCGCTGGGCGGCATATTGCTGGGAACGTTCTGCAGGTAACCTGCTCGAGTTGAGACATTGCTCTGAGTACAATGACCGCAATGGTGTCGTGTCAGGAACGGCGGCTTCCAATGCAAAAATCGGATTTCCGGCCCCCAACTCAGTGCGAGCCGGAACACCCTCAAATGTCTGTCCGCTCGGACAAAGTGAGCGCATCGTCTACGTCTACACCTAGATATCTGACCGTGTTTTCGATGTTGGTGTGGCCAAGCAAGATCTGCACAGCTCGCAGGTTGCCAGTCGCCTTGTAGATGAGTGATGCCTTTGTTCGCCGCATCGAATGCGTGCCATACTCACGGCAGTCGAGGCCGATAGTTGTGACCCATTCATCCACTAGGCGCGCATATTGCCGAGTGCTGAGATGTCCCATGTAGTCGACCCGACTTGGGAAGACGAAATCGAGAATTGTCCCGCCACGGCGCTGCAGCCAGGCTTCCAACGTCCTTCGTGCCTCGGTCATGATCTCAAATTGAACCGGTCGACCGGTCTTCTGTTGGATGACCGTCGCGCGGTTGCGAATATGGCCGCCGCTTACGATGTCGCCAATCCTGATCTTTACGAGATCACAGCCACGCAATTTGCTGTCGATTGCCAGATCGAACAACGCTCGGTCACGCAGGCGCCTATGTTCGTCGAGATAAAAGCGAATGGCCCAAATGTCTCTTGGCTTAAGCGGGCGTTTGGGCCCTACATTTTGTCCTGAGTTCCAAGGGCGCCGCTCGTGAACAGCAGGATCAAGGTCTGAATGTCCCATGACATATCTCCATTTGGCCGGAATGGCCGCTTGGAGAATACCGCTGCTAGCTGGGTGAGTGATTGCGCCGACATTGCTGCCACCTAGCGAATGAGAGCACCAACCCAAAGCCGGCCATTGTTTGCGGGTGATCCTCCGCGCTAAATGATCCGATGATAACTTGCGCGCGCGCTTCCGGTCTCACCCTTGCTGTGGATGGCGCACAACACATTCCCGGTGCCGCATCAAGCGTGTTGGCAGATATTGATGCAGCGGTAGCGAAGTTGCCAAGTCTACAGGCCGGAGTTCGCATCCACGGTGTCGAGGCACTTTCGCTTGTTCTGATTTCCGAGGGAGCAATCGGGGGGATTGCATCGACTGTTCTCGGCAGCGTATGCCGCCCAGTTCGCGCAATCCTGTTCGACAAGAGCGTTAATACGAACTGGTCGCTAGGATGGCATCAGGATCGCACCATCTGCGTAAAACAGCGGATCGAGGTTGATGGCTATGGGCCATGGACGACAAAGCGCGGACTGCAGCATGTGGCGCCGCCTTTCGAGCTTCTCACCCGCATGATCTCGCTTCGCATTCATCTCGACGATGTACCTGCTGAGAACTCTCCATTGCTGATAGCCCCCGGCTCTCACCAGTTAGGGCGGGTGCCTGTCGATCGATATGCTGAGGTGGTTGGCCAGTGCGGCCAGTTCGCCTGCCTCGCTCAGGCTGGCGATATTTGGGCCTACGCCACTCCAATCTTGCACGCTTCTGATGCCGCGAGTGTCACTGGACACCGTCGCGTTTTGCAGGTGGACTACTCAGCAGATCTGCTTCCCGGCGGATTGGAGTGGCTCGGCGTCTAACGCCGACAGACCAGCCATTTGCACGGCAAGATCTGCTTCCCGAAAACTGTCCTCGGTTCAGGTTGGGCACCGACTTGCGTTTTGTGTCAATTGGCCAAAGGCATCTGACGGTGAGGCCCCAAAACCATCCCCCTCAATATTGATTGATGACGGATGCTCGCGTCAGGCGGGTGGGTTGAAGGCGCATATCGGAATGGGCTAAGCTAACGAATTGGAAACCAAGGGCAGATAGCCTTGCTCTGGCGTAACTTCAGTATTGCACCGAGTAGCAAATAGGCCAGTGATGAAGCCAACCGCCAACATCTCCAGCATCGTCGATCTTCAAGCGATCATCGACGTCATGCCGACGCCTGTGTTCGTTAAGAACCGGGCTCACCGCATCGTGCTTCTTAACGCAGCCGCCGCCGAGTTTTTTGGCCATTCTCCTGAGGTTCTGCTCGGTTTTTCTGATTTCGATCTCTTCCCAGCAGAAGAGGCAGAGATATTTCACGCCGCCGATGACCGGGTCTTTGCAGCCGGCGAAGTCAATAAGAACGAGGAACAGGTAACCGACGCTTCCGGCACAACCCGAACCGTGATCACCCGCAAGCGTCGGGTGCGGCTGGATGGTGAAGACTACCTTGTCGCTATCATCAGCGACGTCACGGCGTATCGGGAGGCCGAGGCACATAGTCGTTATCTGGCATTCCATGACACGTTGACCGGCCTGCCGAACAGGGCCCTGTTCAGCGAACGGATCGATCAGGCGCTGCTTCGCCATGACCGCTCCGAAATCCCTTTTTCGGTAATGTACATCGATCTGGATCGCTTCAAGGAGGTCAACGACACCTACGGCCATCAGGCCGGCGATGCCCTGATCCAGGAATTCGCCCATCGCCTTGCCGGGATCGTGCGCGCATCCGACACCGTATGCCGGCTTGGCGGAGACGAATTCGCAATCCTGCTGATGGATCATCGCAAGGCTTCAGATATCGAGCGTATTTGCAGGCGGATTCTGGCGGCGGCAGCAGAGCCTTTCACAGTCGAAGGCGGGCGGGCCTTCGTCAGCGCCTCCATCGGCATTGCAGACGCCGACACAGCTGCAAGCAGCGTGGAAATGCAACGGCGTGCCGATGTCGCTCTGTATCAGGCGAAACGAGAAGGCCGCGCCCGTTTTTGCCGCTTCACAAATGCGCTCGACAAACAGATCAGCCATAATCGCCGGCTGGAGGCCGACCTGCGGCAAAGCCTTGCGACTGGAACCGGGCTGGAAGTCTACTACCAGCCTCTCGTCGAGGCGTCAGAGGGAACGCTTGCCGGAATGGAAGCGCTGATCCGCTGGCATCACCCGGAATTCGGTCTGCTCCAGCCGGGCGATTTCGTGCCTGTCGCCGAGGAATCCGGGCTGATCGTTCCAATGGGCCATTGGGTGCTCGAGCAAGCCTGCACGATGATGGCCCGCTGGCCCGATGTCCCTCTTGCCGTCAACTTTTCGCCCATGCAGTTGCGCGAAGATAGGCTTGTCTCCGAGATACTCAAGATCCTCAAGAAAACCGGACTCATCCCGGCCCGGTTGCAGCTGGAGGTGACAGAAAGCGCTGTCCTCGAGACAAATCCGAAGGTTCAAACCAATCTGAAAGCGCTACGCGCAGCCGGCATCAAAATCGTGCTCGACGATTTTGGCACCGGTTATTCAAGCCTCACGCATCTGCAGAAGTTCGATGTCGACAAGGTCAAGATTGACAAGTCGTTCGTGCAGGACACGGGGAATGATCACTTCGCGATCGTTCATGCAATCACCGGGCTAGCCAGGGTGCTCGGGATTCCCGTGACAGCGGAAGGCGTGGAAACGAAGGCGCAGCGCAACATGCTGCAATCGATCGGTTGTACGGAACTCCAAGGCTTCCTCTACTCACAACCAATGAACGCAAAGGATACCGAAGATTATCTGGTACGTGCACGAAAACTGATACGCGCTGCCTGAGCCGCAGCTGCGTTTCCCGCGATGCATGTCTTCCGCTTTCGCCGACGAGTACGAACCCGCTGGCGCGGGATTGGGCGGGACCTGATGTTGTAAGAACCCGGCTTACAACGAGCTTTGGTTGAGCCTCGCGATAGAGAGGCCTACGCTTTCGGCTCCTTCAACCGAGGAGTCGATGATGACTGAGAACATCGGGCTGCCGAATCCGAAGCGAACTCAGCACCGCGTGCTGCTCGAGCTTGTCGAGAACCCTTACCCAGATATGGCCCGCATTTCAGTCGCGGGAGACACCTCCCCATTCATCCTCTGACAGGTGCACCGCAACGGCTGCATGGCCAGAATGGCCCCAGCTGCTCCCAGCGATCCAGCCAAAAGCGGATCGGGGAAGAGTTGCGCCGCGGCAGTTCCAAATAAGGCTGAGGCGAAATTGCCGAGCAGCACAGCACGGGGCTGGGCCAGCGGGGCGGCTAGCAAGGCGAATACCAGCACCGCCGAGGCCCCCATTGGCGCAACCAAAAAGGGGGAGCGCCGAGGCATTGGGGAGCAGCCAGGCCGTGATCAGCCCGGTCAGCGCGAGCGAGATTCCCGCTCCGATGGCCGAACGGGCCGGATGCACGCCGGGCTGACGCCAGAAGGCGGGGCTTTTTAATCGATGAAAGGGACAGGGGCGCCTCAGGCGGCCAGCAGTTCGTCTGCCGGTCCGAAGAATTCATAGTGGATGCGGCCAGCCGCTACCCCGGCCTCCGAGAGTGTTGCAACCGCGTGACGCAGAAAGGCGCGGGGACCGCAGATGTAGTAGTCCGCTTCGGCAATAGGAGTGTTGTTCACCAGCCATTCGTCGGTGATGATGCCGGCGATGTCATAGTCACGACCTGCCACTTCGTCGGCCAACGGCTGCTGATGAAAGTCGGTGATACTGACCGAACCGGCGCTGGCGGCAAGTGTCCGGACATGATCGCGCATCGCGTGGGTGGTACGGTCATGCGTGCCGTGAACATAGTGGATCGGCGTGGTGCATCCATTCGCCACGAGCACCTCCAGCATCGCGACCATTGGCGTGAGGCCTACACCGCCCGATAGCAGCACCACCGGTCGTTCGCTCACCGCATCAAGGACAAACTCGCCTGCTGGCGCTGCAACCCTGAGTCTGGTGCCAACGCCCGCAGTATCGTGCAGCCAGCCCGAGGCCAGCCCCTGCGGTTCGCGCTTGACCGAGATGCGATAGCTCTCGCCATTGGGCGCGGAGGAAATCGAATAGTTGCGCTTCACTGGCGCATGACCGGGGATGTCGAACCAGAATGTCAGATACCGGCCGGGCCGATGTTGCATGACCGGGCCGCCGTCGGCGGGGCGCAGGGTGAACGAGGTGATGACCGCGCTTTCCGGCACGACTTCGACCACTTCGAATTCTCGCCAGCCGCTCCAGCCGCCTTCGGCGGTGCGCTGGTCAGTGTAAAGCCGCTGTTCACGTGAGATCAGAATATTGGCGAGGAACCAGTAGGCCTCGCCCCAGGCGGCGAGGACGTCATCGCTTGCAGCATCGCCCAGCACCCCCTTGATCGCGCCGAGCAGCGCATCGGCGACAAAAGGGTAGTGCTCGGGAAGGATCTGCAAACCGACATGCTTTTGCGCGATGCGCTCCACCGCTGGGGCAAGCGCGGCGAGGTTTTCGATATTGCTCGCATAGGCCAGAATGGCCCCAGTCAACGCGCGTGGTTGCGATCCCCCATCGCCATGGTGCGACTGGTTGAATAGGGCGGCGATATCGTGGTTCTGGAACAGGCGCGCATACATTTCGTGCACAATGGCAAGGCCATGGGCTTCGAGCGCGGGGACCGTGGCCTTGACGAGCGCGATCGTCTGCTCGCTGAGCGGCTGCGACATACATTTCTCCTGAGATGAAAAGGTGGTTCGGGAAGAGAGCAGGCGTCGATCAGAAACCCGGCGGAGGCTGATCCC
>MKUB01000069.1:0-2284 GCA_001898545.1 Sphingomonadales bacterium 63-6 | reverse complement strand
GCGCGCAGGGCAGCGGGCAGGCTGTCCTGATCGAACACGGGGGTGGAGCGATAGGGCCGAGGTTCCGGCATGATCAGGCTGCCAACCGGATATCGTCGGCGTGTTCGGGATAGGGCGCGATATTCATGGGCGCGGCCGCGCCTGCCAGTTCGTCGGCAAAGCCGTGGTTGACGTCGCGGTGATGCGCCTCGTCGGCGCGGACCACCAGCACCACGTCGCGTAAGGTGGCGGTATCAGGCAGCTTCCAGTAGCGACGCGCGATCAGGGGGGCGGGCACATCGGGGCTGCGGCCCTCGTCGATCTCCCCGAGGTAAAGGGTGTAGCTGATCACCGCCTCCTCCTCGAAGTAGCCGACCACGCGGTGCGCGGTGCGCGCGCTCACCAGATACAGGCCGAAGAAGGTAATATAGAACGCCCATTGCACCAACAGGATCACCAGCCGCTCGAACAGCGACGGCTGCGCGACCTCAATGAAGGTCATCAGGTGCATCCGTTCGTTCTCGGCTTCTTCCATCAGGGTGCGTATCCAGCCGTTGTCACCCTGCATCCGGCGCAGGCACCTGAGATGGGTCAGCGTGGCCCCCACCATACCGGGCACGGCGGCGACGGTTTCGAGCACGATGGCACGGTGACCGTAGCGCTTGGCGAAGAAGGTATCGGCGCAGAAGCGCAAGACCTTGGTGAAGCCGAGCGCGACCCGGTCACGCAGGTCGCGCGGGGTGTGATGAACTGTGAGGTCGACCAGTGGAATGTCGGTCATGGCAGCATACTCCTTTTCAGGCATGGTCCGTCGCGGCTGCTGTTGAGCTGGCGGGCTGGGAGGAAGGCTTGGGCGCTGGCTGGCCATCCAGCCGGAAAAACATCGCGAGCTTCAGGCTCTCGGCGATACGCGCGGCCTTGGCCTGCAAGGCGGCAGCGGCCTCAGGAGCCATCAGTTCACTGGTGGTCTCCGCCCAGAGCGCGAGCCAACGCTCGAACAGAGCGGGGTTGATGCGGTCGCGATGCTTAATGTGCGCGGGCACCGGCTGGCCCTTGTAGCGCCCGCTGGTGAGCATCACCGATGACCAGAAGGCGCTCAGCTTATCGAGATGCTCGGGCCAATCGTGGACGGCGTCGTTGAAGATCGGGCCAAGTTCAGCGTCGGCACGGACGCGGGCGTAGAACGCATCGACCAGACGGGCGAGACCGGGTTCGTCGATGCTGAGAACTGGCACGGCGGCGACTCCAAATCATGTATCTAGAATGCATCTATACGTGCCCGCTAAAACATGCAACAAGAATACATGATTATTTTCGCGGGCCTGCGATGCGACTGACGCGCTACACCGACTATGCCATGCGGGTGCTGCTATACCTCGGGCGGAAGCCGGGCGAACTCGCCTCGATCGCGGCCATCGCGCGCGCCTATGCGATTTCGCAGAACCATCTGATGAAGGTGGTCAATGATCTAGTGAACGCGGGCTATCTCGAAAGCGTGCGCGGTCGCAACGGCGGCATCCGCCTCGCCCGCCCGCCGCAGGAAATCAACGTCGGCGCACTGGTTCGCCACACCGAGGACGATTTCGATCTGGTTGGCTGCGGGGCCTGCGTGATTGCTCCAGCGTGTGGCCTTACCAGTGTCCTCGATGAGGCGCTGCTCGCGTTCCTCAATGTGCTGGATGGCTACTCACTGGCTGATGTACTGGCGCGCAAGGGCGATTTTTCGCACTTACTCGCGCCGATGGATGTTATGGGTTAGCAGGCAATTCTCACCGTCCAGTACTCATGATTGATAATCAGTCTTGCGGCAGTGAAACGCTATGAACGACTTTGCACTCCCAGCCGTCCAAGCAGCTCTTCAACTCACCTAGCAGCATTCTTCCAACGCCAGAACGGCGGGTTTTGAGTTTATGGTAGGGCCCCCTGTGTCGGAACTCAGGGCGAGTTGCCGACAGACCGCCCCGCGCTGGTCGAAGGGGTGGCTCTGGCGGAAGCTGCCGATTGCAGCCCCACGGGCTAACGGCGCATTCTGGTCGAGTACTGCCGCACTAGATTAGCGATAATTGGGACACTGCGTAATTGATTTAGCCACCCTCCTGGATGGTACGAAGTCGCTATGGCACTTCAATGCAGGAGGGTGACCGATGTCGATCTATGCAGGATTGGATGTGAGTGACAAGACGACGCACATTTGCGTGGTCGATGCTGAGGGCCTTGCGCAGATTGCCCGCACCGGCTGGTTCAAGTGCGTCCACATGAAGGCGTCTGCCACGCACAAGAGCGTGCAATATGCTAACAACACCGG
>MKUB01000068.1:27650-43704 GCA_001898545.1 Sphingomonadales bacterium 63-6 | reverse complement strand
GGCCTTGTCGGAAAATTCCGCCCAATTGGTGCCGAACTGATAGGACATCACGATGCCGGAAACGACACCCATGGCGAAGGTCACGGCAAAGATCTTCAGCCAATATTTGAACAGGTCGAGGTAAAGGCCCTTGCCCGTCTTGAGCCAGAGCCCTTCCAGCACGGCCAGATAGCTGGCCAGCCCGATGGAAAAGGCGGGGAAGATGAAATGGAAGCTTACCGTGAAGGCAAACTGGATACGCGCAAGTAACAGCGCATCGGCCTGATCGAACATCGTCACTTCCTTCCCGCCGCGACTTGTGCCGTGGAACGTTCGCTACGCCATCGGTAGAAGGTCTTCTCCGAAAGGCCGAATACGCGGCAGCTTTCGGTCACTCCCCTGCCTTCGGCGATCATCCGTTCTATCGAACGGCACTTCCTGTCCTTGTCGGCAATCGCGGCCATAGCAGATAAGCCCTTTCACTTCCTTTATTTTTCAGTCCGTCATCCAAGAATGGCCATTGCGCTGCGCATCAGCATGTAGAGCGCAACCGCCATGATCAGCGCGGAAAACACAGTATTGAGACGCCCCTTCTGCGCCGACAGGCGGCGGGAGGCCGCCGTGCCGCCAATGCTGCCCGCAACGCCCCCGGCGATGAACACCGCCGCCAGCGGCCAATCCACCAGCCCCGAAAAGGCATAGGAACCCGCAGTCGCCAGCCCGAAGGCGGAAACCGCCACCAGCGATGTGCCCACCGCGCGGTAAATCGCCATGGATGTGGAGGCGACCAGCGCGGGCACGATCAGGAAGCCGCCCCCAATGCCGAAAAAGCCCGACAGCGCGCCGGTACCAAAGCCGAAGCCCAGCACCTTGCCCATATTGTCGCGATTGCAGGCCACATTCTCCGGCCCTTCCCCGGCTCGCCCGCGATACATGGCCACGGCCACCACGATCATCAGCAGGGCAAACAGGAACAGCAGCTTCTGCCCGTCCACCGCCTTGCCCAGGGTGGAGCCCGCCAGCGCGCCCAGCACACCGGCAAAGGCGAAAGTGCCGCCGCAGCGCCAGTTGACGTTATGGTTGCGGGCATGGGTGGCCAGCCCCGCCAGCGCATTGGCAGCCACGGCCAGCGCGCTGGTGCCGATGGCGACATGCGGGCTCTTTACCCCCACCACATAGACCATCAGCGGCACCGCCAGGATCGATCCGCCTCCGCCGACAAGGCCCAGGGTAAAGCCCACCGCCACGCCGCTGAAGGCCGCGAGAATATAGTGGAGCTGGTCGATCATGGCCCGTGTCCCGCCTCAGATCGCGTTTACGGGGATCTTGATGTAGCTGATGCCATTGCCCTCCGGCTCGGGCAGGTGCCCGGCGCGGATATTGACCTGGACCGAAGGCAGGATCAGCCGGGGCACGGCCAGCGTGGCGTCGCGCTTCGTGCGCATGGCCACGAATTCTGCCTCGCTCACGCCGTCATGGACATGGACATTGCTGTCCCGCTCCTCCCCCACGCTGGTTTCCCAGGCGAAGGTGTCGCGGCCCGGCGCCTTGTAATCGTGGCACATGAACAGCCGCGTCTCGCGCGGGAGGCTCAGCAACCGGCGGATCGAGCGATAGAGGCGCGCCGCATCCCCGCCGGGAAAATCGGCGCGCGCGGTGCCGTAATCCGGCATGAACAGAGTATCGCCCGCAAAGCCCGCGTCGCCCACGATATAGGCCATGTCCGCCGGGGTATGGCCGGGCACATGCAGCACGATGCCTTCGAGATTGCCGAGGCGGAACGTCTCCCCATCCTGGAACAGGTGATCGAATTGCGAACCGTCTCGCGCCATGTCGGGCCCGGCATTGAACAGCTTGCCGAATACGTCCTGCACCCGGGTGATATGCTCGCCAATGGCCAGCCGCCCACCCAGCTTTTCCTTCAGATAGGGCGCGGCGGAAAGATGGTCCGCATGGGCATGGGTCTCGATCAGCCAGGCGACCTTGAGGCCCTGCGCCTTGACGTAATCGACGATCCTGTCGGCGGAGGCATGCGAAGTACGGCCCGCGTCAGGGTCGTAATCCAGCACGGGATCGATCACTGCCGCTTCCAGCGTGGCGGGATCGTGGATGACATAGGACACGGTAAAGGTCGGCTCGTCGAAAAAGGCCTGCACCACGGGGCGCAGCGCGGGATTGTCCAACGCGCGGGCGATCTGCGCCGATGCGGCGGCGATCACGGGGCCCTGTTCGGCCGGGTCGATGGGGTGATCAACGGACTTCATGGAGTCTCTCCTGTTGAACATTAGTTAGTTCTAATGTTCTAATCCGTCAAGGATCGTTCTTCCTGCATGTATTTCATCAACAAGCCCCTTCCCGCCCGTGCCCCTCTCCGATAGCCTGCCCGCAAGACATAACCGAGAGGACCGAATGCCCACCCCCCAGACAGCGCCCAGCGTGAAGCTCAGCTTCTTCAAGCTCAACGTCCCCGACATGGACGCCGCGCTGGAATTTTACGGCAAGGTCTTTGGTTTCTCGATCACCCAGACCTTTGACGAGGACGCCTTCCTCGAACATATCCTCGCCCTGCCCGGGCAAGAGGCTGGGCCGAACCTGCTGCTGGTCGCCTATAAGGACGGGCGCGACGTATCGGTCGGCCCTGGGCATGGCCCCGTCGGCCTCGTCACCGACGATATTGAGGCGCTCTGCGCCAGAGCGGTGGAAGCAGGCGCGAACCCCATTGTGCCGGTATTCGACATGGGCCCGGTCAAGGTCGGCATCGTGCTGGACCCGTGGGGACACGAGTTGGAATTGCTACAGTTCCCGGCGGGATAAAGGGGCTCAGAGCCCGGCCAGATCCACCGCGATCCGGGTCAATTCCGGCAGAAAATCCTCATCCTCCAGGCACAACGGCCCGGGGGAATTGATGATCTGGTTATTGATCACGGAATTGAACACCTGCCCCGCAATGGCCAGCCGACGACGCTCTTCCTCGGAGAACTCGCGGCCGGACGTCGCCTCCATCGCCTGCAGCGTGATTTCAACCGCCCGCTCGCGGAAAGAATTATAGACTTTCCAGAAATCCGGATCGGAAGCTGAACGCTTCAGCGCCGCGTGCCACAGATTGCGGTTCTCCATAACGCCGCGGAACCGGCGGGCCAAAATCTCGGTATATATCTCCGCAGGTTGTCCCTCCAGCGGGACCGCTTCTCGCCATTCCAGCGCTTCACGGAAATAGGCCGACAGCAACACATGCAGGAAATCGTCCTTGCTGTTGAACCGCTGGTAAAACACCCCGATCGACCGGTCGGCCTTGCGCGCCAGCTCCGCCACCGAAAGCTCCGCAAATGTCTTCTCGCGCAGCAATTGCAGCGCCGCCTGCACAAATCGCTCTGCCGTTTTCCGGCTTCGTTCCTGCATGGGGGCCGGCACTTCCCACCCATCCGGAGCAACCGCGGGCTTGACGCTTAAATGAGAACCCGTATCCATATTAATTGTTATATCTCATGCCCCTACTGGCGGAAGTGCCAATACTTACAAAGCTTTCCGTTACGAAAGGCAAGTACGTCAGATAACGGAGAGGAACAAACTGGATGGTCGAGAATAAGGAAGCGCTTGAGGGAAACGGCGCAGCTAGTGCCCATGCCATCACGCGGCGCTCCGCAGTTACCGGGCTCGCCGGGGCGGCTGCGATAGCGGTCCTTCCCGGCTGCGCGGCCGTGAAAGCGAGCGATAGCGGCAAGCCCAACTTCCTGTTCATCATGGCCGATGACATGGGCTATGCCGACCTCTCCTGCTATGGCCGCCGCGAATACAAGACCGCGAATATCGACCGCCTCGCAAGCGAAGGCACGCGTTTTACCCATGCCTACGCAAACAGCGCGGTCTGCACCGCCACCCGCGTGGGGCTCATCACCGGGCGCTATCAATATCGCATTCCTGTCGGTCTGCAGGAGCCATTGGGCCAGGGCGATGTAGGCCTGCCTCCCGAACATCCGACCATCGCCTCCCTGTTACGCAAGGCTGGATACAAGACCTCGCTCATCGGCAAATGGCATATGGGCAATCTGCCCAAATATGGCCCGCTGCAGAGCGGTTATGACGAATTCTGGGGGCTCCGCGGCGGCGGGGTGGACTATTTCCGCCACGGCTTCGGCAACAACAAGGATCTGTGGGACGGGGATACGCCGATCGAAAAGACCGGCTACATGACCGATCTGCTGGGCGATGCCGCCATCGCCACTCTAGAACGGCGCGCGCAGGACAAGCAGCCTTTCTTCATGTCGCTCCACTTCACGGCCCCCCATTGGCCTTGGGAAGCCAATGACGAGGGAGGCAAGGCTGAGGCGGAACGGATCGCGAAGATCCCCGGCGGTTTCATGCATCACGATGGCGGCACGATGGAAATCTACGCCAAGATGATGCTCTCGCTCGACGATAATGTCGGGCGAGTGTTGAAGCGGCTGCGACAGCTCGGGCTGGACGAGAATACGGTGGTGGTTTTCACCAGCGATAATGGCGGGGAACGGTTCTCCGACAATTGGCCCTTCACCGGACGGAAGACCGAATTGCTCGAGGGAGGCCTGCGCATTCCGGCCATCGTCCGCTGGCCCGGCGTGACCCGCCCCGGCAGCACGAGCGAAAGCGAGATTATTTCGATGGACTGGATGCCGACTTTCCTCGCGGCAGGCGGCGCAAGGCAGGACCCGGCTTTCCCCAGCGACGGGCGCGATATCCTCCCCGCCATCAAGGGCGAGAGCATGCCGGAACGCACCCTGTTCTGGCGCTTCACCAACAAGGGTCAGGAAGCGGCGCTACGCGGCCGGTGGAAATATCTCAAGATCGCCGGAAACAGCTTCCTGTTCGACGTATTCGCCGATCCGCTCGAAAGGGCCAATCTGAAAGACCGCTTCCCGCAGAAATTCTCGGAACTTCAGAACGCCTTTGCCGAATGGAACAAGGGCATGTTGTTCGATCCCAACGCGCCCAGCTATGGCTTTACGGGGCAGGAACTGGCCGATCACTTCGGGATCGATAGCTAGGCCTGATCGGCGTTCAACCCTCTGAAGCGATCCGGGCCCACCCAGTCCCGGATCGCTTCATGAAGCTCGCGGGGATGCGCGGGGATCAGTCCCGCCGCACCATCTTCGGCCCAAGCGCCGGGGCGAAGATACCCAGCGCAACGATCAGTACGGCAACCAGAACGGCCGCCGCGGCGATGATCATCATGATCGTTTCCAGCGGCAACATCATCCGCAGCGCAGCGGCGCCGGCAAAAGGCGCCAGCACGATGCCGGAAATGCGGCCCCAGCCTCCGGCCCAGCCGATACCGCTGGACCGCATTTCGGGCGGATAGCTAAGCGTCGCGAGATTGTTGATCCCGGTCTGCCCGCCAACCTGGGTGAAGTTCCAGACGATCAGAGCGACGAGGAAAACCCCGCTGCTGAACGGCACCTGCCCCAGCAGGAACAGCGCCACCGCTTCCACAAGGAAGAAGCCCGCGATCAGCCAGTAGGGATTGATCCGGTCCATCAGGAAACCCATCACCAGAGTGCCGGTTGCACCACCAATGAACGAGATCATTGCGGAAATGGCGAATTTCTGGATCGGGATGCCGCCAAGTTCCTGGAAGAAGGTGGCCATCCAGTTCGCGAGCAGGGCGATATTGCCCAAGGCGATGAAGCAGGCGACCCATAGCAGAATGGTCTGAAGGAAATAGGGCTTCTGCAACAAGGCCAGTGGCCCGAGCCCGCGCTCGGCAGGCTTTGCCTTGCCATAGCGAAACACCTGGCCTTCATGGAGCGGAGCCGTTGCATCCATTGCGCGAATGGTCGAGGCGATCTTCGCGTCGCCGGGATTGCGCCGGGTACGGAAAGCCAGCGATTCCGGAATGAGGAACAGCAGCGGGACGGCGACAAAGCCCAGCACGCCGCCCACCCAGAAACCGATCTGCCAGCCATAAATGTCCAGCAGCCAGGCGGCGATAATGCCGCTGCCCATATTCCCCGCGGAGAAGAACACCAGAGCGATGGCCATGAAGCCTGCACGCCACTTGCGCGGTGTCATTTCGGAAAGCAGTGCCAGCCCGATGGGCAGCATGGCGGAGAAGAAAATGCCGGAAATTCCGCGCAGGACGGCCATCTGCCCCACCGTATGAGCATGGGCGCCGAGGATTGAGAGTATCCCGAAACCCAGCGCGCACAGGCCAAGAACGGGCCGGCGTCCAATCTTGTCCGCCAGGGGTGGCATCAGGAATGCGCCGACCGCCATGCCGACATAGGTCCAGAAGATCACGACATCCATGTCCGCCGGCTTGGCATCCAGCCCATGCGCAATGGCAGGCAGGATCTTGCCGAAGAAATACATGTCGAAGCCGTCGATGAAGAGCGCCACCGAACAGACGGCAAGCATCGCTATTTCCCGAGCGCCGATCTTGCGGCGATCGATGAATGCTTCAACGTCAAAACCGTCCTCATGCGCGCCGATAGTCTCGGCCGTGCTGCTCGCCATCAGGCTGATCTCCCCAGGATTCGCGAATTTCCACGCGATGTTATCGCAGCGAGAGTGGCCGCGCCGCGCTTCGGCGTCAATCGCCGTTTAGCCGGGAACGCACAACAGAAAGCAGCGTTCCTCAGGCGGCTTGCTGGACGTTGTTACGCCCTGCTTCCTTCGCGTCGTAAAGGGCGGCATCGACCCGGGCGAGCAGGCTGTTGGCATCGTCCCCCTCTCGCCACATCGTATAGCCCACGCTGGCGGTGACCTGAGGCAACCCCCCTTGCGCGCTTTCCTGCTCGATCGCGTAGCGCAGGCGTTCCGCTGCGTTCCGGGTTTCCTCCAGTCCGGCGCCGGGCAGAATCCAGACGAATTCCTCCCCGCCGATCCGGCCTATCAGATCGCTCGCACGGGCTTGCCCCCGGGCAATATCGGCAATCCGCACCAGCACATCATCGCCCATCTGGTGGCCGCTGGTATCGTTCACCCGCTTGAAGTGATCGATGTCGAACAAGATCAGCGCGGTGGGCCTGCCATCCTGCTCCGAACGGCGAATGCATTTCTGCAATTGGGTGATGGTCCGGCGGCGATTGGCGAGGCCGGTCAGCGGATCGGTATGCGCCAGATATTGCGCCTCTGCCGCCAGCCGCATGGCCCGCGTCCGCTCCCGGTCGAGCGCTTCCTGCCTCTGGTGATGTTCGGTGACATCCATCACCACCCCGAACATACCCGTGAGTTCACCTGCCTCATTGAACTCGTTGGTGGCATACATGCGCAGGATGCGCTCATCCCCCTGCGGCGGCATAACGTGATATTCGAAGCTGTAGCGGGCGCGATCCTTGGAATGGTGGGCCAATTGGCCGAACAATTCCGTACCGCCATCGGGAAGCATGGTGGTGAGATCGCCAGGATCGCGCCCCATTGTGGGATCGAGGCCGTTGATCAGATACATCTGGCGCGACCAGTCCTGCTCGCCCGTGCGCGGATTGTAATGCCACCGGCCGATCCGGCCGACTTCTTCCGCCATGTTGAGCATCAGCAGGTTTTCCCGCATGCGCGCATTTCGGGCCTTGAGCCGCATCGCCAGACGATCGTTATCCAGCAGCAGCGCCGCCAGCGGCAGGGATGTGGCCATCATCAGCACCATCAGCATTTGCAGCGCGATGCCTGCTTCGAACGGCGGAAAGTGAAGATAGGCGGCCGGAGTTTCGCCACCCACTGAGCGCAGCGTTCCCGCCACGCCGAACATGAAAACCCCCACCGAAGCACCGATCTGCCCATAACGCGCCACGATCAACACCAGAGCCGATATGACCACGGGAACCAGCGGGACAACATGGAAGCCCAGCACAAGCCAGGACAAGGCGAGCATCGCAAGCATCGAAATGCCGAACCAGACAGGCGAGTGCTCGCCCGCCCGCCGGACGCCTGCCCGGCGGCGGGCAAGCCAGTCCCTCAGAAAAAACAGGATCGGCGCGCCCACTGTCGTACCCAGGCTGGTGGAAAAGCCCCACCAGACGAACTGCACCCAGTCTTGATGCGGGCGGAACGGCAGAGCAATCACCGCAGCGACGAAGGATGCGAATATCACCCCCACGAACAGCAGCACCGTGTCCCGCAGGCGGAGCGATTCCAGCTTACGCTTGCCGATCACTCGATAGGCGATGGCGACAGCCAGCAGCGGCTCGACAATATTGGCTACAGTGTAGCCCAGCACCGCCAGTGGAGAGAGGCCAATCCAAACATTGACGATCAGATTGGCCACGACCAACGCTGCGATCACCGGCAGGCGTTCGGCAGGTTTCGCCCTGTAGAGCGCGCAAACTGCAACCGCGCTGGGTAACCAGAGCAGCAGCACGGCATGGCCTTCATCGCGCAATAATACCGAGGCGATCGCGCTGGCGGTCCAGACGAGCGTCACCTCCCAAGGGAATCGGCTGCCTTTGCCCAGCTTTGCGCCCAATGCCCTCCTCCTCATTGGGAGGACGTAACAGGGATCGATGAAGCTATGGTAAACTTTATGGCTTCACCCCTGTGGATATGCTGCCCCGCGCTGCAGCGCGGGGCACACATAATCAGGCAGCGTCAGCCTGACGCTGCGCTTCGAGATTGAGCATCTCGGCCAGCAGGAAGGACAGTTCGAGCGACTGCGCCGCATTGAGGCGCGGATCGCAATGGGTGTGATACCGATCCGCCAGACGCTCGTCGGTAATCGCCACCGCGCCGCCGGTGCATTCGGTCACGTCCTGGCCGGTCATTTCCACATGGATGCCGCCGGCATGAGTGCCTTCCGCACGGTGAACGGCGAAGAAGCCCTTCACTTCCGAAAGGATGCGGTCGAACGGGCGGGTCTTGTAGCCGCTGTCCGACTTGATGACGTTGCCGTGCATCGGGTCGCAGCTCCACACCACGGGGTGGCCTTCACGCTTCACCGCACGGACCAGCTTGGGCAGGCCCGCTTCCACCTTGTCATGGCCATAGCGGCTGATCAGCGTCATGCGGCCCGCCTCGCGGCCCGGGTTGAGCGTATCGAGCATGCGCAGCAGGGCGTCCGGCTCCAGGCTGGGGCCGCACTTCATGCCGATGGGGTTCTGCACCCCGCGCAGGAACTCGACATGCGCCGAACCGTCGAAACGGGTACGGTCGCCGATCCACAGCATATGCGCGCTGGTATCGTACCAGTCGCCCGTCAGCGAATCCTGACGGGTCAGCGCCTGCTCATAAGGCAGCAACAGCGCCTCATGGCTGGTGTAGAAGCTGGTGCTCTTCAGCTGCGGCG
The DNA here is from genome assembly GCA_001898545.1 of Sphingomonadales bacterium 63-6. Taxonomy (GTDB): domain Bacteria; phylum Pseudomonadota; class Alphaproteobacteria; order Sphingomonadales; family Sphingomonadaceae; genus Andeanibacterium. The sequence goes on along the minus strand of MKUB01000068.1, from coordinate 34,475 downwards.
CATTCTCGGGATCGATGCCGCAAGCTTCCATGAAGTCCAGCGCCTCGCCGATGCGATCCGCAATGTCGCGGAACTTGTCGGCCCACGGGCTACGGCCCATGAAATCCAGCGTCCACTTGTGAACCTGACGAAGATTGGCATAGCCGCCGCCCGCGAAAGCGCGCAGCAGGTTCAGCGTCGCCGCCGACTGGCTATAGGCGCGGATCATCCGCTCGGGATCGTTACGACGCTGGGCGTCCTCGAAATCGATCCCGTTGATGATATCGCCAAGATAGCTCGGCAGTTCCTTGCCCCCGATAGTCTCGGTCGGCGCGCTGCGCGGCTTGGCGAACTGGCCGGCCATGCGGCCCACCTTCACCACCGGCTGCTTGCTGGCGAAGGTCAGCACGGCAGCCATCTGCAGCAGCACGCGGAACGTGTCGCGGATATTGTTCGGGTGGAACTCGGCAAAGCTCTCCGCGCAGTCCCCGCCCTGGAGCAGAAAACCGCGACCGTGAGTCACTTCGGCCAGTTCGGCCTTGAGAGCGCGCGCCTCGCCCGCAAAGACGAGCGGCGGATAGGACGACAGCGTGTCGACCGCAGTATCCAGCGCGTTTTCGTCTTCATAGACGGGAAGATGCTTCGCTTCGAAGTTCTTCCAGCCATCGGGGGTCCAGCTCTTAGCCACTTTATATCTCTGTCTGTTAGAGGAAGGCGGCGCAAATAGGCGCTCATGCGCCAGAATGCAAAGGTTACACTCTCAACTACTCTGATCGAGACAATCGATCTCAGCGGCTGGCGGATCCAGAGGCTGCGTGCTGCCCCGCCGCGCCGCCCTTTACGGGTACCGAACGGGCAAGCTCCGTACCCTTGGGAATCACGGCCACCCGCAGGCCCTTACCCTGCGGAATATATTGCGCGGCCAGCTCCTTCATCCGCTCCGGCGTTGTGACCGTGTAGTCATCGAACAGCGTGCGCAGAGCCGCCAGCCGTTCGGGCTGCACGGTCGAACCTTCGACCAGATTCATCCAGGTGACGTGAGCAGTGAGCGAGCGATTGAGCAATTGCAGGATTGGCTCGGTAACCCGCACGATCTCGTCCTGATCCGGGCCGTTCTTGGCCAGATCAGCCGCGATATTGTCGGCAACGGCGAAGAATTCGGGCACCATTTCAGGCTTGAGCTGCGCCAGCGCCACGAACTGTCCGCCACTGTCGATATCTGTCGGCCAGCTGGAGGAGACATAGGGCGTGTAGCTTGCGCCAGCCTTCTCGCGCAGGGCGTCGAGCAGGCGATTGTTGAAGATCTGGCTCAGTACTTCCAGCTCGCGCGAAACACGCAGTCCTTTCACGCCTCCGCCCAGCGGCCAGGCAACGCCCGCCGCGGCCTGATCCCCCTCGCCATGGTGATAGAGGACCACGGGCTCGGCCTGCACAGGGCTAAACGTCACCTTCCGTGCAAGAGCCGCAGCCGGGATGGGCTCGCGCTGAGGCAAGGCGCCGAATGTGCGCGCCAGGGCTGCCTCTGTCTCCGCCGGGTCGATGTCCCCGAAGACGAGGATTTCCACCGGACCCTGCTTCAGCAGCGGCTCCCACACCTTGCGGAAGCCCTCAGGCGTGGTGTCGTTGATCTGCGCAGGGGTTGGGGTGGCAAAGCGCGGGTCGCGATTGTTCAGCACCCAATCGAGATCGCGGCTGATCACGCTGGCAGGATCGGTATTCAGGCTGTCATAGCCGAGCTGGCTCAGCGCCTTGGCACGCTCGACAGCGCGCTCGTCCCAGCGCGGTTGAGAGAGCTTTGCGGCGAACAGCCAGAGCTGGTCGGCCAGATCCTCCCGCCGGGTCTGCGCCTCGAAGCTGAAGGTTCCGTCCTCGATACCGAAATCGAACCCAAGCTTGCGGCCCGCCGCAATCGCATCGAGTTCCGTCGCGCCCAGCGGTCCGACACCCGATGCCACCAGAGCTGCCTGGCCCAGCTTGATATAGGGGGCCTCCTCCGGCGCAAAGGCGCGGTAACCGCTGCCGAAACGTACACGCACCGTCACGCGGCCCGGCTCGTTATCCGTCCTCCACACCAGCGCGTGGACATCATTGGCATAATCGAGCTGCTCGATCTCGCGCACGCCAATCTGATGGCGGGCGACTGGCTGGGCCGGCGCGCCGATAGCGGGCATGTCGGCAAAGGACGGCGCCTTTGCAGTGACGCGCGAACCGTTGTCCGCATCCACTGGCTCCAGCAGAGCCTTGCGCAGATCCTCCTCGGTTGCTTCGCCAGCCTTGGGCGTCAGCAGGAAGGCGCGGGTTACGGGCCCCTGGAACAGCTTGCGCGTATGTTCGAGAACAGCCTCAGGCGTAAACCTGTCACGCATTCCCCGGAGTACGGAAAGGAAAGTCTCGGGCGAAGCCACCGTTTCGCGAATATCCACCGCACCGACCAGATCGTCCGCAAGGCGGGGACCTGGCTGATTGATGCGCTGTTCGTAATAATCGGCGAAATTCACATCGATTTCGGACAGTTCGCGCGCGATTTCCTCTTCGCTCGGCGGGCTTTCCAGCGCATCGGCGATTACGGCGCGAACGTCCTGCAACGCGGCCTTCCAATCGTCGCCCAACGGCGTGATGTCGATGAAGGTGGCATTGGCCGAGCGGCTCACTTCTCGCTGATTGACATCGGCCAGAACATAGCTGCCGCCCGCACGCGCACGCTCCACAAGGCGGCGATTGATGATCTGCTGGGCAACCCGGTCGATCATCAACCCGCGATTATATTCGATATTGTCGATCGGCTTGCCCCAGGGGCGCAGCACGGCAACGCTGATGCCGCGGGGAAGGTCCGGCTCCACCATCACCCGCGTTTCGCCCAGCTTGCTGGCAAGGCCCGCCATGTCGGGTGCGCCCTTGGGCGCCTGGGGCTTTCCGAAATCGGGCGCGGGCACATGCTTGCCCACGCCTTTCCAGTCCGAGAAATATTGCTCGATCAGCGCGGCGAAACGATGCGGATCGCCATCGCCCGCAATAACGATCACCGTGTTTTCAGGGCGATACCAGCGCTGATGGAAACGCTTCAGCTTGGCGCTCGTCGCGGCCTGCAGCGTCGCATCCAGCCCCACCGGCGAGTGCGTGGCCAGGAGCTGTCCCTTGTAGAACAATTCGCTCGAAGCATCGGCAAGGCGCTTGCCCGGCCCGCCATTCTCGCGCTTTTCAGCCAGGACGATGGGCAGTTCAGCAGCGATATTGTCCGTGCTCAGCGCCGGCTCGCGGATCATGCCGGAAAGCAGCTTCATGCTTTCGTCCAGCTTGGCATCCACGGCGTTAGGCAGGTCAAGCTGATAGACGGTCTGAGTGGGGGAGGTAACGGCGTTGGTATCGGCACCCAGCCGCGCGCCAAGGCGCTGCCATGTGGGGATCGCTTGCCCATTGGCGAGATATTTCGATTCCCGGAAAGTCAGGTGTTCGATCAGGTGGGCATAACCCCGCTCACTCTCCTCCTCGTTGAGGGAGCCTGCATCGATCCGGATGCGGATGGAAACCTGTTCGCCCGGCACGCGATTGTTGCGCACGGCATAACGCAGCCCGTTAGGCAATTCGCCGAACAGCCATCCTTCGTCATGGGGAATGTCACTGCCGCGATAGAGCCATGGATCGCCCGGCTTGAGCGATGCCGGGGCAGGCAGTTTACTGGCCGCAGGAATCGAAAGGACTGGAGCCTCGTCCCTCGCCTGGGCGGCGGGAGCCGCCACAACCAGCAGGGCAAGGACAGGCGAAAAAAGACGCGCGGCGCGGAAGTGGATCGTCATGACCGCATCATTAGGCGGCCTTGGCATGAAGGGCTAGTGAATGGCGAGAAACAAGCTCTACCTTGCCGTGGGCCCTGCCCGCGCCTAAATCCCGGGCATGTATATCGAGACCGAAACCACGCCCAACCCCGCGACGCTCAAATTCCTTCCCGGCCAGGCCGTGATGGAAACCGGCACACGCGAATTCGCCTCCCCCGAAGCGGCGGAAGCATCTCCGCTCGCAGATGCCCTGTTCGGCACGGGTGAAGTCACCAATGTCCTGTTCGGGCGGGACTTCGTCTCGGTTACGGCGGCACCCGGGGCCGATTGGTCGGCGCTGAAGCCGCAGGTTGTGGCGATCCTGCTGGATCATTTCATCAGCCAGGCCCCGCTGTTCGCTCCCGGCAGTGCCGCCGCATTCGCAGTTCCGCCTGAAGATGAAGATCTGGGCGACGATCCGGCCGATGCCGATGTCGTGGCGCAGATTCGCGACCTGATCGAAACCCGCGTACGCCCCGCAGTGGCCGGCGATGGCGGGGACATCCAATATCGCGGCTTCCGCGAAGGGGTGGTCTATCTCTCGATGCAAGGGGCCTGCTCGGGCTGCCCTTCCTCTACCGCCACTCTCAAGCACGGGATCGAAGGGCTGCTGAAGCACTATGTCCCCGAAGTCACCGAAGTGCGGGCCGCCTGAGATGGCCGAGCCTCTTTCCGACGCCGCTCTGGACCAGCTTTTCCACACCGCGCGGACCTATAATGGCTATCTCGACAAGCCGGTCAGCCTGGAACAACTGCACGCGATCTGGGATCTGATGAAGATGGGGCCGACCTCGGCCAATCAGCTTCCCGCCCGGCTTGTCTGGCTTACCACGCCCGAAGCGAAGGAAAGGCTCGCCAAGCATGCAGGCGGCACGAATCCCGACAAGATTCGCAAGGCGCCGGTCAGCGTGATCGTGGCGATGGATATCGATTTCCACGAGCAATTGCCCTGGCTCTTCCCTCATACGGATGCGAAAAGCTGGTTCGAAGGGAACGAGGAAGCCCGCAAGCTTTCCGCCATGCGCAATTCCACGCTTCAGGGTGCCTATTTCATCCTGGCCGCACGGGCGCTCGGGCTCGATACCGGGCCCATGTCCGGCTTTGACAATGCGGCAGTGGATGCGGAATTCTTCGCCGACCAGCCTCGCTGGAAGTCCAATTTCATCTCCACGCTGGGCTATGGCGATCCCTCCACGATCTTCCCCCGCAGCCCCCGGCCTGATTTCGAGGTCTTCAACCGCGTGCTCTGACGCGCTAGCGCAGGCGCAATGAAGACACTCACCATCGATTGCGCCACCGAAGGGTGTTCGACAGCCCTGTTTGACGGGGATGACCTGCTTGCGGGCGAGTTCCGCATGCTCGGGCGCGGCCACGCGGAACAACTCGTGCCGATGATCGCGGCGCTGCCCGGACGGGGCCGCGCGGACCGGATCTGTGTGTCGCTCGGCCCCGGCAGCTTTACCGGCGTCCGTATCGGCCTTGCAGCGGCCCGTGCGCTGGGGCTCGCCTGGAAAGTGCCTGTGTCAGGCTATCCCACTCTTGCGCTGGTCGCTGCAATCGCCAGGGCGGATGCGGCATCGCTCGCGCAGCCCGTCACCGTGTGCATGACCGGCGGGCACGGGGAATGGTTCCTGCAAGACTTCTCTGCAGACGGCCTGCCGGAAGGCCCCCTCGAATCGCTTCGGCCCGACGCGGCCGCCGTCCGCAGCAGCCACACGCTGGTTGCAGGCACTCAGGCGGAACCTCTGGTTGCTGCCCGGGGCCCGGGCACCGCATTGCCGCTATGGCCTGATGCGCGCCGCTTTCCCCTGCTGCCGCCCAGCCTTTTGACATCTGCGCTTACGCCCCTTTACGGACGGGCGCCTGACGCCAAACTGCCCGGAGTTCCGGCATGAGCGATGTGCGCGATCCAGTCGATCAGATCATGGCGGTCATGGAGAACGCCTTCGATCCCACTTTCGGCGAGGCCTGGAACCGGCGGCAGGTGGGCGATGCACTGGTAATGGGCAAATGCCATTATCTGCTTCTCGACAAGAACCTGCATGAACCCGACGGGGCAGGAGAAGCTGCCGGTTTTACTCTTTCAAGGCACGCTGCGGACGAGGAAGAACTTCTGCTGATCGCAGTGCTTCCGCAATATCGCCGCCGCGGGGTTGCCACGGCCTTGCTGAGGCGCCTGGTCGCCGAGGCCAGATCGCGCGCCGTAACCCGCATGTTTCTTGAAATGCGGGATGGCAATCCGGCAGAGGCTTTCTATCGCCAGCACGGATTTTTGCCTGTCGGACGGCACCGGAATTATTACAATCGCGGTTCCATTTCCGGGATCGATGCAATTACGTTTGCATTAGACCTCTAGATCATAACGATTTATCCGGAATGCGGCACTATAGTTTGCCGTAATTCGCCTGCCGCCCTTGAATCCTAGAACCATTTCATGCAAGGGCGCCCAATCCGGTCTAGGCCGGGTAAAAACACGTAAAGCGAGCCCCCCTTCTCGCTGGAATTGAGGACGATATGGATACTATCGATAATGACATGACCGAGACGCTGATCACGCTCACCTCGGATATCGTTGCAGCTCATGTCAGCAATAACAATGTCACGGTCGACGAACTTCCTGGCCTGATCCAGAACATCTATGGCGCGCTCGCCGGTCTTGGTAAAACCTCCGAGCCCGAAGCCGCGCCGCTGGAACCTGCCGTCTCCATCCGTGCATCCGTGAAGCCGGACTACATCATCTGCCTGGAAGACGGGAAGAAGATGAAGATGCTTAAGCGCCACCTGATGACGGCCTACAACATGACCCCCGAGGAATATCGCGCGCGCTGGAACCTGCCCGCCGATTACCCGATGGTCGCCCCGAATTATGCGGAAAAGCGCCGCGAGCTGGCCAAGAAGATCGGCCTCGGCCGCAAGCCCGGCCAGAAGCGGGGCCGCCGCAAAAAGGAAGCCTGAGTTTCCTAGATTTCTACTGCAGGTTGAAAAAGCGCCCCATGGGTCTACAACCCGTGGGGCGTTTTGATTGACGGGGCTA
>MKUB01000068.1:12859-27583 GCA_001898545.1 Sphingomonadales bacterium 63-6 | reverse complement strand
GACCATTTGATTGACGTGGAAAGCGGCAAGGTGGTGGAATTCGTCGATCCCGAACTGGAAGCGCTGCAGCGCGTCATCGCGGAACGGCTGGGCTATCGCCTGGTTGATCACCGGATGGAGCTCTACGGCGTGCGGCTCGACCGCGAGGATTGACGGGAAAGCCGCAGGATGGGTGGAGCAATTGCCCTCGATCCGCCTCGCATAACCCCGCTCGGCTGGCTGCTGATCGCAGGCCGTCTGCTGATGATGGTGGCTTTGCTGATCGTCTGCCTGCCTCTTCATGGCTTGTGGAAGGCCATGCGGCTGGACCGCTTCTGGCCGCGCGTGTTCCTGACCGGCATCGGCGCGATCTGCGGCTTGCAGATCGAGCGCCGGGGGCGCCCGGTGCCCGGTGCCCTGCTCGTCGCGAATCACGTCAGCTGGCTCGACATTCCGGCGCTTGCGCAAACGGCCGGCAGCGCTTTCGTCGCGCATGACGGGCTTTCCGCCTTTCCGCTGCTGAAATTCCTCTGCCGCCTGAACGAAACGGTTTTCGTCGCCCGCCACGACCGTACGAGCATTTCCCGGCAGGTGGAGGATGTGCGCCACGCCATCGATCATGGCGGTACGCTGACCCTGTTCGCGGAAGGCACCACCAGCGACGGGACCGGCCTGCTTCCCTTCAAAAGCGCGCTGTTCTCTGCCGTCAGCCCTCTGCCGGAAGGGGTGGCAGTGCAGCCCGTCCTGCTGGCTTATGAGAACGCAGCCGATATGGCCTGGGTCGGCGAAGAACCCGGGCTGGACAATTTCAAGCGCATTCTCGCCCGCCTGCGCCCGCTGCATCTGACCATCCACTTCCTGCCGCCGCTGGCAGGGCCGCAACTGGCCAATCGCAAGACGATGGCCGCAGCCGCGCAGGAAGGGCTTAGGCGCGCGCAGAGACCCTGAAAGCGGAGGCCAGACCGGTGCAGAGTGCCAGCCCCCTTCACTCTCGCGCGCATTTCCCCTAAACGCCGCCGCCATGCGACAGAGCCCGCCCCCCAGGACCTACAGGGTCAAGAGCTTCGGCTGCCAGATGAACGTCTATGATGGCGAACGCATGGCAGAACTGCTTGCCGAGCGCGGCATGTCCGCGGCGCCGGACGGCGAAGACGCCGATCTGGTGGTGCTGAACACCTGCCACATTCGCGAAAAGGCCGCCGAGAAAGTCTATTCCGACATCGGCCGCCTGCGCCGCGAGGATGGCTCCAGCCCGCTCATCGCCGTGGCGGGCTGCGTCGCCCAGGCGGAAGGCGACGAGATTATGAGCCGCGCCCCTGCCGTTTCCATGGTGGTCGGCCCGCAAGCCTATCACCGCCTGCCCGAAATGCTGGAGAAGGCCTCCAAGGGCGAGCGCGCGACCGATACGGACATGCCGGCGGACGCCAAATTCGCCGCCCTGCCCGCTCGCCGCAAGACTGGCCCGACGGCATTTCTGACCGTGCAGGAAGGGTGCGACAAGTTCTGCACCTATTGCGTGGTCCCCTATACGCGCGGTGCGGAAATTTCCCGCCCCTACAGCGATCTGGTGGCCGAAGCTCAGCGACTGGTGGAAGCCGGCGCGCGCGAAATCACCCTGCTGGGGCAGAACGTCAATGCCTGGACCGGAGATGATGACAAGGGCCGCGCCATCGGGCTCGACGGTTTGATAAAAGAACTCGCGAAGCTCCCGGAACTTCAGCGGATTCGTTACACGACGAGCCACCCCAATGACATGACCGACGGCCTTATCGCCGCGCATGGCGAGGTGGACAAGCTGATGCCCTATCTGCACCTGCCAGTGCAAAGCGGTTCCGACCGGGTGCTGAAGGCCATGAACCGCAGCCACACGGCGGACAGCTATCTGCGGCTGCTGGAACGTGTCCGCGCCGCCCGGCCTGATATTGCTCTGTCCGGCGATTTCATCGTGGGTTTCCCCGGAGAAACCGATGCGGAATTCGAAGAGACGCTCAGCATGGTCGATGCGGTTGGCTATGCGGCCGCCTTCAGCTTCAAATATTCGCCCCGCCCCGGCACGCCCGCCGCGACCATGGACGATCAGATCGCGCTGGCCGTGATGGATGAACGCCTCCAGCGCCTGCAGGCCGCACTCAATCGCGATCAGCTTGCCTTCAACAAGGCCTCCCTTGGCAAGGTCTGCAAGGTGCTGGTGGAGCGCAAGGGCAAATATCCCGGCCAATGGCTCGGCAAGTCGCCCTGGCTCCAATCCGTGCATTTCGAGGGCGAGGCAGCCATCGGCGACATCGTCACCGTGGAACTCGCCGAGGCTGGGCCCAATTCCCTTTCGGGACGGCTCCTTGCCCCGGCACCTGCCTGAACACGCCCCTCACTGGACAAGATAGGCCTCACTGGGCCAGATAGGCGCCGTCCACCGGATAATAGGCGCCGGTCACGAAACTGGCCGCATCGCTGAGCAGGAAATTGGTCAACGCGGCCACTTCCTCTGGCCGGCCCAACCGCCCGATGGGATGCAGCCCGACCAGGGCGGCGCGCGCCTCGTCGGTCATGGCATTCTCGATCAGCGGCGTTTCAATGAAGCCCGGCCCCACCGCATTCACGCGGATGCCCTTCGCCGAATATTCGAGCGCCGCCGATTTGGTCATGCCGCAAACGCCGTGCTTGGCCGTGACATAGGCCGCCGCCCCGCGCCAGCCGACCGAGCCGAGAATGGAGGCCATATTGACGATCGCGCCTCCGCCCGTCTCCAGCATGGCCGGTATCTGATAGCGCATGCCGTAGAACACCCCGTGCAGGTTCACGCCGATCACCCGGTGCCAATCGTCCAGATCGATCTCGCCCACCGGCTTGTCCGAACCCGCGATCCCGGCATTGTTCACTGCCAGATCGAGCCGGCCGAACTGCTTCACCGCGAAATCGACCATTGCCTTCACTTGTGCCGCGTCAGACGTATCGACCTTGAAACCCACTGCGCCGTTGCCCGCTTCGGCAGCGAGTTTCTCCGCCCCCTCCAGATTGTAATCCGCCACGACCACTCTCGCACCCCGCGCCGCCAGATCGCGCACGATGGCCGCCCCGATGCCCGATGCGCCGCCGGTAACGATGGCCGATTTGCCCGAGAAATCCTGTGTCATGCCTGTTCTCCAATGCCTGGCTCAAAGGATATGCGGATAAGCGCCGAAAGAGTTCCCGCCTTGTCCTGGCTCAATCCGCTTGCCCGATTGCGACGATCCGAGACCGGCCGTGGATGTGTCACCTTTCCGGGTAGAAAAATGCTCTGTTTTGTTCCCAGCGCGTCACTCCCGCGAGCCCCGGTTTCGAGCCATTTTTGAGGTCTCTGCGCGGGCTGGAGTGTAACCTTCCATTTCGGCCTTTCGTGCGCGGGCCGGAACATCGCGAAAGCATGTGCAGGAAATGCGCAAGGCTGAGTTTTGGCGAGATGGTTCATCGCCCAGGATAAACGCCATTCGCAGGCAAGTAGGAAAGAGCTTTCTGGCGGGATGGTGCCAGAATTCTGACGAATGCCGGACAGTCGGGACACGGCCGATTGCGCACGCTCCGTTGAAAGTCCACCCCATGTTCACCGAATGGCGCCCCTGCGGACACGACATCATTGCGGACATCTATACTTGGTGACAAGATTGCTTTTAGAGGGGCTTTTGAGTGCATAGAAAGAGGCTTTTGGCAGGTATATTAGCCGGCATTGCTACTGCCGCTGGCGCGTTTGCAGTTTATCAGCGCCAAAGCGGTTTGGAGAGGCCGACTTGGCTGCAACGAGATTGGATTGAGGTGACCGTATTAACGGGCTGCCAGCCAATACCGGTGCCAAACTATCCATGCCAGGACGCGCTGTCATTTGACGAAGTCCTTCAATTGCGAGGGACACTGGACATGTGCTCGCCACATTCCTGGTCGCAAATGAATAACATTACTGACAGAGGTGTTGGTTTTGAAGCAGAAGCCAGTCGAATTGATTCAGAATCACTCGAATGCCTTGACCGGTTTATAACCAAGAAGGCCGCGATTAGAAAAGTTCTTCGCTGATCTTTCGCGTTAGGTACACTGCAAACAGCATGGATATGCCCGCTTCCTACTCCATATATGTCAAAAGGCGCCATTCCGGACACGACACCATTGCGGAGGTTTGCACTGTCGTCATCCTGAACTTGTTTGTGCAAGCACAGCTTCGCTTCCAGGACCCATTTGACCAGATTGAGCGGCAGTGCGTGGGAAGAAATGGATGCTGAAACAAGTTCAGCATGACGGGTCGGGACAGTCCGCTTCCCACCCCATTACTGCCTTCCCAAACCTCCGTTCGTCCTGAGCTTGTCGAAGGACGCGCGCCAGCGCTTGCGAACCAAGGGGATATGGGGCTGACGGTTTCTCGTGTCCTTCGACAAGCTCAGGACGAGCGGGGGTGGTGATTTGGCTAAGGGGTTTCGTCCGCTTCCCACTCCTTTCCAGACGCGAGTGCTGGTTAAGGCTAGCATCTGGAAACAGACAGGCGGAAAAGGCCCAAAACGGAGCTTCACTTTCCCCTAGAGCGAAGCTCCACAAGGCCAAGTCGCGTATCAGCCTTTTCCTCAGCGGTGAGGTTCATCCAACCCATGTATTCATGTGCCACAGAACCCAGTAGCACTGATCCATCGGCGCGATAGACGACTAAGTCCTCCGGGAGCTTTGGAGCTCGAAAATCATAAAGGCCCTTAGTCTGCACAACTAGCAGATCGACCAGACCAGCGCCCATTGCGAAACGCCAGAGCGGCACCGTCTTCTTAAGGCCGCCAGTCCCCGGCCAGCTGTTCACATCGTTGATCCCCAGGAGGTAGGGCTTTGTGCCCATGAGGAACCTCTCTCTCGCCTCTCGTCCCTTTTTACTCTGCGGGAACAGGTCCACGAGCGTGCAGCAGCTACCGACTTCGGCGCAGAAGTTCAGAAGGGTTTCTAGTGCTAAGCCACGAGGTTCGGAGGCGATCCAATATTCTTGTGATGGGGACGGAGATCTCATCAGACCTTTAGGCCATAACGAACGTCTGCAATCCACCCATTTACGCCCCCTCGCCACCCAACCCGATTACGGACATGCCCCCTCCACCTCCGTCATTCTCGCGCAGGCGCAGGAATGCCACACAATCCCGCTTTTCCACCGTGACATTGCCCCGGCGTGCTTGCCCTTGCCTGCGCCTGCATTATCTTCGCAGTTACAGACCGAAAGGAGTCCATGGCCCGCAAAGCAGATCGTGCCGGTACTTATGCGGCACTCGCCCATCCCGAAGACCGCCGCGATCCGTCGCGCCGCGCGAGGGTGGAAGTCGAATTTGACGAACAGACGGTGCTTGGTGCCCTGTTCGGGGAGTTCGACGCCAATCTGGTCCAGCTGGAAAACAGGCTGGGCGTCTATATCGCGGCTCGCGGCAACAAGGTGCAGATCGAAGGGCCTGACGATGCCGTGGCCCGCGCCCGCGACGTGCTGAGGGGCATGCATCAGCGCCTGCTCACGGGGCAGCAGCTGGATTCCGGCGCCATCGAATCACTCATCTCCATGTCGAGCGAACCGACCCTTGAGGGGATCATTTCCGGCGATGCGGAACGCCCGCCGATCATGATCCGCACCCGCAAGAAAACCATCGTCCCCCGCTCTGCGGCGCAGATCGAATATATGCGCGCGCTGGCCCGGGAAGACATCATCTTCGCCCTCGGCCCGGCGGGCACCGGCAAGACCTATCTGGCAGTGGCGCAAGCCGTCAGCCAGCTCATTACGGGCAGCGTGCAGCGCCTGATCCTGTCGCGCCCGGCAGTGGAAGCGGGCGAGCGGCTGGGCTTCCTGCCCGGCGACATGAAGGAGAAGGTCGATCCCTATCTCCGCCCGCTTTACGATGCGCTGTATGATTGCATGCCGCCCGAGCAGGTGGAACGGCGGCTGGCCAGCGGCGAGATTGAAATCGCGCCCATTGCCTTCATGCGCGGCCGCACGCTGGCCGACGCCTTCGTGATTCTGGACGAGGCGCAGAACACCACGCGTGAACAGATGAAGATGTTCCTCACCCGCTTCGGCCAGAACAGCCGCATGGTGATCTGCGGGGACCCCAAGCAGGTGGACATCCCCGGCGGCCCGAACATGAGCGGGCTGAACGACGCAGTCGGGCGGCTGGAAGGCGTGGACGGCATCGCCATCTCCCGCTTCGCCACCAGCGACGTGGTCCGCCATCCCATCGTTGGCCGGATTGTCGAGGCCTATGAGGGGCAGGAGGCTTAGGTTCCTTGCCAGCAGGCTGGCGGAGCGGCATGGGAACTGAGTGGAACTCGAAATCGACATAGAAGACCCATGGCCATCCGGCGACTGGGAAGAACTAGCTGAAACCGCCGCGCAGGCCCTGGCCGAGGTTGCGCCGGAGCTGGGCAATCCGCGCCTTTGCGTCAGCCTGATCTTCACCTCCGACGAGGAAATCCACACGCTCAACCGCGAGTGGCGCCAGCGTGACAAACCGACCAATGTGCTCTCCTTCCCCATGCTGGAGCGGGAAGACCTGCTGGAGCTTGCGCCAGAGGGCCCGCCCGAATTGCTGGGCGACATCGCCCTCGCCCATGAAACATGCGCGTGTGAAGCGGCGGAAAAGGGTGTTCCGCTGGAGCATCACGCGGCCCATCTGATCGTCCATGGTCTGCTGCATCTTGCCGGTCATGATCATGAAATATCACCGGCCGATGCGGACGCTATGGAAGCGCTGGAAACAAAGGCGCTTGCGCTAATGGGAATTGCAGACCCATATGGCGACCGCGAGCAATGACAGGAGATAATAGCAAGGCCATGTCCGACACGGGCAGGACGAGCGAATCCAGCAATGGAGACGCGGACAGTAAAGGCGGTTTGTGGGGCTCCATCCTCCGCTTCTTCGATGTAGACAATGGGGGGACCTCGCTGCGTGCGCAGCTGGAGGAAGCCATTGCCGAACATGAAGACGAACATCCCAGCGGCGAAGGGGGCCGGGCGAATGGCGATCTGTCATCCGTCGAGCTCACCATGCTGCGCAATCTGCTTCACTTCAGCGAACATGACGCCGATGACGTTGCGATTCCACGCGGCGAGATCATCGCGATTTCAGCCGATGCGAGCTGGCCGGAACTGGTGGCGACCTTCGCGGAGCATGGCCATTCGCGCATGCCCGTCTATCGCGAGACGCTGGATGAAGTGATCGGCATGATCCACATCAAGGATGTCTTCACGATCATCGCCACGGATCAGGAACCGCCGGCTGACTGGACCACGCTGATGCGCCAGCCGCTCTACGTACCGCAGACCCGCAATGCGCTCGACGTGCTGGCGGACATGCGTTCCCGCCGCACGCACCTTGCCGTGGTGGTGGACGAATATTCCGGCGTGGACGGGATCATCACTATCGAGGATCTGGTCGAGGAAATCGTCGGCGATATCGAAGACGAGCATGACGATGCGCCGGAAGCGCTGATCGTGCCCATCGGCGAAGGCATGTGGGATGCCGATGCCCGCGCCGAACTGGACGATGTGGCAGAAACCGTAGGCGATCCGCGCATTGCGGAAGTCGAGGAAGCGGTGGACACTCTGGGCGGCCTCGCCTTCGTGCTTGCCGGCCAGGTGCCGGAAGTGGGCGCTGTGCTGGAGCATTCCAGCGGGTGGCGGATAGAGGTGACGGCGGGCGATGAAACCCATGTCACCCGGCTGCGGCTGCACGCGCCGAGCGAAAATATCGAGGAAGTTGACTAGGCGGCCCCTTTAAATTGTATTTTTCGCAACTATTTTCCGGCTGCTTCTCGACAGACCGTTCATTTTCTGACCACTAATATTCCACATGGCTACACGTCGCCTCCCTCCTCTCCGCGCGCTCGAAGCGTTTGTGCGCATCGTTCGCATGGGTTCCGCCCGTGCGGCGGCGAATGAGCTTGGCCTCTCGCCGTCGGCCTTGTCGCGCCGCGTGACGAGCCTTGAGGAATTCGTCGGCAAGAAACTGTTCACCCGCGCGCATCAGGCGATGAAACTCACCGATGACGGGCGCGCCTTCTACGAGGCGATCAATCCGCATCTGGAGGCACTGGCACAGGCTGTGGAAGCGCAGTCGGAAAACCTCCAGCTTCTGCGCCTGCATCTGGGTGTTTCGCCGCTGTTCGGCAGCCAGCGGCTGTTCCCGCGCCTGCTGGAACTGCGCAAACTGCACCCGCGCCTGCATATCGACATCGATACCGGGCCGAACCTGCTCGGCCGTGTGGGCGATACGCTGGATGCGGCCGTGATCGTCACCTCCGATCCGGATGATTCCTATTACTCGGTGCGGCTGGACCATAACCGCGTCCACGCCATCTGCAGCGAGGCGCTTGCTCAGGAAATCGGGCTGTCGCCGGATATCGAAACGCTCTCCAAGCAGACCTTCCTGATCCATAACGACCTGCCCGAAAGCTTCGAGGCATGGAAGGAAGCACTGGGTTTCCAGGGGCTGCAGCCCGCCGCGATCGACCATTTCGATTCCGGGCAGCTGATGCTGGAAGCCGCCGCTCAGGGTCTGGGCATCGCCATCATGCATGACGATCACTTCCGCCGCGCAACCGGCAAGAAGCTGGCCCAGCTCTATGACATCGAAGTGGAAAGCCCCTATTCCTACTGGTTCGTCTGCCGCCCCAAGGCGCTCGATACCAGGCCGGTGAAGCTGTTCCACGACTGGATGATCGAATCCGGTCTTTAAGCCGGAAACCACCACCTCAAAAGCAAAGGGCGATCCAGCGCGGCCTAACCGCCCTGAATCGCCCAGCATTCAGATGAATGTGCCCTGCGGGCAGATCAGGCTACGGTGGCCTTTACGATCTTGCCCGGATTTGCCGGCGGCTCACCCTTGGGCAGCGCGTCGATATGTTCCATGCCGCTGATTACCTGGCCCCAGACAGTGTACTGCTTGTCGAGGAAGCGGGCATCGTCGAAGCAGATGAAGAACTGGCTGTTGGCGCTGTGCGGCGCCTGGGTGCGCGCCATGGAGCACACGCCGCGGACATGCGGTTCGTCATTGAATTCGGCCTGCAGGTCCGGCTTGTCCGAACCGCCCATGCCGGTGCCCGTCGGGTCGCCGCCCTGAGCCATGAAGCCCGGGATGACGCGGTGGAAAACCACGCCGTCATAGAAGCCTTCCTTGGCCAGTTCGGTAATGCGGGCCACGTGGCCGGGCGCGAGATCGGGGCGCAGCTTGATCACGACATCGCCGCTTTCAAGCGAGAAGGTAAGAGTTTCGTCGGCCATCGGGCAGTCTCCTTAAGTTCGGTCGCCGATATAGGCGCTGCAATCAATAAGTCACCCCACCTTGCTTTTGCCTCACACCGGAATAGGAGGGGCCCATGAGCGCCGAGGAACTCGAAGAACTGGATCGCGCAGCGGCACCCAAGGAAACGGGCGCCGCCGAGGAGAAGCGCGAACAATTCGACGAAGAAAACCGCCTGAAGGCCGATTTCGTCCGTTCCGTGTCCGAAGCGCTGGAAGACGGCGACGAGGCGCAGGTTTACGAACTCGTCGAACCGCTCCACCCCGCCGACATCGCCGACCTGTTCGAACTGCTCGAACGGCCCGAGCGCGCGAAGCTGGCTGCCGCCATCACCGATCTGATGAGCGGCGAAGTCATCGCCGAACTGAACGACTATGTGCGCGAAAGCATGGTCGAGGAACTGGCGCCCGGCGCGGTGGCCGAGATTGCCGAACAGCTCGACACCGATGACGCCGTCCAGCTGATCGAAGATCTCGATGCGGCGGATCAGGCCGCCGTCCTTGCGGAAATGGACCCGGAAGATCGCGCCGCAATCGAAAGCGCGCTGTCCTATCCCGAGGAAACCGCCGGCCGCCTGATGCAGCGCGAGCTGATCGCGGTGCCTGAGCATATGAGTGTGGGCGACCTGATCGACTATCTGCGCGAGCGGGACGATCTGACGACCGAATTCTGGGAAGTGTTCATTGTCGATCACACCCACAAGCCGGTGGGCACCTGCCAGCTTTCCTGGATTTTGCGCACCCCGCGCCACATCGCGCTGACCGATGTGATGAAGCGCGACCAGACGCTGATCCCCGTTTCCATGGATCAGGAAGAAGTCGCGCTGCTCTTCCAGAAATATGCGCTGATCTCCGCTGCCGTGGTGGATGAAAGCGGGCGGCTGGTCGGCCAGTTGACGGTCGACGACATCGTCCACATCATTCAGGAAGAAGCGGGCGAGGACGTGCTGCTGCTGTCCGGTGCGGGCGAAGGCGACATTAACGAGCCGATCCGCGAAGCCTATGCCGCGCGGGTACGCTGGCTGATCACCAATCTGCTGACCGCCACGCTCGCCAGTTCCATCATCGCGGCCTTTGAAGGCACTATCGAGAAAATGGTGGCGCTGGCCACTCTGATGCCGATCGTTGCCGGGATTGGCGGAAATGCAGGTACTCAGACACTGGCGGTAACTGTACGTGCCCTCGCCACGAACCAGCTTACCGCCTCCAACGCCTGGCGCGCGGTGCGGCGTGAATTGGGTATCGCCCTGCTCAACGGCAGCACAGTGGCCGTAGTGATCGGCATCGTGGTAAGCTTGCTGTTCCACAATCCCGCTTTGGGCGCGGTGATCGCGGCAGCCATGCTGACCAATATCGTCATCGCCGGGCTGGCGGGCGTTTTCGTACCGCTGACACTGGAGCGGCTGAAAGTGGACCCGGCCATTTCCAGTTCGATCTTCGTCACCATGACGACGGATTCGATGGGCTTCCTCGCTTTCCTGGGCCTGGCGACGGTCACCGGACTGGTCGGCTGACATGCCGCTGCACCTTACCAAGATCGCCTATGGCGCACAGTCGATGGAGGATCTGCGCAGCTGGTTCGAGGAAGGCGGGCCTGAAATGCGGCTCACCACGCGTTATGTGCCCAAGCGCCTGGCCGAGTTGGAAGGCGGATCGCTTTACTGGATCTACGACCATGCGCTGGTCGGCCGCAGCCCCATCCTCCGCTTCGAACAGCGCGAGGATAATGGCCGCTGGTGGATCGTGCTGGAACGCAAGCTGATCCCGGTAGAGCCCCGCGCGAAACGGGCGCATCAGGGCTGGCGCTATCTCGACGAGGAGAATGCTCCGCCCGATCTGGCGGAAGGCGCGCGGGAAGGCGATGTCCTGCCGGGCCATCTGGTGAAGGATCTGGCCAAGCTGGGGCTCGTCTGAACACCTGGGTGGGAACCTAGATCTCGATCACCGCATCGACTGGCCTTCGCGGGGATAAGGGCATGGCCTTACCGCGCCCGAAACGCAGCACGATATCCGGCCGGCTTCCCGGCATGCCGACCAGTACGGCAAGATCTGCGCGAAACCGCTCCACCTCCACCGGCTGATTGACGAAGGACGTCTTCATTCCCAACGCAGAAGCCTGCAGGGCGAAGCGCTGGCCGGCGCGCCCAGCAATCATCCAATGCTCCGCGTCAGCCCGTTCGGCCACGAACACCGCGACACCCGCCGAACTGTCCAACTGGTCGACATATTTGGGATTTTCCGCCTCGGCCGTGAAGACATAGGGAAAAATCGTCTTGCCCAGCCATGTGGGAATAGCGGGATTGCCAGTGGCGGAACTTATCAAACCATCGCCCGTGGCGAGTGTCTCTCGCGGGTTGAAACGCACCCAATCCGCCAGTTCCCGCACGAATGCCTTGTCATTTGCCTGCACCGTATTGGCCGCGATTACCATATCGCGCACCGCGTCGATCCTACTGCGCTCTGTCAGCAATATACAGGTGACACCCGGCAGGGTTCCCGCCGCTTCCAGCAGGGCAAGGTCGGCAGGCGAAGCGGGGCGCCCATCAAATGGCGCGCGGGTAGACTGGCGCAAGGGAATCGCACCGAAAAGCGGTGAACTGGCCGGAGAACCGGCACTATGGGAAAAGACCACGCTGCCGTCCGCACCATGCGACAATTCGCCCGGCAACCCCGCAGCTGTGGCGGCCAAGGCAAGATTTTCCGCCGCACAACCGAGGCTGGCATGCAAATGGTGATCATCCGGATCGACCACCGGGAGCCGTCGCGTGAAATCCGGCGCAATGCGTATCTCGCCCTGACGGATCGCAAAGCGCCATGGCTGAGTGTTATGACTGTTGGCAGCCAGCGTGGCATAGCGCACGAGTTCACGCGGATCTGCTCCCCGCAGCGGCGCACGCAGGGCCTTCATCGCCTCGGCATAATCCGCCGCCGATCCCATCCGCGCAAAGCTTATCCCCACTCCGCCGATTCCGGCGGCAGCCACTGCTCCAGCTCCGATCAGCACTTTGCGTCGCGTGGGGTGACTCGATTTCGCATGCGCCATGGCAACGCCCTCCTGGTCGATCCGTCATTCCATCAGGATAAACGCCATCGGCGCAGCAGCAGAACCTGTTTCAGGGCCCCGACGATCCTGCACTGCCAGCTATTCAGCCTGCGAAAGCTCCACCACCTTGCGCAGGGTTTCCCGATAGACCTCCGGCTCCTGCGCGCCGGGTACCAGATAGCGGTCGTTGATGATGAAGCTGGGCACGGAGGTGATGTTGGATTCGCGCGCCCGGCGCTCTTCAAGCCGCACGGCAATGCCAAGGGCCTCGTCCTCCAGAGCATCTTCCATGGCCTTGCGGTCAAAGCCGAGATTTTCCGCCACATCCAGCAGGACGGAGCGCTTGCCGATGCGGCGGCGTTGCTGGAAATGGGCACGGAACAAGGCCAGCTTCAGCGCGGTCTGCGCCTCCATCCCTTCCACCGTCAGCGCCCAGCGCAGCAGCTTGTGGGCATCGAATGTGTTCCACATCCACGGCTCGGGCGGCTCGCCTTCCCCATCATATTCCATCGGGAAACCCGCCCGCGCGGCCACTTCCAGCATCTGCTGGCGCATATCCTCGACCTCTGCCGGGCTGCGGCCATAGACGGCGGCGAGGTGCTCGGTCTGGCTGCGCCCTTCCGGAGGCATATCGGGGTTCAGCTCGAAGGGCATGAAGCGCACTTCGACATCGATCTCCCCCTCCAGCTCCTTCAAGGCCTTGGCGAACTGGGTGTAGCCGATGGCACACCAGGGGCACATGACGTCGGACCAGATGTCGACAGTGACTTTAGGCAAGGTTTCAGAACTCATTTCGCAAGCCACCATTGGAGCATGTGATAGGCAATCGCCTGAGGCGGGGGTGGGAAGAAGCTGGTGCTGTCCCGCCCCTTTTCAATAGCTTCGGCCACTTCATCGCGCGTGAACCAGCGCGCATCGTCCAGTTCGGTGCGGTCGATGATCAGGGCGGCGGAATCCGAATAGGCATGGCAGCCAATCATCAATTGCGAGGGGAAGGGCCAGGGCTGGCTGGAGATATAGGTGACGTCGCGCACCTTCAGCCCAGCCTCCTCATGCACTTCGCGCGCCACCGCTTCCTCAATCGCCTCGCCCGGCTCGACAAAGCCGGCCAGCGCGGAAAAGCTGCCGGGCGGGAAGCGGGACTGGCGGCCGAGCAGCAGCTTGCCCTCATGCTCCACCAGCATGATGGTGACGGGGTCCACACGCGGGAAATGTTCCGCTGCGCAATTCTCGTTCACGCAATTGCGCTGCCAGCCGCCCTTGGCCAGCACCGAAGGGCCCCCGCATTTGGCGCAGAAACGATGGCGGGCATGCCAATCCACCAGACTGCGCGCGCAGCCATAGATGGCCATATCCTCCCCATTCATCGCGGCAATCGCCAGCCACGATTTGCGATGGGCATAGGCCGGGCTGGTGTCTCCCTTGAGCGGCACTGCGGCAAAGCAGCCGAAGCCGTGACGCAGGCCGAGGAACACGAGTTCCGCACCTTCCGGCGCGTCGGACAGGCGGCCCCACAGCAGGCGGCCATCCTCACCCGTTTCCGGGGCCAGCCCATCCATGAGCAAGAGGCTGGCCTGCGGGCTCATCAGGGCGGCAAGGCGCTCCGGGTCGGACCGGATATGGTCGGCGCGGTCCAGCCCGGACCCGGCAAAGGCAATGGCGGCGGAGCAGCAGCTCATGCGGGCTCTTTCCTTGCGGCAAGGTCGGATTCGACTGCCTTTTCGAACTCGGCATATACCGGATATGCGGTGGAGGGCATGTATTGCGTATAGAGCCCGCCGCGCAGGCCGCTCGCCATATCGACAAAGCCCACCGTCCCGGCCGCGCCCGCCCAGCCAAAGGCGCTCGCGCCGCCCGCCCAGCCGACCCGGCCGCCCGCGCCGAAGCCATAACCGGCGACCGATGTGCCTTTGGTAACGTCGGGGCCGGGCAGCAGATCGGATGTGCCCATGCGCACTGCCGCCTCGCTCATCACCCGCTTGCCACCAATCACGCCATATCCGGCCAGCATCCTCAGGAAGCGATCATAATCGCGCGGGCTGCCCACCAGTCCCGAACCGCCAAAGGGAAAGGCGGGCGCATCGAGAAAGATGGAGGATGGCCCCGGATCGAGCGGCAACACATGGCCATCGACCACGGCATAGCTCGTCGTCAGCCTGCCCGCCTCGCTCTCCGGCACCTGGAACCAGGTGCTCGCCATGCCGCAGGGGTCGAAGATATTGTCCTTCAGGAATTGATCGAACCTCTCCCCGCTCGCTAGTTCCACCACTCGTCCCAGCAGGTCCAGCCCGCAGGAATAGGACCAGCGCGTGCCGGGCTGGTAGACCAGCGGCACTTCGGCCAGCCGGTCCGCGAACAGGGCAAGGCTTTCCACCGGCTTGCCCCGAACGAAACCCTCCATCGGGATGCGGCTGATCTGGCCGGAAGTCAC
>MKUB01000068.1:9620-12799 GCA_001898545.1 Sphingomonadales bacterium 63-6 | reverse complement strand
GGAATAGCCCAGCCCCGCCGTATGCGTCAGCAGATGGCGGATAGTGATCGGCCGGGCGAGCGGCTCCAGATTGTCGGCGCTGACCGGCCCGTCATAGACCCTTTGCACCTTCACATCGGCGAATTTGGGCAGGATCTCGGCCAGGGGCTGATCCAGTTTGAGCCGCCCCTCATCGATCAGGATCATTACGGCCATGCCGGTAATCGGCTTGGTCATGGAATAGAGGCGATAGAGGCTGTCCGCATCGGATTTGCGCGGCCCGCCCGCCATATCGCGTCCTTCGCCCACCAGCTGCGGCGCGGCTTCGCCCTGCCCCAGATAGGCGAGCATATTGGCGACCTTGTGGCTTTCGACATAATGCGCCGCCATTGCGCGCAGATTGGGCCATTGCTCGGCCCTTGCCGCGCCGAATGCGGAAAGTGGCCAGCCGCCCAGCCCCATACCGAGGCCAAGCACAGCCCCGCCCCGCAACAGCGCGCGGCGCGAGAATTCAGGATGGTTGACGGCAGACTCCATGCGGCCTCTCCAAACCCTTATGCTTTCCATACTGCCTAGGCAGCACCCGCGGCCCGCGCAAGGCAAGGCTGCAC
The DNA here is from genome assembly GCA_001898545.1 of Sphingomonadales bacterium 63-6. Lineage (GTDB taxonomy): Bacteria > Pseudomonadota > Alphaproteobacteria > Sphingomonadales > Sphingomonadaceae > Andeanibacterium. The sequence goes on along the minus strand of MKUB01000068.1, from coordinate 12,209 downwards.
TTCACTTGCATATCCGGCGGCAGGAGGCCTCGCCTTGCATTCCGTATGTGTATTATTCATATAAGACACATGTTCAATCTGATCTCCATCCTGATCGGCCTCGTCGCGCTGATCCTCGCCATTCCCTCGCAGATTCCGCTGCTCGGCTGGGGCAACTGGATCGTATTGCCGATTGCCGTTCTAGGGGCGGGCATCGGCACTTTATCGCGCCATAATCACGGCCGGAATTTCTGCCTGATGGTGTTCGCTCTTGCGGTCATTCGCCTGATGCTCGGCGGTGGGCTGATTTGACGGGCAGGAACGCTCGCGCAGAAAGTGACACGGAACGCCCCCCGAAACATGCAGTGTAACACCCGATGAAAGCCCCGGCTTCGAGCCGTTTTTTGAAGGCAAGGCAGTCCCCTGAATGTGACTTTTCGTTTTTTCGATGTGCAAGGTGAGGAGTGGCGGAGCAAGTCATCACGCAGGTAAACGCGATCCGGTGCCGAGTAGGAAAGCGGTTTCCGGAATAATCGCGTGTCCTTCCGTTCGTCATTCCCGCCTGCGCGGGAATGACGAAGACAGAAGCGAAGAAAGGGGCAGAGGCTATCCGCTCACCGCGAGCCGCGCCGCCTTGGCGAACAGGGTCGGCAGGCCCGCATCCTCCAGCCGGGCGAGCGGCCACCATTCCCCGTCTCCCGCCATATCCATGCCCTTCAGCACCTTGAGCTTCAGGGTCAGGTGGAAATGGGTAAAGGTATGGCGCACCGCGCCCGCATCGCGCCAATGACCTTCGACCGGAGCCTCGCCAGAACCGTCCGCCCGCGCGTGCCAGCCATCGTCCGGCAGGGCCCGCATTCCGCCCAGCATGCCCTCGCCCGGCCGTGTGACCAGCCAGACCTTGCCTGCCCGCTCGATCCAATAGGCGGTGCCGATCCGCTCCGGCTTGGCCTTCTTCGCAGCCTTCACCGGCAGGCGCGCGGGGTCGCCCTGGGCCTTCGCCTTGCACTCGCTGGCGAGCGGGCAGAGCAGGCAACGCGGATCGCGCGCGGTGCAGATCGTGGCGCCCAGATCCATCATGGCCTGCGCGAAATCGCCGGAGTTCCTGTCGGGCGTGATGAGCCCCGCCTTCTCGCGGATCGGCACCCGCGCACCGGGCAAAGGCTCCTCTATGGCGAACAGCCGCGCCACCACTCGCTCGACATTGGCGTCCACCACTACGGCCCGCTGGCCAAAGGCAATCGCCGCGACTGCCGCCGCCGTATAGGCGCCCAGCCCCGGCAAGGCGCGCAGGCCATCTTCCGTCTGAGGAAAGCCGCCCAGTTCCGCCACGGCGCGGGCACATTTCACCAGATTGCGCGCGCGGGAATAGTAACCGAGCCCCGCCCAGGCGGCCATCACGTCTTCCTCGGGCGCGGCGGCCAGCGCCTCCACTGTGGGCCAGCGGGCAGTGAACTTCGCGAAATAGGGAATCACCGCCGCCACAGTGGTCTGCTGCAGCATCACTTCGGACAGCCACACGCGATAGGGATCGGGCGGCGCTTCGCCCGGCAAGGCGCGCCAGGGCAGCCTGCGAGCATGGCCGCGATACCATTCGAGCAACAGGTCCGGAATCGTCGCGCTGGCGTCCATCGGGGCGCTATGGCATGGCACAGGCAATCATGGAACGGGACGAAGGAACAGGCGGGCGCAAGCCCCCAAAGGCGAAGGCCACGGCGAAGACCACGGCGAAAGCCGCCGGTAAAGCCGCGAAGCGCTATGAGCGCCCGCGCGGCGGCCCGGCGCGCGCCATTGCTGACCTGATGCCCGATATCGGGCGGACCGCATTCCGCCGCTTCGGCTTCATCCAGTCCAGCGTGGTCACGCGCTGGCCGGAAATCGTCGGGCCCAAGCATGCCGAAGTCTGCGTGCCCGAATCGATCCGCTTCCCGCCCGGCGAAAAGAGCGAGGGCATCCTGGAGCTGGCCGTAACCCCGGCCCATGCGCCGCTGATCCAGCATGTCATTCCCGAGATCATCGATAGGGTGAACCGCTTTTTCGGCTACAAGGCGGTCGCTCGTGTGAAATTACGGCAAGGCCCGGTTAAGGCGCCCTATGCTCAGCGCGGGACGGCAAAAACCGGGGCGCCGCCACCGTCGCTCAAGCCGATTCCGATGGAACTGGGCGAAAGCCTGCGCGACATCGGCGATCCGGAACTGCGCACGGTGCTGGAGAGTTTGGCGCGTAGCCTGGGCGCGCAGGAGGAAGGGGAAAGATGAAGGCTCTGTTTCGTGCTGCCGCCGTGTTGGGCATTTCCCTGATGAGCGTGGGCGCCGCCCCCAACTGGCTCGCCACTGTGGCGAAGACCGATGGCGGCTATGTGCTGGGCAATCCCGATGCCAAGGTGAAGCTGATCACTTTCGAAAGCTACACCTGCCCCCATTGCGCCGATTTCGAGAAAGAGGCGGCGGCCCCGCTGCGGATCGCTTACGTACAGCCCGGCAAAGTATCGCTGGAAGTGCGCCATTTCGTGCGCGATCCGGTGGATCTCACCGCCGCCATGCTGACCGAATGCGTCGCCCCCGGCAAATTCTTCAACGCGCATCAGGCCTTCTTCGCCAAGTTTGACCG
>MKUB01000068.1:0-9443 GCA_001898545.1 Sphingomonadales bacterium 63-6 | reverse complement strand
GCTAAGCTGTGCAAAACCGCTATGCCCCCACCAGCTTCGCTTCTATGCAAGCCCTGCTTGGGCTAGCTTTAAGGGATTGATCAAGATGGATGCCATGAAGACCCTTCGCCAGTTTGCCACCCTTTCCCTTGCCATTCCGCTCACGCTGGCACTCGCCGCTTGCGGCAGCAAGGATGAGAAGGAAGGCGAACTGCCCGTTTCCGAACCCATCGCCCACATCGCGCCGCCCGCCGGGCAGCAATGGGCCGATGTCAGCGCGGAAACCCCGGAAGGCGGCTTCCGCCTCGGCAATCCCGATGCTCCGCTCAAGCTGGTCGAATATGCCAGCCACACCTGCTCGCACTGCGCCGATTTCTCGGTGGAGGGCGCGGAAAAGCTGCGCGACAAATATGTGGCCAGCGGCGTGCTGAGCTATGAAATCCGCAACCTCATCCGCGAACCGCTGGACCTGACCATCGCCACTCTGGCGCGTTGCAGCGGTCCGCAGGCGTTCCACCCGCTGGCGGAACAGGCATGGGCCAATCTCGGCCCGATCTTCGACACGGCGAACAAGAACAAGGAAGTTTACGCCGCCGCCATGGAAAAGACCGGCGGCGCCCGCTTCCAGGGCATTGCCGAAGCGGCCGGGCTCTATGACTTCTTCGCCCAGCGCGGCATCAGCCGCGATCAGGCGATGCAGTGCCTGTCGGACGTGAACAAGATCACCGAGATCGTGAACCGTTCGGACAAGGATTCCAAGGATCTGGAAATCACGGGAACGCCCACCTTCTTCCTCAACGGCAAGCGGATCGAGTTCACCACATGGGATGCGGTGGAGCCGGTTCTGCAAAATGCCGGCGCCCGCTGACGGGATCGCGTAAAGCACGGCGATGCGGATCAGGAAGCTCAAACTCAGCGGTTTCAAGAGCTTCGTAGAACCAGCAGAACTGCGTATCGAGCCGGGGCTGACGGGTGTCGTCGGCCCCAATGGCTGCGGCAAATCCAACCTGCTTGAAGCCATCCGCTGGGTGATGGGCGAAAACTCGCCCAAATCCATGCGCTCGGGCGGGATGGAAGATGTGATCTTCGCCGGCACCGCCCAGCGCCCTCCTCGCGCCTTTGCCGAAGTCGTCCTCCATGCGGAAGACGATGCGGGCGAGGAAATGGAGGTCACCCGCCGGATCGAACGCGGCGCAGGCAGCGCCTATCGCGTCAACGGGCGCGATGTGCGGGCAAAGGATGTGGCGCTGGTTTTTGCCGACGCGGCCACGGGCGCGCATAGCCCCGCACTGGTCAGCCAGGGCAAGATCGCGGCGGTCATCGCCGCCAAGCCCGCCGAGCGGCGCATGATGCTGGAAGAGGCCGCGGGTATCGCCGGCCTCCACGTCCGCCGCCGCGATGCGGAAAGCAAGCTGCGGCAGACCGAAGCGAACCTCGCCCGACTGGAAGATCTGATGGCGGGGCTGGACACGCAGATCGCCTCGCTGCGCCGCCAGGCCAAGCAGGCCGAACGCTACAAGGCGCTCTCCGAGAAAATCCAGCTGGCCGAAGCCCGCCTGCTCTTCGCCCGCTGGCGCGATGCGGCAGCAGCGGCGGATGAAGCGCGCAAGGCCGCCAAAACTGCCGAGGATCGCGTCACCACGGCGCAGAAGGAAACGGCAGAAGCCCAGAAGGCACAGGCCGAATTCGCGCAGAAACTGGCCGACGCACGGGAAGAACTGGCTGACCGGCGGGACGATTCCACTGCCCATGGCCACCGCATGGCCGCCCTAACCACTCAGCTGGAAGCCGCCGAGCAACGGCTGTCCGACCTCCAGCGCCAGCAGAAGCGGCTGGAGGAAGACCGAGGCGAAGCGGACCGGCTGACCCGCGATGCGGCGGATGCCCTTGCCCGGTTGCAGGCCGAACTGGCCACTTCGGAAAAGGAATTGCAGGAGGATGAGGCGCGCCGCCCCTCCTTCGTGCTGGCGGCCGAACGGGCCGAAGCTGCGGCGCGCAGTGCCGAACTGGATCTGGCCCGCGCCACGGCGGAACATGCGGGCGTGGAAGCCGAATGGCGAGTGGCCGAGGCGGAAGTTGCCCATGCCGAGGCGCGCCTTTCCCGCCTCGACGCCGAGATGCGCCGACAGGAAGACGTGCGCGCGGCATTGGCCAATGCGGGCGATCCTGAAGCGGCGGTCACCTTGGCGAAGCAATCCGCCGAGCAGGCAGGCCATCGCCTTGCGGAGTTGCGCGAAGGGCTGACCGCCCGGCAGGAACGCAAGAGCGAGCTTTCCGCCCAGCGGGACGAGGCAGCCAGCGCGCTTGCCGCAGCCAAGGCCGAATTTGCCGGGATCGAGCGGGAATTCAATGCCTTGCAGCGCGATCGTGAGGCGCGGGCGAAGCAGGCGTCGAACAAGCATGGCATGCCCGCCGCGCTCGACAGGCTGCGTGCCGCTCCGGGTTACGAACGGGCGCTGGCCGCCGTGCTGGGGCGCGATGCCAAGGCGCCGCTGGGCAGACCCGAAGCCGGGAGCGAGGGGCGCTTCTGGGCCGGGGCCGATGCTCCGCCGCAGATTTCCGGGAGTCTTGCGGGTTTTGTGCCGGAATGCCCGCCGCAATTGGCGGCCCGGCTGGCGCTGGTCCATGTGGTGGACAGCGACGATGGACGGGCGCTGAAGCCCGGCGAATGGCTGGTGACGAAGGACGGATTTCTGCGCCGTTGGGACGGTTTCCTTGCCCGCGGCGAGGGAGCGGCGGAAGCCGCGCGGCTGGAGGCGGAGAACCGTTTCGCCGAGCTGGAAGGCCAAATTCCCGCGAAGAAGTCCGCTGTGGAGAGTGCTCAAAAGGCCCAGGAGAGTGTTCAAACGGAGTTGAGCGCCCTCCAGCAGGCTTTGGTGGCGGCAGAACGCGAGATCGCCCAGGCATCCGAGGCGGAGCGGGCCGCCCTGCGCTCGCTCGACCAGGCAGAGGCCGCGCGGGAGCGTCATGCCGCCCGTCTGGTGGAACTCGATTCCGCCAAGGCCGACCTTGCCGAGCAGCGTCAGATTGCCGAGGCGGAACTTGCCGCCGCACAGGCCAAGCGGGCCGCCCTGCCCCATCCCGAAACCGGCCGCGCCGCGCTCGCCGCCGCGCAGGCGAAACACGAAGCATCGCGCACGGGGATGCAGGCCGCCGCCGCAGCCCTCGCCGCGCATGATCAGGCACTGGCCGTCGCGCGGGAACGCCGCGCTGCCCGTGCCGCCGATATCAAGGGCTGGGAAGCACGCGCAGGCGATGCCACGCGGCGGCTGGCCGATATGGAACGCCGCTTCGAGGAAATCGCCGAGGAACGCGCGGTGATCGAGGCCAAGCCCGCATCGCTGATCGCCGAGATAGAGCGTGGCGGCGAAGTGCGCGCCCGGCTGGCCGAGGAACTGGGCAAGGCCGAAGCCACGCTGGCCGAAGTGACGCAGCAGGCGCAGGCCGCCGATACCCGCCTCGCCCAATTGAACGAGGCCCTGTCCACCGCGCGCGAGGAACGCGCCGGGGCCGCCGCCCGTGCTGAGAATGAGGAAGCCCGGCGCGAGGAAATGTCCCGCCTTTCGGGCGAACGCTTCCAGTGCTCGCCCCCGCTGCTGTGCGGCCGCTTCCAGTTCGAGGCCAATGAAGTGGCCGGTTCCGCCGAAGAATGCGCGACAATGGACCGCCTCACCGGGGAGCGGGAACGGATCGGGCCGGTCAACCTCGTCGCCGCCGAGGAACTCACCCGGATCGAGGCCGAGCATGGCGCCAGCGCTGCCGAACAGGCCGAACTGGCCGAGGCTGTCAGCCGGCTGCGCGGCTCCATCGGCAATCTCAACCGCGAAGGCCGGGAGCGTCTGCGCGCCGCTTTCGAGGAAGTGGACCAGCATTTCCGCCGCCTGTTCACGCGCCTGTTCGAAGGGGGCGCGGCCCATCTGGCGCTGGTCGATTCCGACGATCCGCTGGAGGCCGGGCTGGAAATCTATGCCCAGCCGCCGGGCAAGCGGCTCCAGTCGCTCACCCTGCTGTCAGGCGGCGAACAGGCGCTCACCGCCGTGGCGCTGATCTTCGCCCTGTTCCTGACCAATCCCGCGCCGATCTGCGTGCTGGACGAAGTGGACGCGCCGCTGGACGATGCGAATATCGACCGTTTCTGCGACCTGCTGGAGGCCATGACGCAGGAAACCGACACGCGTTACCTGATCGTCACGCACAATGCCGTGACCATGAGCCGCATGCACCGGTTGTTCGGCGTGACCATGGTGGAAAAAGGCGTCAGCCGCCTCGTCAGCGTGGACCTCGGCGGGGCCGAGCAATTGCTCGCGGCGGAATAGCGCGGCATCCGCTCAAATTCGCTGGGCCGCCAGTTGCTCGCACCAATATTCGTGGCGCTCCCCCATCACCCGGTCGAGCGCAAAGCCAAGCTCCTCCGCATCCAGTTCCTCGACCCGCTCGAAACTGAAGCTCTCCGCCCCGTTCTGCCGCCACGCCTGTTGCAATGCGCGATGCGGGGACGACCCGAGTCGCAGGGTAAACCACAAACGGTTCTGGATCGTCGAGAGATCGGGAGCCCTGCCCACCCAGCACTCGCCTGTCGCAACGCAGCGCAGGGCATAGATGCCGGGAATGATCGTACGTTCCTTGTAAGCCGCGATTGCCTCGCGGCGTTTTTCCGACTCCATCGTCAATCCTTCGCTCACTTATTTTTACCCGGATATATTGCTCGCCACAGGAAAGCAATTAAACCCGGATAAAAATATATGAACGCAGTGTTTGGAGCGGTCGCCCTATACCTAGCCCAGCACCAGCTGCGGCCCGGGGCCGCGCGCGGCCATGCGGTCATCCTTGTTATAGAGCTGGCATTTCTGGAGGCTGAGGCAGCCGCAACCGATGCACTGGTCGAGCTGGTTACGGGTGCGGGTGAGCAGCTTGATCTTCTCGTCGATCGCCACTCGCATGGAGCGGCTGATACGCTGCCAGTCATTGATGGTGGGCGTGCGGCCCTGCGGCAATTGCGCCAGTTCCGCCTCGATCTCCGCCAGGCCAAGCCCCAGTTTCTGCGCGACGAGGATGAAACTGACCCGCCGGATGTCCGATCGCAGGAAGCGGCGCTGGTTGCCGCCGGTTCGCAGCGATGTGAGCAGCCCCTTCGATTCATAGAAGCGGATAGCCGAAACCGCGACGCCCGTGCGGCGTGAAAGAGTTCCGATCGGAATCAGTTGGTCATTGCCCATCGAGGAATCCCCCAAGATCCGTAGGGTGAACCGAAAGCTTGACCTCAACTTAGCTTGAGGTTGCACAAGAGGCAAGCCGCGCGATTCGTTGCCCTCAATGGCTAACGCCGCTGCAAGACAATTGAATGAAGGAATAACCTTTATATGTTACTGACAAATCGGCCCACAGGGCAGCTCGAACATGCCAATCTGACGGTCTCCGATCCCGAGCGGACATCGGCCCTGTTGCAGGATCTTCTTGGCTGGCACGAACGCTGGCGCGGGGAATCCGCCATGGGTGGATGGACGATCCATGTGGGAGACGAGATGACCTATCTCGCGCTCTACACCGATGAAGTGCCGCGTGGCCGCCATGCCAAGGGGGTGCCGCTTAACCATATCGGATTTCTCGTTAACGATCTCGACGCGGCGGAGAAGGTTGTGGTGGAGGCCGGGCTTACCCCCTTCAACCACGCCGATTATGCACCGGGGCGCCGGTTCTATTTCTTCGACTGGGACGGGATCGAGTTTGAAGTGGTGAGCTACGCCTGAGCGAAACCCGATCTCGTCATTGCGAGCGACCGCAGGTCGCGCGGCAATCCAGAGCCCAGGACATGCCGCACTGGATTGCGTCGTCGCTTCGCTCCTCGCAATGACGAGGAGGGATCAGGCATTCCCCGCCACGAAACAGGCCGCCGCAACCAGCAGGCCGGCGAAGCGGTTGGAGCGGAAGCGGCGCAGCGCGTTGGCCCCGTCATCCGGATCGAGCGTGAGAACCTGCCACGCAAAATGGACCGCCGCCGGGGCCAACGCCAGCAGCGCCACCCAATCCTGCCGCAACAGCCAGATCGCCAGACCGAAGAAGAATAATGCCCCGCCGAAGAAGACCCCTACTCCAGCGCGGACGTTCCCGCCCAGCGACAGGGCGCTGGACCCGATGCCGACCAGCGCATCGTCCTCCCGGTCTTGCAGGGCATAGATCGTGTCATAGCCGATGCACCACAGGATCGCCCCGGCATAGAGCGCGGCCAGCACGTCCAGCCGGTCGCCCCGCAAGGCGATCCAGCCGACCGGCGCGCTCCAGGTGAAAACCAGGCCCAGCCATGCCTGCGGCCAGCCGGTGATCCGTTTCATGAAAGGATAGGCTGCCACCAGCACCAGGCTGCCCAGCGCCACGAGCTGCGCCAAGGGACGCAATTGCAGCAGCACCACCAGCCCCACGGCGCAGAGCATCAGGAGCCAGATCCACGCGCCCGCCTTGCTCACTCGCCCGCTGGCCACGGGGCGCTGCGCGGTGCGGGCGACCTGCCGGTCAATATCGGCATCGACAATGTCATTATAGACGCAGCCCGCCCCGCGCATGGCGATGGAGCCCAGCAGCATCCACAAGAGCAGCTGCCATTGCAGGCCTGCCCCAGTCAGCCACACGCCCCATGCGCCGGGCCAGAACAGCAGCCACCAGCCGATGGGCCGGTCAAACCGGGCAAGCAGCGCATAATCGCGCAGCGGCATGGGCAGGCGGGCGACGATGCCCCGATGCTCGCTGTCTGGAACGATCTCGCTGGCCGGTGCGGGGTGAGTCATGGCGCGGCCCTAGCCCATTCGCCCTTGGTACGAAAGAAGTGCGCGGCCAGACTGATCGGCAGTGCAACCCTTGCGCAACATGGGTTGCGCAAGGCAACGCATCGCGCAACATAGGGTTTCTGTTCGTCCCGCCTGAGGATCGCCCCATGCGCATGCTTCCTTTCGCAATTTCCGCTCTGGCCCTGGCCCTTGCCCTGCCGGCGGCGGCGCATGCGCAATCCCTCCCTGCGACTCCGACCGGGAAGGAAGCGCTGGAGATATTGAAGGAAGCGGTGGACGTGCCCACCGTAGCCGGGCGCGGAAATGTGCCCAAGCTTGCGGAGAAACTCACCGCGCGGCTGGTGGCGGGCGGCTTCGACCCGAAGGACATCTCCTTCACTCCGGTGGAGGGCACCGACACCGGCTATTTCATCGCACGCTATCCCGGCAAGGATCGCAAGGCCAAGCCGGTGGTCATCAACGTCCATCTCGATGTGGTGGAAGCCAGGCCCGAGGATTGGGAACGCGATCCCTTCACCGCCGTGGTCGAAAATGGCTATGTCTTCGGGCGCGGATCGGTGGACAACAAGGGCGATGTCTCGATGATAATCGCCACTCTGCTCAAGCTGAAGCGCGCAGGCTGGGTGCCCTCGCGCGATCTGGTGCTGGGCATTTCGGGCGATGAGGAGACGCTTATGCGCTCCACCGCCAAGTTGGCCGAAACGCTGAAGAACGCGGAACTGGTGCTGAATGGCGATGGCGGCGGCGGCGAATTGTCGAGCGACTTCAAGCCCATCGTCTATAGCGTGCAGGCAGCCGAGAAATCCTATGCCGACTTCAAGCTGACTGTCACCGATGAAGGGGGCCATTCCAGCCGACCCGGCAGCTTCAACGCTATTGGTGCCATGTCGCGCGCCCTGGCCAAGGTGGATGCCTATCGCTTCCCGCCCCAGCTCAGCCCGCTGACCAAGGCCTATTGGGAAGGCACCGCCAAGGCCGCGCCCGCCGATGTGGCCGCCGCGATGCGGGCCTTTGCCGCCGATCCCACTGACACGGCTGCATCGGACCTGCTCTCCTCCCATTCCGAATATGTCGGGCTGGTCCGCACCACCTGTGTGCCGACCATGGTGAATGGTGGCCATGCGGCCAATGCCCTGCCGCAATCCGTCACTGCCAATATCAATTGCCGCATCTTCCCCGGTACATCGCGCGCACAGGCAGGCGAGATCCTGAAGAAGCTGATCGACGATCCGCGCGTGACGCTGGAAATGATGGACGATGGATCGATCGAGTCGCCCGAAAGCCCGCTGCGCAAGGATGTGATGGATGCCGTGGCCAAGGCGGTTCACGAACGTGTGCCCGGCCTCACCATCGTCCCGCAGATGAGCGCGGGCGCCAGCGATTCCATGTATTTCCGCGCGCTGGGCATCCCCAGCTATGGCGTTTCGGCCATCTTCATGCGCGCGGATGACGAATTTTCCCACGGCCTGAACGAACGCCTGCCGCTCGACACGATCGATCCCGGCGTGAAGCAGTGGGAAACGCTGCTGCGCACCCTGTTGAAGTAAGCGCAAGGCCGAAGGAATGCCCGCAACGCCAGCCTGGCCGCCGCGCAGCGCGCCGCGCCTGTTCGTTCCCGGTCCGCTGATGGCCGGGGCGCCGGTGACGCTGCACGGCAATCCCGCCAATTACCTCGCCCGCGTGATGCGCGTGGGGGAAGGCGACATCGTGATCCTGTGCGATGACGAGACGGGCGAATGGGCCGCGCACGTTACCTCCAGCGGCAAGCGCGACGTGGTGCTGGAAGTGACCGAACGCCTGCGCGAGCGGGAAGAGGTGCCGGATTTCACGCTCTGCGCCGCCCTGCTCAAGAAGGACCGCTTCGACCTCGTGCTGGAAAAGGCGACCGAACTGGGCGTACGCGTGATCCAGCCAGTGCTGACGCGGCGCTGCGTGGCCGACAAGCTCAATCTGGAACGCGCGCGCGCTCTGGTGGCCGAAGCCGCCGAGCAATGCGCCCGCACTGCCCTGCCCAGTATCGCCGAGCCGGTGAAGCTCGACGCCCTGCTGAAAGGCTGGGAGGCCTCCCGCGCCCTGTTCTTTGCTGACGAGTTGGGCGGTGAGCCTGCCTTCCCCGCCTTCCGCGCAAGACAGGCCCCCGCCGCGCTGCTGGTGGGCCCTGAAGGCGGGTTTGACGACACCGAACGCGCGGCAATCCGCGCTCATCCGGCCGCAAGCGCAATCACGCTTGGGCCCCGCATCCTGCGCGGTGAAACCGCGGCAATCGCAGCCTCCGCCCTGTGGATGGCGGCTGCCGGAGACTGGCAAGAATGACTCTGACAATTTGCGCTGGCGCAGCGCCCCTTAGTGCCCTAACGGCGCGGCTATGAGCACGCGCACAGCGTCAGATGGAGAGGAGCGGCTGATCGAAAGCCGCGACCAACTCGTGGCCCCCATGCAGGCTGGCGAGAAGCCGGTCAGCGCTTGGCGGATCGGCACAGAACACGAGAAGCTGGTCTACTCCCATGGCGATCACCACGCCCCTTCCTACGAGGAAAAGGGCGGCATCCGCGACATGTTGCTGGCCTTGCGGGAATATGGCTGGGAACCGGTGGAGGAAGGCGGCAACGTCATCGCCATGGCGGGTTCGGACGGCACCGTCAGCCTTGAACCTGCAGGCCAGCTAGAGCTTTCGGGCGCGCCGCT
>MKUB01000067.1 GCA_001898545.1 Sphingomonadales bacterium 63-6 | reverse complement strand
CTGCGCTCCACCAGAGTAACCCCCAGCAGGGACTCCAGCTCGCGAATGCCGGCGGAAAGCGTGGATTGGGAGACGAAGCAACTATCCGCCGCACGCCCGAAATGGGCATGCTCATGCAGCGCAACCAGATATTGCAACTGCTTGATGGTGGGCAGGTACGTGCTCATCCTGGTTCCTGTCACTCCGCCTCTTGTTCGGCCTCGATCTCCACGGCTACCACTTTCTCTATCCGTGTCATCTTGAGGCGGCCCTTTTCGACAGCGAAGGCCAGGCGGCCTTCCACCAGTTCCAGGGCATCGCGGCCGAAGACCTCGTAACGCCAGCCTTCGAGGATGGGCAGGCCGCGCAGACCGGCGGCGAGCATTTCCAATTCGTCGGACCGCGTGAGCAGGCGCGCGGCAACGTCGATTTCGCGTGAACGTATCTTCAGAAGCAGCTTCAGCAGGTCGGCAACCAACGCGCCTTCCTTGCCCAGAGGTGCACCCCGTTGGGCTTTTTCCGGCATTTCGTCATGCGGCAGGGGTTCGGCATTCTTGAGGATGCGCATCAGGCGTTTGCCGATCTCGTTTTCGCGCCAAGCGCCGGAAAGACCGCGCACCTTGGCCAGGTCTTCCTGCGATTTGGGCGGATGGCTGGCGAGGTCAGCCAGCGTTTCGTCACGCATGATGCGGCCGCGCGGGATGTTCTTGTCCTGCGCCTCCACTTCGCGCCATGCGGCAAGCTCTTTCAACCGGCCCAACACCTGCGCATTGCGGGAAGGCGCGCGGATGCGGCGCCAGAGCTGGCTGGGATCGTTGCGATAATTTTCGGGATCGGCCAGCTTTTCCATCTCGGCATTCAGCCAGACTCCCCGACCGGTCTTGATCAGCTTTTTCAATATCCGGGGAAAAATCTTCGAGAGATAGGTTACGTCGCCGATGGCATATTCGATCTGCCGATCAGTCAACGGGCGTCGGCCCCAATCGGTAAAGCGCGCGCCCTTGTCGATCTGCGTGCCCATCCAGGCTTCCACCAGATTGGCATAGCCGATCTGTTCGGACTGGCTGATCGCCATCATGGCAATCTGTGTGTCGAAGATGGGGTGCGGGGTCTTGCCGGTGAGGTTGTAGATGATTTCCACATCCTGGCTGCCCGCATGAAATACTTTCAGAACATCCTCATTTTCGGTGAGAAGTTCCAGCAGCGGGCCAAGGTCGATGCCGGGGGCCATCGGATCGATGGCGGCGGCTTCCTTGTCATCGGCGATCTGCACCAGGCACAATTCCGGCCAATAGGTGTTCTCGCGCATGAACTCGGTGTCGACGGTGACGAATTCCGCTTTGGCGAAGCGTTCGCACAGGGCGGCCAGTTCTTCGCTCGTCGTAATCAGGTCGTGTATCTTCATTGCGACATTTCTTTTCGGTTCCCTTGCGGGAGATCCGGCTGGTGGCCCCTGCAGGGGCCTGCGGCTTGACAAAATGGCGGCCTTCGCCTCAAGGGCCAGCCCGGCTGGCTGACCCTCGGGCCGCGGCTTCCCCCTGCCTTATTGATGGCCGAATGGAAAGAGATTCGATGCACCTCTATCGTTCCCACACCTGCGCGGCGCTTTCGAGCGCGAATGTCGGCGAGACCGTGCGCCTTTCAGGCTGGGTGCATCGCAAGCGCGATCATGGCGGCGTCCTGTTCGTCGATCTGCGCGATCACTACGGCATCACCCAGATCGTCGCGGATGAAGACAGCCCCGCGCTCAAGCTGCTGGACGGGCTGCGTCTGGAAAGCGTCGTCACTATCGATGGCGAAGTGAAGGCGCGTGCCGCCGGCACCGTCAACCCCAATCTCCCCACGGGTGAGATCGAGGTTTTCGCACGCGAGGCGACTGTGCAGAGCCGCGCGGAAGAACTGCCGCTGCCGGTCGCGGGCGAGCAGGAATATCCCGAGGAAATCCGCCTGCGCTATCGCTTCCTCGACCTGCGCCGCGAAACGCTGCACGCCAATATCGTGAAGCGGACGAAGATCATTTCGGACATGCGCCGCAAGATGGAAGGCATCGGCTTCACTGAATATGCGACGCCGATCCTCACGGCCTCCAGCCCGGAAGGCGCTCGCGACTTCCTGGTGCCCAGCCGCATTCATCAGGGGCAGTTCTACGCGCTGCCGCAGGCGCCGCAGCAGTACAAGCAGCTGCTGATGGTCGCTGGTTTTGACCGCTATTTCCAGATCGCCCCCTGCTTCCGCGACGAAGATCCGCGCGCTGATCGTCTGCCGGGCGAGTTCTACCAGCTCGACCTCGAAATGAGCTTCGTGACCCAGGAAGAAATCTGGGAGACGATGGAGCCGGTGCTCCAGAGCGTGTTCGCCGATTTCGCCGAAGGGAAGCCGGTGACGCCCGCCGGTGAATTCCGCCGCATTCCGCATGCGCAGGCAATGCTGGATTACGGTTCGGACAAGCCCGATCTGCGCAACCCGCTGATCATCAAGGACGTGACCGATCATTTCGTTGAATCGGGCTTTGGCATTTTCGCGGGCATCGTCGGCAATGGCGGCGTGATCCGTGCGATCCCGGCCCCCGGCGCAGGTGCTGGCAGCCGCAAATTCTTTGACGACATGAATAACTGGGCGCGGGGCGAAGGTTTCTCCGGCCTTGGCTATATCAACATCAAGGATGGCGTCCCCGGCGGTCCCATCGCCAAGAACCATGGCGATGAAAAAACCGCCGCGCTGATCGAGGCTCTCGGCCTTGGCCCGAATGACGGCGTGTTCTTCGCCGCTGGCAAGGAAGAACAGGCGGCGAAGCTCGCCGGTCTGGCCCGGATTCGCGTGGGCGAACAGCTCGATCTGATCGACCGCGACCGCTACGAATTGTGCTGGATCATCGATTTCCCGTTCTACGAATGGGACGAGGACAACAAGAAGGTCGATTTCGCGCACAACCCGTTCTCCATGCCGCAGGGCGGGATGGACGCGCTGGAAAACCAGGACCCGCTGACCATCAAGGCCTATCAGTACGATCTGGTCTGCAACGGCTATGAAATCGCATCGGGCTCGATCCGTAACCAGTCGCCGGAACTGATGATCAAGGCCTTCGAGATGGTCGGCCTGACCAAGCAGGACGTGGAAGAGCGCTTTGGCGGCCTCTACCGTGCGTTCCAATATGGCGCCCCGCCGCATGGCGGCATGGCTGCCGGTGTGGACCGTATCGTGATGCTGCTCTGCGGAGCGCAGAACCTGCGCGAAGTGGCGCTGTTCCCGATGAACCAGCGTGCGGAAGACCTGCTGATGGGCGCGCCGACTCCGGCCGAGCCCCGGCAGCTGCGCGAGCTGGGCATCCGCATTGTGGAGCAGCCCAAGCAGTGATAGCCCTCCGTTCCTGACGGAGCGGAGGAGGGCGGTTTGCGTATCGGGGGCATGGCTGGCGGAATTGCCGCGCTTGCCGCGATGGCATTCGGCGCGCCGTTACAGGCTGAATCGCTCTATATCACCGGCACCTATCCTGCCGGGGTGGACGCAGTTACGCGCGTGAACAGCATCGCCGTGGAGAATTTCGGCGGCGTCGATGGCCCGGCGCTCTCGATCCGCATTGAGGATCGGCTGCGCGGAGTTGAAGTGGAGGGCCGCCCGTGGTTCGCCATCTTGCCCGCGCGCGGTGGCGGTGAAGTGGATGCAGTGCTGCGCGGCACCGCCACAGCCCAGACCCGCTTCGAGGACATCACGCTGAAGCGCAAACGCTGCGCCAAATATGACGAGCAGAACAGCAAGAAATGCGTTGAGCACAAGGAAGTCGATGCCCGCTGCCTGCGCCGCACGATCAGCCTCAACCATTCGATCAGGCTGGTCAGTTGGCGCGGAGAACAGCTTTATGCGCGCGATGGCGCACCTTCGCAGCAGATCAGCTATTGCCCCCGCGATGACGACAATGTGAAGTCAGAGGAAAGCACCATCGCCGAATTGCTCGATGGCGTGGCTGGCGATCTGCGGTTCCAGCTCGCCCCGCTGCATGAACGCCGTGCGATCCGCGTTATGGAGAGCCGCAAGGGGCTGAAAGGAGAGGCTTCCAAGGCGTTCCAGCAGGCCGTGAAAATGACGCCCGCCGATCCGGAGGGCGCTTGCCGTGTATGGGATAGCCTGGCGGATGCGGGCCCGCCCCAGCTTTCCATCGCGTTCAACCGGGGCCTATGTGCAGAAATGCGCGGTGATCTGGATCTGGCGGCGGAGCATTATCGTTCTGCGCTGCAGCTGTCCCCAGGCCATGATTATCCCGAACAGGGCCTTGCCCGGATCGAGGGGCGGCATCGCGCGGAACGGCAAGTTCAGGAACATTGGGGCGAATGACGATGAGGCGATCCTCCGCAGTTGGGCAGAGTCCATGGGCTATAGCTTGAACGCACAGGACCGCACTCTCGGCGATGCCCTGCGCCGCATTGCGCGGGGCCAGATTGCCGAGGCCGTGGCAGCGATCGAGGAGCGGGAACCGGCCGGGGCCATCCACGAAGTTCGCCGCCGCAGCAAAACGCTGCGCGGGCTGATCCGCCTGTTTCGCACGGGGTTTGACGATTTCGCCGATGCCGATGCCGCCATTCGTGCCGTAGCCCGGCCATTGTCGGCCACGCGTGACGCGAAAGTGATGCTCGATACGGCGGAGTTCCTTGCCAGGCAGGCCGAAGGACAGGCTGCGCGCGCGATGTTGAAACGCATTCACGGCCATCTCGCTTCGGAACGTGAAGTGGAACGGCAGGGCGAGGGCGTGGCGGAACTTCTGCGCGATGCGCGCGAGCGGCTGGGCCAGCTCGATCAGAGCGCCACGCTCTGGACGGTCGAGGGGGAAGGCTGGCAGGTGCCGGGGGAGGGCGCGGCGATCACATATGGCCACATGCTGGCCGATGCAGCCCGGGCGCTTGCGGATCGGCGGCCGGAGGATTTCCACGAATTGCGCAAACATGTGCGCTATCACTGGTGCCATGCCCGGCTGCTGCGCCCGCTATGGCCCGAGGAAATGGATGCCCGCGCCACTGTGGCGGACGATCTGGCGCATGGTCTGGGCCAGCATCACGATCTGGCGGTATTCATCGCCCGGCTGGAGCAGGACGGTATCCATTTCGGCACGGGGGAAGAGCTTGCCCCAGTCTTCGCGCTGGCAGCGCGCGAAAGCGAAGCTCTGGAAGATCGGGCACGCCTGCTATGCGGGCGCCTGCTGGCCGAAACGGTGGATGCCTTTATCGAGCGTTGGCACGCCCTCTGGCAGAACTGGGAGGCCGCGCGGAGTTAAGCGCGCGCCATGGAAGCGAGCGACCCGGGCCGCTCGCTCCTGGATAAAATGCCTCAGGCCAGTTCGGCGAGCGATGCCGGTTCAAAGCCCAGGAGGTGATCGAAATCGCCCGCTTTCACCTTGCGCACCCATTGGGGGTCGGTCAGCAGCGCGCGGCCGACCGCGATCAGGTCAAATTCGTCGCGCTCCATCCGCTCCACCAGCTTGTCGAGCGGGGAGACTTCGGAACCCTGTCCGGCAAAGGCGCCAAAGAATTCGCCCGAGAGGCCGACCGAGCCGACGCTGATCGTGGGAACGCCAGTGATTTTCTTGGCCCAGCCTGCGAAATTGAGGCCGTTCTCGCCGTCGATCTCGGGAAATTCAGGTTCCCAGAAACGGCGCTGCGAGCAATGGAGAATATCGGCGCCTGCGCTGACGAGCGGGGAGAGCCATTCCTCCATCTCCGTGGGATTGACGGCGACGCGCGTTGTGTAGTCCTGTTGCTTCCATTGGCTGAGGCGCAGGATCACGGGGAAATCCGGGCCCACTGCGGCGCGGATCGCTGCAACCACTTCTGCCGCGAAGCGCGAACGTTCGGCAATGGTGGGGCCGCCATAACGGTCGGTTCGTTCATTGGTGCCGGGCCAGAAGAATTCGTCGATCAGATAGCCATGGGCGCCATGGATCTCCACCGTGTCGAAGCCCAGCCGTTGGGCATCGGCAGCGGCCTTGGCAAAGGCGGCGACTGTATCCGCGATGTCTTCTTCGCTCATGGCCTTGCCGCGCGGCTTGCCCGGTGCGAGCAGGCCGGATGGGCTTTCTACCGGTGCATCGGGCTCCCACCCGCTGGGCGTCATGGTAGCGCCAGTGTGCCAGATCTGCGGAGCCATCTTGCCGCCCGCATCGTGGACAGCGTCGATCACGCCCTTCCACCCGGCCAGGGCAGCCTCGCCGTGGAAGAAGGGGATGTTGGGGTCGTTACGCGAGGCGGGCCGGTCGATCACCGTGCCTTCCGACAGGATCAGACCCACGCCGCCTTCCGCGCGACGCTTGTAATAGGCCGCATTGGCAGGGCCCGGAATGCCACCGGGAGACATCGAGCGGGTCATCGGCGCCATCACGATGCGATTATCGAGATTGAGCGATTTCAACGAAAAGGGGCGGAAGAGAACATCGTTGGCAGTGGAGGACATGCAAGGCTCCATCAAGAAGGGTAATCGCAAGCTATGGTGCTGCATCGCGCAATCAAGGCAGCCCGGTCAAACCATTGCTTCACGCAGACGAAGCCGCGCTTGGCTTCTCTGTCCGCCGACTCCGCGCGCGCGGCACCTATCGCGCCCGGCGGGAACCCCAATGTACGTCAGTCACATGGGAATGCCGCGCGAAGCTCTCCACAGCCGAGGGCAGGGCGCGGCTTTACGAAATCCCTGCTTCCACGAAGGTTTTTCCGCAGGATGGCGGGCTTTCTCCGTCCCGATCCGTCAGGCGAACCCTATCCTCTTGCCAGCGCGCGCGGGCTTCTTTAGGGGCGAAGGCCGAGATTAAATGTTCCTTTGAGAGGGATTTCCATGAGCGATACCGCCGAACGCGTGAAGAAGATCGTTGTCGAACACCTTGGTGTCGAAGCCGACAAGGTCACGCCCGATGCCAGCTTCATTGACGATCTGGGCGCTGACAGCCTCGACATCGTCGAACTGGTGATGGCGTTCGAAGAAGAATTCGGCGTCGAAATTCCCGACGATGCGGCTGAGAAGATCGCGACCGTCGGCGATGCCAACAAGTATATCGAAGATCACAAGGGCTGATCGCCCTTACACCCCTTAGCGTATGGTCCCGCCGGACGTGACGGGGATGGAAGGCTCAGCCGTTAAAGGCTGGGCCTTTCGTGACTTTGGAGAGTGATATGCGTCGTGTGGTTGTTACCGGTCTTGGCCTCGTCACCCCGCTGGGGGCCGATGTAGAGACCACCTGGTCCAACATCCTGGCCGGAAAGAGCGGGGCGGGCCCCATCACGAAATTCGATGCTTCGGATCAGAAGTGCCGGATTGCCTGTGAAGTGAAGCCCGCCGATCATCCCTGGGGTTTCGATGCGGACAAACGCGTCGATCACAAGATCCAGCGGCAGGTCGATCCGTTCATCGTGTTCGGCATCGATGCCGCAGGTCAGGCCATCGAGGATGCCGGGCTGACCGATATGGACGAAGCCACGCGCCTGCGTGCGGGCTGCTCCATCGGTTCGGGCATCGGCGGCCTTCCGGGGATCGAGAAGGAATCGATCGTCCTTTACGAAAAGGGCCCGAGCCGTGTTTCCCCGCACTTCGTGCATGGCCGCCTGATCAACCTGATCTCGGGCCAGGTCTCGATCAAATATGGCCTGATGGGGCCAAACCACGCGGTCGTCACGGCCTGTTCCACCGGTGCGCATTCGATCGGTGACGCGGCACGGATGATCAAGGATGGCGATGCCGACATCATGCTGGCAGGCGGCGCGGAAAGCACCGTATGCCCCATCGGCATTGCCGGTTTCGCCCAGGCTCGTGCGCTTTCGACCAATTTCAACGACCAGCCCGAAAAGGCCAGCCGTCCTTACGACAAGGACCGCGACGGCTTTGTGATGGGCGAGGGCGCCGGCGTGGTGGTGCTCGAGGAATATGAGCATGCCAAGGCGCGCGGCGCGAAGATCTACGCCGAAGTGGTTGGTTACGGTCTGTCGGGCGATGCCTATCACGTCACGGCGCCGCATCCTGAAGGCTCGGGCGCATTCCGCTCCATGGAAATGGCGCTGCGCAAGGCCGGTATGACGCCGGATGACATCGACTACATCAACGCCCACGGCACCTCGACGCCGATGGGTGACGAACTGGAACTGGGCGCAGTGCGCCGCCTGTTCGGCGATGCGATGAGCCATGTCTCCATGAGCTCCACCAAGTCGGCCATCGGCCATCTTCTGGGCGGTGCGGGCGCGGTTGAGAGCATCTTCTGCATCCTGGCCCTGCGTGATCAGATCGTGCCCCCCACGCTCAACCTCGATAACCCGTCGGAGAGCTGTGAGGGCGTGGATCTCGTTCCCTATACGGCCAAGAAGCGCACGGTGCGCGCGGTGCTGAACAACAGCTTCGGCTTTGGCGGCACCAATGCCAGCCTGGTGATGAAGCAGGTAGACTGACGCATGGCGCGGCGCGGCCGCAACCCGCTGCTGAAGCTGCTTGCAGCTATCGGGCTGGTGCTGGCGGCGGCGCTGGCTGTGTTCGGCTGGGGCTGGTTCGGCCCCGGTCCGCTGGAAAAGGACACCAGCTTCCTCGTCCCTTCGGGCTCATCGCTCTATGGCGTGGTGAACAGGCTGGAAGAAGAAGGCGCGATTTCCTCCGCCGATGCTTTCCGCCTGCGTGCGAAGTTCTTTGCCAGCGACGAGCCAATCAAGGCGGGCGAGTTCATGCTCCCCGCAGGAGCAAGTCCTCGACAGATTCTGGCGATCCTGCAGAATGGCGAAGTCATCCGCCGGATGGTCACGATCCCGGAGGGCATGCCCTCGATCCTCGTCTATGAGCGCCTGATGGCGGAAAAGCTGCTCACTGGCAGCATTCCCGTTCCGCCTGAAGGGTCGGTATTGCCCGACAGTTACGATTTCGCCCGAGGGGAGAGCCGCGCGGCGGTTCTCCAACGGATGCAGGCCGCTATGGCAAAGGAACTGGCCGATGCGTGGGATAAGCGTTCCTCCAGCACGGTTGCGAAAAGCCCCCGGGAAGCCCTGATCCTTGCCTCCATCGTGGAGAAGGAAACCGGTGTCGCTTCTGAGCGCAAGATGGTGGCGGGCCTCTATTCCAACCGTTTGCGCACCGGAATGCTATTGCAGGCCGATCCGACGATCATTTACCCGATCACCAAGGGCAAGCCGCTGGGGCGCCGCATTCTCCAGTCGGAAATCGCTGCGGTGAACGATTACAACACCTATTCCATGGTGGGTCTGCCCAAGGGGCCGATCACCAATCCCGGGCGGGAATCGATCGAGGCGGTGTTGTCGCCTGCGAAAACCAGCGCGCTCTATATGGTGGCGGACGGCAAAGGCGGGCATGTCTTTGCCGACACGCTGCAGCAGCATAATGCCAATGTCGCTCGCTGGTTTGCCTTGCGCCGCCAGCGGGGTGAAATTGAATGAGGCGCATTGCGCCTCACAGGGGAAACAGGGCCATGATCGATCGTATCCGTATTGCCGCGCTTGTCTTGCCGGCATTGCTTGCGCTGTCCGGGCCGGCCTGGGGGCAGGAGCAGCCCTCCGCTGAACCAGAGGCCGTCTATCAGCAGGGCCTTGCCTGCGAGGCTATCTATTCCCTGATCGGCGAAAATTCCGAGGATGCGGATGACGATTCAGAATATGCGGCCTTCCTGGCTGAGACCTGGCACGATTTTCTCTCGTCCCGGTTCCCTGACGGGTTTGAAGAACGGCACGAGGCCGATTTCATCGCAGTGAGCAACAGCTTGGTGGATACACTGAACGCCATGGACGATGACAGCTTCGACGCGGCAGTGGACGAGCTTTTGTCCAAATGCGGTTCAATGGAAGCCGATCCCGGCTTTCTTGGCTGACCATCCGGGATGATGGAGAGAGCCAGATCGGTTCCGCGCCACTCCTGATCACCGCTGAATTGCCGCCTGAAATGCTGGGCTGGGCGGACGGATTGCGGCGGCGGCATTACCCGCCGGAGCGCAATCGGCTGCGCGCTCATGTCACGCTGTTCCATGCCTTGCCGCCTTCTTCCGAAGCGGAGATTCGGCGGCTGCTGGCGGATATTTCCCGGGGCAGGGCACCTGATGCCCGGATCAGCGGGATCATGAATCTCGGCCGTGGCACTGCGCTGGATGTTGACAGCCCCGGCATGGTTTCCCTGCATAGCCTCCTGTCAGAACGCCTTCACGGCTTGCTTTCCGCACAGGACAGCCACCCCCTGCGCCTGCACATAACCGTGCAAAACAAGGTCCAGCCGGCGATTGCGCGGGCCCTTCAAGCGGAACTGAGGAAGACCGTGGAACGCCGCGCATTCCGGTTCAGGGGCTTCGGTCTCTACGCTTGGGAAGAAGGATTGTGGCGAGAGATCGCACAATATCCGTTTCGCGGTTGACCAACCGAAAACTCCAACCTAAATGCGCCGCCTGCCCACGCGATGCGAGGGTAGCCCACAGGGCACATACCTTGGGGCGGAGTAGCTCAGCCGGTTAGAGCAGCGGAATCATAATCCGCGTGTCGGGGGTTCGAGTCCCTCCTCCGCTACCATCCCTTCCAAACCGGCCCTCTGTAAGCCTCGCATGTCGGGCTGCTGCATTGCTTTGTGGAGTTTCAGGCGTCGCGCTTCGGCGTTGGAAGGCGAGGATAAGTGGCATTGGAAACAGGCCAGCTTTCCCCAGCCCAAGCCGCACTGCGATTGTCGCGAGCCGAGCGAAACACTACATGCCCCGCAGGCAACAGGCATACGGATTCTAGAGTATTATGGCGACGCACACCACACGCATGCTGATCATCGGTTCTGGCCCGGCGGGTCTTTCCGCGGCCATCTATGGCGCGCGTGCGGGGATGGAGCCGATCGTGGTGCAGGGGCTTCAGCCCGGCGGGCAACTGACTATCACCACCGATGTGGAAAATTATCCCGGCTTCCGCGAAGTCATTCAGGGACCGTGGCTGATGCAGGAAATGCAGGCCCAAGCCGAGCATGTCGGCACGCGGATGATGTGGGATACGATCGTTGATATCGATATCGCTGGCGGCTCTCCTTTCAAAGCGATTGGCGACAGCGGTGACGAATATGTGGGCGACGTGCTGGTGATTGCCACTGGCGCTCAGGCGAAATGGCTGGGCGTGGAAGGGGAACAGGCGCTTTCGGGCAAAGGCGTTTCGGCCTGCGCGACCTGCGACGGGTTCTTCTATCGCGGCAAGAAGGTGGCTGTGATTGGCGGCGGGAATACCGCCGTGGAAGAGGCGCTCTATCTGACCAACCATTCCGACGATGTGACCCTGATCCACCGGCGGGACGAATTGCGCAGCGAGAAGATCCTGCAGGATCGCCTTTTCTCCAACCCCAAGATTTCCACGCTTTGGAACAAGGCAGTCACCCGTTTCGTGGCGGGTGAGAATGGGACGCTGAATCATCTTGAACTAACCGACACCGTCACTGGCGAGACGAGCACGCTGGAAGTCGACGGCGCTTTCGTTGCCATCGGTCACGCGCCTTCGACAGAACTGTTCAAGGGCAAGCTGCCGATGGACGAAAGCGGCTATCTTCTGGTGGAACCGGGTACGCCGAAGACCTCCGTTCTTGGCGTATTCGCCTGCGGTGACGTGATGGACCACACTTACCGTCAGGCGATCACGGCTGCGGGCACGGGCTGCATGGCCGCGCTTGATGCGGAACGCTTCCTGGCGCATCGCGATTTCGAAAAAGCGAAGGCCTCGGCCTGAGTGTAAGAGAGGCCCCGGTTAAGGCCGGGGCCTCGTTTTGTGATGCACCCGCTCCTGCTGAGGCAGGAGCGAGCATCCGCCTCAGAACACTGCTATTGCCGCGTGTAGGATCAGTATGGCTAGTGCCAGACTGGAGGCAACGAAGAAGGCGAAACGCAGGATCACGCGGTTGATCGTGGCCTGCACCAGCGAATGCACGATCCGCAGGGCGACATAGACCCAGCCGAAATATTCATTCCACCCATCGCCCTGGCCGATGATCGCCAGCACAATTGCCACCGCATAAAAGACGGTCGGTGCTTCATGCAGATGGTTGTAATTATGCGCTTTCCACTGGACTTTCGGCGGCAGGATACGATCCAGCGTCGCTTCAGGATCAGTCGCCAGTCGATTCGGGTCAACCTTGGCCGCGGTCATGGCCGGAATGCGCGTTACATACATCCAGCTCAACATCACCATGGTCCACGCCGCCAGCACCACTACCGGTTGCAGGATACCCATTCCTACCATCGTTTCTCTCCCCCTATTGAAACAGCGCCAGTTGCAGGGCCCGCCCGGCCAGATAGATCAGCGGCAGGTTGGACAGGGTGAACAGCAGCAGCCGGACCGGAATTCGGTTCACCATGGATTGCCACAGCGAATGGGCGATCCGCAGCGCCACATAAGCCCACGCGGCAGTAACATCCGCGCCGCTCGCGCCCAGCAAGGCGACGATCACCGTCACGGCGTAGAACAGGGTCGGCGTCTCGGTAAGGTGGGTGTAGTTGTGGGCCTTCCAGTTGACCTCGTCGGGCAAAACCCCGTTGAGATCTTCCCCTCGCGCGCCGGGTTTGGCGTCGCTTGCCTTGGATTCCAGTTTCGCCAGGGCGCGCAGCCTCACAGCAGTCATCCACAACAACATGAAGATCGACCACGCCACCAGAACGGCGGCAGGCGCCAGCATTTGCGCTTCCATATCTTCCCCCTTCCCGTTGCCAGGCAGGGCGAAGACTGCATTCGGTGCGATAGATTGTCAAATGCAACTAATCGCGTGATTCCAGCACTTTGGTAAAGCTTGCCGGATCGACATTGCCGCCGGTCAGCATGATCACGGTGCCGGGATCGAGCGGGACCTTTCCAGCCAGCGCCGCAGCCAACGCCACTGACCCGCCGGGTTCCAGTACCAGCCGCAAATGGGAGAAGGCAAAGCGCTGCGCCGCGCGTACTTCCGCCTCGCTCACCGAGAGACCGGGGGATGCTCGTTCCTGTAGGATGGCAAAGTTGATCGGCCATGTAGCGGGCGTTTGCAGCGCATCGCAGGCTGTCGGCGGCGGGTTGGGGCCGACGGGCAGAATCTCGCCCGCCGCCAGACTGCGCGCGACATCGTCCCATCCTTCGGGCTCCACCGGCACGATTTCGGCATCGGGGCAGGCGAGGGCGAGGCCCGCGGTCAACCCGCCGCCGCCACATGGGGCAACGATCCGTGTCGGGCCTGCGTTTCCGCGTTCCGCCATCTGGGCCGCGATCTCGATGCCCGCACTGCCTTGCCCCTCGATCACCCAGGCATCGCCATAGGCGTGGACGAAGGTGGCTCCGCGTTCTTCGCACAGGGCACGGGCGATGGCGTCCCGGTCTTCCCCACCGGGGCGGTCATACAGGACAATTTCGGCTCCAAGAGTACGCACATTCGCGAGTTTCACCTGCGGAGCGTCGTTCGGCATGACGATGGTGGCGCGAATGCCAAGCCGCCGCGCTGCCCATGCCACCCCTTGCGCATGATTGCCGCTGGAGACCCCGACTACGCCGCGTTTTGCCTCCTCGGGCGAGAGCGTGCTCAGCCGGTTCCAGCCGCCGCGAATCTTGAAAGCGCCTATGGGCTGGAGGCATTCGGCCTTCACCCAAAGGGAAACTCCCCCGATTTCCACGGAAAGCAGAGGCGTGGGCGGCAGAATCTCCGCAATCCGGGCGGCTGCGGAGACCGTTCCGTCATGGGAAGGTGCGTGCATCGGTTGTGCTGTCATGCAAGCGATCTATATGCGCAATCACGCTTCGGCAAAGGAGATAGGTTTTGAGCAAGGTCCTGGTGATCGGCGCGGGCGGTGTCAGCTCGGTCGCGGTGCATAAGATGGCGATGAATGCCGGCATCTTTCCGGAAATCCATCTGGCGAGCCGCACGAAGTCCAAATGCGACGCCATCGCGCAGAGCGTGAAGGAACGCACGGGCGAAACCGTGGCGACTTATGCCATCGATGCGGAAGACGTTCCGGCGCTGTCGGCGCTGATCCGGCAGATCGGGCCCAGCCTGGTGGTGAACCTGGCGCTGCCTTATCAGGATCTCACCATCATGGATGCCTGCCTCGAAACCGGCGTCGATTATCTCGACACGGCCAATTACGAGCCGAAGGAAGAGGCGAAGTTCGAATATAAGTGGCAGTGGGCCTATCATGATCGCTTCAAGGAAGCCGGGCTGATGGCGCTGCTGGGCAGCGGTTTCGATCCGGGCGTGACCAGCGTGTTCACCATGTGGCTGAAGAAGCACAAGCTGAAGACCATCCGCACGCTGGATATTCTGGACTGCAATGGCGGCGACCATGGCCAGGCCTTCGCCACCAATTTCAACCCGGAAATCAACATCCGCGAAGTGACCGCGCCTGCCCGCCACTGGGAGAACGGCCAGTTCGTGGAAACGCCCGCCATGTCCAACAAGGTCGAGTTCGACTTTGAAGGCGTGGGGCCCAAGAACATGTATCTGATGTATCACGAGGAACTGGAAAGCCTCGCGAAGTTCGTGCCCGAGATGGAGCGCGCGCGCTTTTGGATGACTTTCGGCGATGAATATATCAAGCACCTCACCGTGCTGCAGAATGTCGGCATGACCCGGATCGATCCGGTGATCTATGAGGGCAAGGAGATCATTCCGCTCCAGTTCCTCAAGGCCGTGCTGCCCGAGCCTGCAAGCCTTGGTTCCACCACCAAGGGCAAGACCAATATCGGCTGCATCGCCACCGGCGAGGCGCTGGACGGGTCTGGCGAGAAGACGTTCTACATCAAGAACATCTGCGACCATGAAGATGCCTTCGCCGAAACCGGCAATCAGGCGGTCAGCTACACCACTGGCGTTCCCGCGATGATCGGCAGTGCGCTGATGGTGCAGGGCATCTGGAAGGGTGACGGCGTGTTCAACATCGAACAGCTCAATCCCGATCCGTTCATGGAAATGCTCAACCAGCACGGCCTGCCCTGGACAGTGGAAGAGCTTTCCGGTCCGGTGGAATTCTGACGATTGGTGAGCCCCTGCGAAAGCGGGGGCCTGCTGCTTGAGGGGCTGGCCATGGCCGGCGCGCAAAAGGGGTTCATGGCATGAACTGGAATTTCCTCGCGCCCATAGGGCTGCTGGCCGGCTCCAACATCATGATGAACCTCGCCTGGTACGGGCACCTCAAATTCCCGCACAAGGCGTTGTGGGTCGTCATGCTGGCGAGCTGGGGCATCGCCTTTTTCGAATATTGCCTGGCCGTTCCCGCCAATCGGATCGGATCGAAGGTCTATTCCCTGGCCGAACTCAAGACGATGCAGGAAGTCATGTCTCTCACGGCCTTCGTGATGGTGGCATGGCTGCTGTTCGATCAGCGGCCGGGGCCTAGCCAGATCGTCGGCTTCCTGCTGATCGCGGGCGGGGCCTTCTTTATCTTCAAATCCCCCTTGGGGTAAGGAAATCATATGGAAACCAGAGCCGGCGATCCGGGTGCTTTCAGCCATTTCGACCTGACGCGGGTGGATAGTCCGTCCTTCGTGGTCGATCTGGCGAAGCTGCGCCAGAACCTCCAGATCATCGCGGATATTCGCGATGCTTCGGGCGCAAAGGTGCTGGCGGCGCTCAAGGCCTTCAGCATGTGGTCGGTCGCGCCGGTCATCGGCGAATATCTGGACGGCGTCTGCACTTCTGGCCTGTGGGAAGCCATGCTGGCGGCCGAGCATTACGATGGCGAGATCGCCACCTATTGCGCGGCTTACAAGCCGGAAGACCTCAACGAGATCTGCCGCTTGTCCGACCATGTGATCTTCAATTCGCCCATGCAGATCGAACGGTGCTCCGCCATTCTGGAGGCCGCCCGGATACGCGGGGATTCTTTCGACATCGGCCTGCGTATCAACCCCCTTCACGCCGAAGGGGATGTGCCGCGTTACGATCCCTGCGCGCCGCATTCGCGCCTGGGCTTTCCTATCGACCAGCTGACTGACGAGCATATGGCGATGGTGGACGGCATCCATTTCCATTCGCTGTGCGAGCAGGATCTGGCCCCGCTCCAGCGGACCTGGGACAAGGTTTTCGATTATCTGGAGCCCTATTTCGGCCAGTTCAAATGGCTGAATTTCGGGGGCGGTCACCATATCACCCGCGCGGATTACCAGCGGGAGGAACTGGTGGAGTTCCTCAAGGATGTGCAGGACGATACCGGCGCGGAAGTCTATCTGGAACCGGGGGAGGCCATCGCGCTGGATGCGGGCATTCTCGTCGGTACGATCCTCGATACTCATTGGAACGGGATGCAACTGGCCATTACGGATATTTCCGCGACCTGCCATATGCCGGACGTGCTGGAAGCGCCTTATCGCCCGGCGATGCTGGGCGAGGACGAAAGCTCGGCAGAGGCCGTGCGGCTCGGCGGGCCTTCCTGCCTGGCGGGGGATGTGATCGGCGATTATCGCCTTCCGGTGGAGTGCCGGCCGGGCGAACGAATCGCTTTTCTGGACCAGGCCCATTATTCGATGGTGAAGACCACGACCTTCAACGGAGTGC
>MKUB01000066.1 GCA_001898545.1 Sphingomonadales bacterium 63-6 | reverse complement strand
GCGCCCGGTCTTTCGCAACTCCCTCCGCCCGCCCCGCACGCGCCTAGTTCCTGACGCCGTGCCGGCCGCGCGATTGGTTTGTTCTACACACTGGCGTTATGTCCGGGCGCGCCGCCGGATGGGGACTGGTGCCCTACCGCTCCACACTCACCTTCGTCATTCCCGCGACCGCGGGAATGACGAATGGGGGGAAGAGCAGCTACACCCGTTCGTCCTGAGGGGGTTGGGAAGGACCTAAACCCCAGCTTCCCTCCCCCAACCCAACTCCCATTTGCGTCTCGCCCCGAAACATGAAAAAGGCCGCGCACGAAAAGGAGAGTCCCATGCCTGGTTTGCGGCCCGATATCGATCCCGACGGTTTGCTCGAATTCTCGGTGGTGTTCACCGACCGTTCGCTCAATCACATGAGCCAGGCGTTCCAGGGCGTGATGCGCGATATTCACGAGACCCTGTGCGAAGTCTATCACGCCAAGCGCGCCGTCGTGGTGCCGGGCGGCGGCACTTACGCGATGGAGGCAGTCGCCCGCCAGTTCGCCACTGGCCAGAAGGTGATGGTGATCCGCAACGGCTTCTTCTCCTATCGCTGGACCCAGATTTTCGAAGCAGGTTCGATCCCCGCGGAAGAAATCGTGCTGAAGGCCCGCCGCATCGGCAATGGCGGGGCCGACGCGCCTTTCGCTCCGGTGCCGATTGAGGAAGCCGTCGCCGCGATCAAGGCGGAAAAGCCCGCCGTGCTGTTCGCACCCCATGTGGAAACCGCCTCGGGCATCATCCTGCCGGAAGATTACATCGCGGCGCTGGCCGATGCCGTCCATTCGGTAGGCGGGCTGTTCGTGCTGGACTGCATCGCCTCGGGCTGCGCCTGGGTTGATATGGAAGCCACCGGCGTGGACGTGCTGATCTCCGCCCCGCAGAAGGGCTGGTCCGCCCCGCCCTCTGCCGGTCTGGTGATGATGCGCGATGCCGCGCTGGAACGCTGCCGCGAAACAAAGTCCACCAGCTTCGCCGCCGATCTCGGCAAGTGGAACACGATCATGGAAGCCTATCTGAACGGCGGCCATGCCTATCACGCCACCATGCCGACCGACGCGCTCCGCGTATTCCGCGATGCGATGCTGGAAACCAAGAAGATCGGCTTCGACACGCTCTGCGCCGCCCAGTGGGAACAGGGCAACAAGGTGCGCGAGATGTTCGCTGCGCGCGGCATCAAATCGGTCGCGGCGGAAGGCTTCGGCGCCCCCGGCGTGGTGGTGTGCTTCACGGAGGATCCGGAACTGCAGACCGGCAAGAAATTCGCCGCGCTGGGCTTCCAGATCGCAGCGGGCGTGCCGCTGATGGTGGATGAAGGGCCGGACTACAAAAGCTTCCGCATCGGCCTGTTCGGGCTCGACAAGCTGAAGGACGTTCCGGCCAGCCTTGCCCGGCTCGAAGCAGCATTCGATCAGGTGTTCCCCGCCTGATCGGAGGCCCCGGCCGTGTTTCGACAGATTAACCGCGCATTAGGGATAGTCGGTTAAGGCGCGGAAATGGGTAGGAAACACGCGATCGAACAGCGTGCGAAGGTGGAAGCCGGCTTTTCGGAGCGGCGGGGCATTGCCTTTCGCATCACGCGCACTCAGGCATGGATCGCGGTAGGCGCGGGCATCGCGCTGACCGGCTTTGTCGACTATGCCACCGGGCGGGACATCTGGGTGGGGCCGCTTTATCTCGGCTTCATCGCGCTGGCGGCCTGGGCTTTGGGCTTGCGGCAGGCGATGGCCGCATTCGGCGTCTGCATCCTGATCGGTGCGGTTGTGAATGCGGACAGCCTCTATCCCTATAACAATCCGATCTCCCTGGTGGATTTCGCAGTGCGCATCCCGCCGGTTCTGGCCATCATCGCGCTGCTTTCCTATGCCCGCCACGCCTGCGAAACCGAATGGCGCCTTGCCCGGACAGATCCGCTGACCGGCGCGCTGAACCGCAAGGCTTTCTTCGAAATGGCGGGCCCGATAGAAGAGGCGCAGTGCTGGCATGTGCTGGCCTATGCCGATCTCGACGGGTTGAAGGCGCTGAACGACATTCACGGCCATGCCCGCGGCGATGCCAGCCTCAAGGCTTTTGCGCAGCATGTCCGCGCCTCGATCCGCAAGGACGATATGTTCGCCCGGATCGGCGGGGACGAGTTCCTGGTCTATATGCCTGTGCGCGATTCCGAAGCGGGGATCATGGTCGCCAACCGGCTGCACCGCGCGATGAATTCCGCCGTCAGCGATTTTGCCGACGAATTGCGCTGCAGCGTGGGGGCGCTGATCCTGGCGCCGGGAGCCCGTTCCATCGACCGGGAACTGCGCCTGGCGGACAAGCTGATGTATGAGGCGAAGCAGAACGGCGCGGCCCTGACTATGGCGATGACCAGCCCCGATGGGCGGGGTTTTGCCGAAGCCACCGATTCCCTGCCCCTGTTTGCCGGGATCGCGGACGATCTGCCGTCCAGCGCCGAATTTCGGCAGGTCGCGCGCGGTAATAGCAGGCCGGGCGGCCCGTCAGAGCAACCCGGCCCGCCGCCGCCCCGCAAGGCGGCCTGACCGGCCCCCGTCTGCCTCTGCAGGCAGCCCCCTAGAGGACCGGAAACACCACGACGGGGAAAGCGCACAACCGCCGCCCCGTCGCTATTCCGGAATGCCATGCAACCATGCGCGGCCCCGATGCCTTTGGGCATGGGCTGCGCGGGCGCCTTATTCCTTGCCGAAAATGCCCTTTGCGATGCCGGCGATGTCGTTGATCGGATTACCGTCCCCATCGCGGTCCAGCATGTTGGCGAACTCCATCAGCGAGCCTTCGCCCCCGATATGCTCAACGATCTGCTGAAGCGTGCCGGTGGGAAGGCCGGTGCTGGCAGCGGCCGCTTCCACCGTATCGCCTTCCAGCTGATGGGCATGACCCAGCGCGGCGATGGCCTTCTCGGCAGTGGCGGGATCGATCCCGAGCTTCGCAGCCAGATTGGCGACGTCATCAGGGACACCCGAGATGCTTTTGAGGATGGAATCGAAAAGGCTCATATCATCCGCTCCTTTGGCTCAATAACCGATGGATAGACATGATGCGCCCTCGCTACATTGGCGCAAGTCAAATCTGAGCGGGTTCGGACGGGATGGCTTGAAACAGGGTTTGGCAGCCCCGCCAGAGTCGCAAGCAACGGAAGGAAGCCGGAATCAGAAAAGGGGGCCCTTGCGGTACCCCCTTTTCCTCCTCTCCAACTCGTGTGCGGATCAGACGGCGGGAGCCGCCTGCTTCACGCTCTCGTCGACATGGTCGGCAAATTGCTCGAAATTGTCAACGAAGAGCTGCACGAGCTTCGCGGCAGTCGCGTCATACTCGTCCTTGTCCGCCCAGGTGGAACGCGGATCGAGGATCGAAGTATCGACCCCCGGCACGGCCACCGGCACATCGAAGCCGAAGTTGGGGTCCTTGCGGAACTCGGCATTGTTCAGCGAACCGTCGAGCGCGGCATTCAGCAGCGCGCGGGTGGCCTTGATCGGCATGCGCTTGCCCACGCCATACTTGCCGCCGGTCCAGCCGGTATTGACCAGCCAGCAGGAGACGCCGCCCTTGGCAATGCGTTCTTTCAACAGGTTACCGTAAACGCTGGGGTGGCGCGGCATGAAGGGAGCGCCGAAGCAGGTGGAGAAAGTGGCTTCCGGTTCGGTCACGCCGATTTCCGTACCCGCCACCTTGGCCGTGTAGCCCGACAGGAAGTGATACATGGCCTGATCGGGGGTGAGTCGCGCAATCGGAGGCAGCACGCCGAAAGCATCGGCGGTGAGCATGATCACGTTGGACGGCACCGGGCCGAGATTTTCTTCCGAAGCGTTCGGAATGAAATCGATCGGATAGGCACCGCGGCTGTTCTCGGCGAGCGAGTTGTCGTCGAAATCCAGTTCCCGAGTCGCTTCGTCCATCACCACATTTTCGAGCACGGTGCCGAACATGCGGGTGGTGGCGTAGATTTCCGGTTCGGCTTCGGCCGAAAGGCGGATCATCTTGGCATAGCAGCCGCCTTCGAAATTGAAGACCGCCGTATCCGACCAGCCATGCTCGTCATCGCCGATCAGCGTGCGGCTGGCATCGGCCGACAGCGTAGTCTTGCCGGTGCCGGAAAGGCCGAAGAACACTGCGGTCTTGCCGTCCGGGCCGACATTGGCCGAGCAATGCATCGGCATCACGCCCTTGGTCGGCAGCAGGAAGTTGAGGATGCCGAACACGCTCTTCTTCATTTCGCCGGCATATTTCGAGCCGCCGATAAGGATCAGCTTTTCGGAAAGATTGACCGCGATCACCGTTTCGCTGCGCGAACCATGGCGCACCGGATCGGCCACGAAGCTGGGCAGATCGATGATGGTGTATTCCGGAACGAAGCCGTCAAGCTCTTCCGCCGAGGGGCGCACCAGCAGAGTGCGGATGAACAGATTGTGCCATGCCAGTTCGTTGATCACGCGCACGTTCACGCGGTGATCAACCTGCGAACCGCCGAACAGATCGGCGACGTAGAGCTTGTCCTTTTCGGCCAGCGCCTTGAAGAAATCTTCCTTCAGCGCGGCGAAATGTTCAGGGCTCATCTCGACATTGGTCTTGCCCCACCAGACCGTGTGTTCCGTCACGCCGTCGCGGACAATGAACTTGTCCTTCGCGGAACGGCCGGTGTGGCGGCCGGTTTCGACTACCAGCGGCCCGTGGGCAGCAAGGCGGCCTTCGCCGTTGGAAACGGCGTGTTCGACGAGCGGAGCCGTCCCAAGGTTCGCATGAATCGTCGCGGAAGTGCCAATGCCCTGGCGGTCGAGCGGGAAGGAAAGGGCGGAAGTCAAGGTCGTCTCCAGACTAATGGGCCAGAGTGTTCTGGGTGGCGCAGCGATCTTCTTCGCTGCAGGGAACGCGGTTGCGCATAGTCGCCGAAACACCCTTCGTCAAACTGGCACAATCGCAATGAAATTGCTGATTTAGCACAATGTTTTACCGCACATGCGTGACAACGGGAATCGGCTCAAGCGTTGTCTATTTGGCGCGAAATCGTTAATCCCATGCTTCGATACCATCAGGAAAGCTCTTCCATGGCACAGCAGCCCGGCCTTTCAGCAACCAGCCAGTCCGCTTCCGCTACGGCAGAGCCGCAACAGGTGATCGCCCTTGTGGACGATGACCGTAACATCCTGACCAGCGTTTCCATCGCCCTCCAGTCGGAAGGCTTTGCAACTCGTGTTTATACGGACGGCGCCACTGCACTCAAGGCCCTAACCGAAAATCAGCCCGATCTGGCCGTGTTCGACATCAAGATGCCGCGCATGGATGGAATGGAATTGCTGCGCCGCCTGCGCGAGACATCGACCCTTCCCGTCATCTTCCTGACCAGCAAGGATGACGAGCAGGACGAGGCTGCCGGCCTGGCCATGGGGGCGGACGATTACATCGCCAAGCCCTTCAGCCAGAAGCTGCTGATCGCCCGCATCCGCGCGATCCTGCGGCGCAGCGGAATAGTGCAGCAAACCCCCGGCGAGGAAACCGAAATCACCGAGGCGGGCGAGGAAATCGTGCGGGGCAAACTGCGCATGGACCCGGCCCGGCACCGCGTGATGTGGGACGGGCGTAACGTGTCGCTGACGGTCACCGAATTCCTGATCCTGGAGGCGCTGGCGGCAAGGCCCGGCGTGATCAAGAGCCGCAACCAGCTGATGGACGCGGCCTATCCCGACGATGTCTTCGTGGATGACCGGACAGTGGACAGCCACATCAAGCGGATGCGGCGCAAATTCCGCTCGGTCGCCCCGGAATTCTCCGCGATCGAAACGCTCTACGGCGCTGGATACAGTTTCTCCGATGGCTGAGCCAGTTGAGGTAAGACCGGAAGCGAGAAGAGTGCGCCGCTTCGAGCGCCCGATCTTCACCCCGCGCGCGTCGCTGACGATCCGCATCCTCACCTTCAACATCATCGCTTTGTCGATCCTGGCGGGCAGCTTCTTCTATCTCGACAATTTCCGCCGCCAGCTGATCGAAGAACGCTTCCGCCTGGCCCGCGGCGAGGCGCAGATCACGGCGGAGGCGCTGCTGGGGGTAAAGGCCAGCCTGCGGGACAAGCTGATCGTACAGATCGGTCAGGAACAACAATTGCGCCTGCGGCTCTATCGCCCCGATGGAACGCTGGTGAAGGACAGCTTCGCGCTTGCCCCACCGTCCTACACGCTGATCGATCCGGACGAGGAGCCGTGGTATCAGCATGCCGCGCGCTGGCTGGACCGGGGGATGGACGCGATCCTGGGGGCGGCTCCTGTCCCCGCTTATGTCGAACCGAGCGACACTCATGCCGATTCCTGGCCCGAACTGGCCGAAGCGCGCAAGGTGGGCCGTACGCAAATATTGCTGCGCTATGCGCCGGACCGGACGCCGGTGATCTCCGCCGCCGCGCCGGTCGGGCGCGATGGCACCATGCTGCTGACCACCCGCAATGCCATCGACATCACCAAGCGTGTGCGCGACGCCCGGCAGACGCTGGCGATCATCGTGGCCGCGGCCGTGATCATCTCCGTCCAGCTCTCGCTTTATCTCGCCAAGATCATCGTGCGCCCGCTGCGCGTGCTGGTGCGCGCCGCCGTTCGCGTAAGGCTGGGGCGCGACCGCGAAGTGGTGGTCCCCCGCCTGCCTGACCGGCGCGACGAAATCGGCATGCTGGCCCGTGCGATTTCCGACATGAGTTCCGCCCTGCGTCACCGGATCGACGCGGTAGAAAGCTTCGCCGCCGATGTGGCGCATGAGCTGAAGAACCCTCTCGCCTCGCTGCGCAGCGCGCTGGAGGCGCTGTCCAATGTCGAACAGCCTGCGCTGCGCCGCCAGTTGACCGACATTGCCCTGCACGATGTCCAGCGGATCGACCGGCTGGTGAGCGAAATCTCCGACGCCAGCCGGATCGACGCGGAACTGACCCGCGCCACATTCGAGCAGGTCGATCTGGCCGCACTCATCGCCAATGCCGTGGGCGCGCGCGAACATCGAACAGAAACGGATGGCCGCACGATCAAGCTGAAGCGCAAGGGGCGCGGGCCATTCGTAGTGCTGGGCGTTCCCGCCCGGCTGGAGCGTGTGGTGGAGAACCTGCTGGACAATGCCGTCTCCTTCTCCCCGCCCCATGGCGCGATCACCATCGAACTGCGAACGCATGACGATCTGGTGGAAGCCACGATCCGCGACCAGGGCCCCGGCATTCCCGAGGGCGAGCGCGACAAGGTGTTCGAACGGTTCCATTCGGTGCGCCCTGAAGAAGAGGGCTTCGGCGCGCATAGCGGCCTCGGCCTCGCCATCGCGCGCACCATCGTGGAAGCCCATGACGGATCGCTCACCCTGGGCGATCCGCTGCCGGAAATGGGCGGGGCCTGTTTCATCATCACCCTGCCCGCGGCGGAACAGAGATGAGCGTGCTGGTCCATCAGGCAAGCTGCGTCGCACTGGGCGGGCGTGCGGTACTGATCGAAGGCGCGCCCGGCAGCGGCAAGTCCAGCCTCGCCCTGGCCCTGATTGACCGGGGAGCCATGCTGATCGGGGATGACGGTGTAACGCTGGAAAGGCGCGGCGCAGTGTTGTGGGCCTCGCCCCCCCCCAACATCGCGGGCAAGCTGGAAATTCGCAATGTCGGCATCATCGACCTGCCGACCGCCCGGGCGTCCGTTGCACTGGTACTGCGGCTCGATCCCATGGCTCCCCGTCACATGGAGCACGCCGAGACAATCGATCTGGCGGGTGCGGCCCTGCCACTCATCCGCCTGTGGCCCGACAGCCCCGCCCTGCCCCTGCGCGCCGAATGGGCACTGAAACTGCACGGGCTGAGCTGACTTTTTTACGAGCGGGGCGATTGCGGAGGTTCGATCAGCCCCGAAGTGGCGAGCGTGATGTGTCACCTTTCCGGGCAGCGAAATTCGCTGTTTCGTTCGCGGCGTGGCACCTCCGTCCGGCGCAGTTTCAAGCCATTTTCCGGAGTGGCACGCAATCTGGAATGTCACCTTCCATTTCAGGTTTTCGTGCATGCCCTGCACGCGTTGGAAGGGCCCCTTGGCGTGGGTGGACAATGGGCGAAGCAGGGCTGAGGCGGGGTCGTTCATCGATCAGGATAAACGCCACTTTGGGGTGAGTAGGAAAGTGCTTTCTGGCTGGGTGTGAGAAGAAGTGTTTTCTGATGTGAACAGTCAGGAAAAGACCGATTGCTGCCATCCCAGACCCCCGCTCGTCCTGAGCCTGTCGAAGGACGCGGGAAACCGTCAGCCCCATACCCCTTGCCGGGCAAGCGCCAGCGCATGTCCTTCGACAAGCTCAGGATAAGCGGGTGGCTAATTAGGGCGGAGATACTGCCCGCCTACCTTCGTAATTCCCGCGAAAGCGGGAACCCAGTAGCAACCGTTGAGCTGGGCCGTAGACTCATAAACGCGGAGCCACAGGCGCATTGAGGCAAGCTGGACCATGGCGAGGAAGTTTTCGGCCAACTTATCGTATCGCGTAACAACCATGCGGAAGTGCTTCAGCTTGGAGAAGAAGCGCTCAATCAGGTTGCGCTCGCGATAGAGCCATGTGCTAAAGTACGATTTCAACCTGCGATTGGACTTAGGCGAGATATTGGCGAACACTCCTTTTTCGCGGAGAGATGCCCGGATGCGATCAGCGATGCTGCCTGAACCCCTCAACACAGAACTCGCCAATCTGATGGATGAGTTGAAACTTCCCCCGAGCGCGGACGAACTTGCTGGCGGATGGCAGCCGGCGCTGAAAACACGATGGGCAGACTGGTTTGTCGAATTCCACACCAACCTTGAGGCGGGAGAGGAAACGCCTCCAGGGTGGGGCATTCTCCGAGCCATGGACTTCGATGGTGTATCAGATACCCCGCTGGCGAAGCGTGCAAGCCGGATTGGACGCCTCGTCGACGAATGGAAAAGCAACCCATCAGCTTATGAGTTCAGGGCCTAGTCCCCAAATGCAAACGTTAAAGAGTCTCTTGCGCAGGCTGGCTAAGCAAAAAGATGCACATTGGTGGGCTGGGAGCAGACCAGACGTTCGTGAAGGCCAGCTTGCGCAGACCGTATCGGGACGAATTGGCCTACCGACATCGGGCGATAATCCATTTACGCGAACCGGGATGACCCGTTTGACCAGAGCAGAGGCTGCGCGAGTTCTTGCTGTAGCTGCCTCGACGAGCTTGGCTTACGGTAGAGGGCCGCCCCAAAAATGGTCGCTTGAAGAAGCCAAGCGCGCGCTCGACCTCCTCGCTGAGGACGCCACCTTCCTTAGCAACGGTGAGTGGAAAGAGGGTGCATCGAACGGCTGGACTCCACTAACATCGGCTACGTTCGATTGCGGCGTTATTGGCTTTGATGACGAACACGCGTTCATCTTCTGGGTCGAGGAAGAAGATTGAGGCATCACCACTCGGCCAAATGCGCCTTGCAACGGACTGTTACCTGATAACCCCATTCCCCGCCGCAGCCCCTGTAAGCCCTCGCCTCAATCAGGCAGCCAAACGCCCCCTTCCGGCACAAACGCTTACCAAGCCTTCCCTTTCGCGGCGGACGGAGGCAAACCGCGCCAAATGGCTTCCGAGTCTCCCCTTCCTTCTGCGGATTCCCGCCAGCGCATTCTGCTTGTCACCGGCATGCTCGGCGCGGGCAAGACGACTGCCCTGCGCGAGCTTGAAGATCTCGGCTGGGAAGCGATCGACAATTTCCCGATCCGCCTGCTCGACCGCCTGATCGGCGCGGATGACGAGCGCGACGGGATCAAGGCCCCGCTGGCCATAGGTTTCGATTCCCGTACGCGCGGCTTCGATCCGGCGGACATTATCCTGCGGGTTAAGCAGCTTTCGGAACGAGACGATCTGGTGGTCACCACCATGTTCCTCGACTGCTCGGCGCAGGAACTGGAACGCCGCTATAATGAAACACGCCGCCGCCATCCGCTGGCAAGCGGCATCCCGGCGGCGGACGGCATCGCGGCCGAACGCGAATTGCTCGCCCCGCTGCGCCGCTGGGCCGATGTGGTGATCAACACCACCGCCTTTTCCACCAACGACCTGCAGCAGGCGATCCGGGAGCAATTCGGCATCCATACGGGCGAAGCGATGACCGTGACGGTCAGCAGCTTCGGCTTTTCGCGCGGGGTGCCGGTGGCCGATCTCGTCTTCGACATGCGCTATCTCGATAATCCGCACTGGGTGCCTGATCTGCGCGAACTCACCGGGCTCGATGCGGCCGTGGGCGCCCATATCCGCACGGACCCTGCTTTCGATAGCACCTTTGCCCGGATTCGGGACCTGCTGCTGGAACTGCTGCCCCGCTATGCGGCGCAGGGCAAAAGCTACGTCAACATCGCCTTTGGCTGCACAGGCGGGCGCCATCGCTCGGTCTTTGTGGCCGAGGAAATCGCGAAAACCTTGCGCGAAGCCGGTTTTTCGCCCACTGTCCGCCATAGAAACCTCGGATCGCGAGCTGCCGAACTTATTGAAGGGCCGCACCAGCCGTGAAACCGATTGCGCCTTTTTGCATCATGGCGCCAATGGTACCCATGAACCCCCGCGCGGCCCTCAGGTCTGAAAGCTGTTTTCCTGCATGATCGGAATGATTCTTGTCACCCACGGCCGATTGGCCGAGGAGTTCGTGAAAGCGATGGAACATGTCGTCGGCCGCCAGGAAGCGGTTGAGACGGTGTGCATCGGCCCCAAGGACGATATGGAGGCCCGCCGCGCGGAAATCGCGGAGGCCATCCAGAAGGTGGACAGCGGACAAGGCGCCGTGATCCTTACCGATCTGTTCGGCGGCACCCCTTCCAACCTCGCCATTTCGCTGATGGAAGAAGGCAAGGTGGAAGTCGTGGCCGGGATCAACCTGCCCATGCTGATCCGCTTGGCGGGCGCACGCGACAAGATGCCCATC
Organism: Sphingomonadales bacterium 63-6; assembly: GCA_001898545.1. GTDB lineage: Bacteria > Pseudomonadota > Alphaproteobacteria > Sphingomonadales > Sphingomonadaceae > Andeanibacterium. The sequence goes on along the minus strand of MKUB01000066.1, from coordinate 5,517 downwards.
ATGCAGGCCGTGGCCGCCGCGCGCGATGCCGGCCGCAATTACATCACCATCGCGTCCGAATTCCTTGGACAGGACGCCTGATCAACGAAAAGATGCCGCAACTAACATGACCGCCCTGGGAGGGGTGCCCGGATGGATACAGCACGTAGAAGCGTGGAAATAATCAATCAGCGTGGCCTGCATGCGCGGGCCAGCGCCAAATTCGTGGCTGCCGTGGCCAACCTGCCGGATGGAACGCAGGTGACTGTCGCGAAGGACGGGATGGAGGCCGTAGGCGGATCGATCCTGGGCCTGATGATGCTCGGCGCGGCCAAGGGCGACACTATCGAGGTATGCGTGCGCGGCAACGAGGCCGATGCATTGCTGACCAAGCTTGTGGGCCTGGTGATGGACGGTTTCGGGGAAGATTGAGCCCCTCTGCCCGGCCTGAGCTTGTCGAACCGGGCTTGGCGACCTAAGCGGGCCTTATGCGCCGCCAGATTACCGGTTTTTCCAACCCCACGGTCAAATATCTCCGCTCCTTGCGGGAGAAGAAGCACCGCAAGAGGGAAGGCAAGTTCCTCGCCGAGGGGCTTCGCCTGCTCACCGATGCGCGCGAAAGCGGCCGAATTCCGGAAATGCTGATCATGTCGAGCGAGCGGGACGAGCATCCGCTCCTCACCGCGCTGGAACAGGCCGTCGATCGGTCTGGCGGCGAAATCGTGGAATGCTCGGCGGAAATCCTGTCCAAGATCACCGGCAAGGACAATCCGCAGGCCGTTGCCGGGGTCTTTGCCGAATTCGATACTTCGCTTGCCCATCTTGACCGGTCTTCGGCCAAAATCTGGCTCGTGGCGCAGGCCCTGCGCGATCCTGGCAATCTCGGCACGATGTTGCGCACGGGCGACGCAGTGGGCGCAGGCGGCGTGATCCTTATCGACGATTGCGCCGATCCCTTCTCGGTAGAGGCCGTGCGCGCCAGCATGGGCGCGATCTTCACGCAGGAAATCGCGCAGGCGAGCTGGGATGAATTCATCGATTGGCTGCGCAGCGGCGAAGGCCAGCTTGTCGCCGCCTCGCTGCGGGATGCCCAACCCTATCGCGGCGCGCCCTATGCCGCGCCCTGTTTCCTGATGGTCGGCAATGAATCGCGCGGCCTGCCGGAAGAATATGAAATGGCCTGCGACCTGCGAGTGACGATGCCAATGCGCGGGCGGGCCGACAGCCTCAATGCCTCGGTGGCCGGCGCGGTGCTGGCATACGAGGCCCTGGCGGCGCTCGACCCCTGAGAATCCTGTTACGGGCTAATTATTCACGGCCATTCAGCCTGCTGACAGCGAAAATGAACGATAAGGAATCATGCGCCGCGCAGTTTCCCTGTTTGCCATCCTTCTCATGGCCCCGTCCCTGACGGCTTGCGTGGCGCAAACCGCACCCCCTCATGCCCTTGAAGGAAGCCAGTGGAGCTTCACCGGAATCGACGGACAGGCGCCGGTCGACCCGACGCGCGCCCGGCTGTCTTTCGAGGGTGACATGCTCTCCGCCAATGTCGGCTGCAATTCGCTCAGCGGGCCATGGCGGATCGAAAAGACCCGCCTCATTGCCGGGCCGCTGATCCAGACTCGGATGTTCTGCGAAGGGCAACTGGGCGAGCAGGAACAGGCGACGAGCGCCCTGCTGGTGGCAGCCCCTGAAATAGAGATCGAGGGCAGCACACTGACGCTCAAGTCGCGCGGGCATAGCGCCAGCCTCACCCGGACCGGCGGACCGACCACTCACCGCTGACGTGCCTCACACGCGCATGGACAGGGCAAAGGCGGGAACCTATTGCCTGCCCGAGCACTGACAACGGGCAAGCGCACTGCGCCAGAAGACCGAATATTGGGGAGATATGAGCATGTTCCACCGCAAAACCGCAGCATTTGGCCCGGCCGCAGCAATCGCCGCGCTGGCCCTGCTCACGATCCCTGCCGCCGCCGTCGGCCCGGAAATGGCCGCACCGGGCTGGATCGTCGATCCGGCAGCCTCAACGCTCGGCTATGCCGGGGTAGGCAATAGCGAGAGCTTCGAAGGCAGCTTCAGCAAGTGGAGCGCACAAATCAATTTCGATCCCGCCCATCTCGACCAGTCGCTCGCCAAGGTGACAATCGACACGGGCAGCGCCAGCAGCGGTGATCCCTCGCGCGACGATCCGCTGCGCGAAGGCAGCTGGTTCAACATCGGCGCCTTCCCGAATGCGACCTTCACCACCAATGGCATTACCTCGACAGGGCCCAATGCCTATGTGGCTGACGGCACTCTGACGATCAAAGGCGTGAGCAAGCCGGTGAAACTGCCCTTCACCCTCACTATCGATGGCGACACGGCAAAGATGAAGGGCGAAGCACAGATCGACCGCACGGAATGGGGCCTTGGCGAAGGGTCCTGGCAAGACAAGTCCGTCGATCCCAACGTGACCGTCAAGGTGGACATCACCGCGACCCGGGCCAGCTAAGGCCCGGGCCTGCGGGCGCTTCAGTCTCCGGCAACGAAGGCGCTCAGCGCCCAGCCATCTTCGCGTTCTTCCACGATCAGTCGATAATCGACCAGCGCCCGCAGCTTGTCCCACTCCATATAGCCGGACAGCTTTCCGTAATCGTTCACCTTGGCAAAGGGACTGTCCTCGTCCGTGCTGTCCTCCAGCTGGACGATATCCCAGTCGAAAGTCCGGAGCACTTTGGCGTCCCTGCGCTGGGAGGCGAGTAACGGCACGCCCTCCCCCCGCACCAGCAGCAAAGTGTAAGCGTCGCGATCACCGAAATTCTGCGTGAAGTACCACGGCATGGTGAAACCGCCCTGCTGGTTAACGGCACAACCGAGCGGGAGCAGGTTCTGGAGCGCTTCCCACAAATTATACTGCGGATCCATCAGCCGGCGGCGCAGTTCGGCCCTGCCCGACCCGCCACCGAAATCGAGCGCGATGTCCGGGGAGGCAAGTGCCACGAAGGCATCGGTATCGCGATCGATCACTGCCTGCGCCAGTTTCAGGCGGAATTCCTCCGTCCCGCTGATCGCACCGCATTCATCGCGGGGAGCATAGCGCCCCTTCTGGCGCGGAGTGACCAGCGAGGTAAGTAAGGTTTCCGCTTCGCTGGCCTCGCTATTCCGGGCCTCTGGCGTGGCGGGCGGCGTCTTTGCACCTTCGCCCTGCCCGCAGGCAGCAAGCAAGGCAAACGGAACGATCAAGGCGATCGGCCCCAGCAGTTGACGCATATACTCAGTCCTCCGGTGGGGCGACCTCCTCTGCCTGATCCCCGGCAAGGTCGCCCGCTACATAACGGGGTGCCGCCTCGACCAGGGGCACATCTTCGATTTCTCGCTTGCCGATTTCGACGCCTTTGTCTCTCAATCGGCGACCAGCGGAGAGGACATTGCGCTCAAAGCTTCCCACAAACTTGTTATAATTGCTTACCGCGCTGTCCAGACCTGAGCCGACCCGCTTGAGATGCTCTCCGGCAACGGCCAGCCGGTCGTACAATTCGGCCCCCATGCGCCCGATTTCCCGAGCCTCCCGGGCCAGCGCATCCTGCCGCCAGACCTGCGCCACGGTACGCGCAATGGCCACCAGATTAGTCGGCGTGGCCAACAGCACCTTGCTGCGGAAGGCGAAGTCCCACAGTTCCGGATCATGCTCCAGCGCGGCGGCCAGGAAATGTTCGCCGGGCACGAACATTACCACATAATCGGGGGCATCCTCGAACTGGCTCTGGTAACTTTTGGCGCCCAGTTGCTGCACATGGTTCTTCATCGCCCGTGCATGGGCCGCCAGCGCCAGATCGCGCCCCTCATCCGTATCTGCCTCGAAAGCCTCCTGATAGGCGTTGAGCGACACTTTGGCGTCGATCACCAGTTTCTTCTGGCCCGGCACATTGACGATGGCATCGGGGCGCAACCGGCCATCCTCGGTATTCACGGAATGCTCGGTCACGAAATCGGTGTGCTCTGCAAGGCCGCATTGCTCCAGCACATTGCGCAATTGCTGCTCGCCCCAGCGCCCACGCGCCTTGGGCGCATTGCGTAGAGAATTGCCGAGCCGTTGAGCTTCCTGCCTTACCTGCTCCTGCCCTTCGCGCATCGACTGGAGCAGACCGGCCAGCTGACCGAACGCATCCACCCGCTTAGCTTCCAGCGCGGCGACCTGTTCCTCATAGCTTTTCAGCCTCTGGCCCACCGGCTCCAGCAGGGTGCGGATTTTCTGCTCGCCATTTTCCTCCGACTGACGGAAGCGTTCTTCCGCGCGCCGGAGGAAGGCTTCCTGAGCCTCCCCCAGCACCTTGCTACCGGCGTTCTGGAATTCCTTGAGCATATCCTCCCGCGCCTGAAGAAGCAGACGCTTCTGTTCCTCGAAGCCTGCCTCCCGCGCCTTGAGCATCGTCAGCTCTTCCCGCGCAAGGTCCAGCTGGCCAGCCAGCATATCCGCCCGCCCCGCCCGCTCGCTCATCGTGGCAAGCTCCGGCGCCATGCGGGCGAGCTTCTCCGTCAGTTCCCGCCCCTGCGCCTCTGCCTGGGCGAGGCGGCTACGCAATTCGGCAGCGGGCCTGCCGCCGAAGAACCAACCCAGCCCCAGCCCGGCGGCAAGCGCGATGAGAGACAAAACAACTATGGGAAGCGCGTCCATTGGACATCCTGAAAATGAGAACGAAATGGGAACTTACCCAAGCGCGCTATCCCGCACAAGAGGGCCGCGGTAACGATCCACCGGCTATGCTGGCCCGGCAGGACGTTTTCTTCCCAAGAATCACCCTTGAGGATTCGCACAGGAAAATTGTATGAGCCGCTTACAAATTTCAGAATCACGAAATCTTCGTGAGTGCGAAATGGCGGATGGCCGGGCTCGCGCCTTGCCGGACGTTCCCGGAAGTTCGAACTGCCCTTAAGACAACAAGGACGAGAAGCGATGCCTACTGATATCGAAATCGCACGCCAGGCCACGCTGGCCCCCATCACCGAAGTCGCCAAGAAGGCCGGCGTTCCCGATGAGGCGCTGATTCCCTACGGCAAGTACAAGGCCAAGATCGACCGTGACCTGCTGCCTCCGGCGCTGGCTCCGGGCAAGCTGATCCTCGTCACCGCCATCAACCCGACCCCGGCCGGCGAAGGCAAGACCACCACCTCGGTCGGTCTGTCCGACGCCCTGCACCGCATCGGCAAGAAGACCCTGCTCTGCCTGCGCGAGCCTAGCCTCGGCCCCTGCTTCGGCGTGAAGGGCGGCGGCGCTGGCGGCGGCAAGAGCCAGGTCATGCCGATGGACGAGATCAACCTGCACTTCACGGGTGACTTCCACGCCATTACTTCGGCCCACAATCTGCTGTCGGCCATGATCGACAACCACATCTACTGGGGCAACGAGCAGAACATCGACCTGCGCCGTGTCACCTGGCGCCGCGTTCTGGACATGAACGATCGCGCCCTGCGCCAGATCGTCGGCCCGCTGGGCGGCGTGTCGAACGGCTATCCGCGCGAAACCGGCTTCGACATCACCGTCGCTTCGGAAATCAT
>MKUB01000065.1 GCA_001898545.1 Sphingomonadales bacterium 63-6 | reverse complement strand
CCAGACGGGGCGCCACTGGCTGGCATGATTGTTCTAGCCCTCACCAGACTGGACTGCTGCCCCGCCGCGCAAAACCGGCCTTGCACGGGCCGGATCATGCGTCACCGGGAATGGACTGCGTTCCTTTGGCCCGGTGGTGCGAACAGCAATCCGCTTCATTCATTGACCTGTGCGGATCTTATATCTCAATTCCGTGAAACTCGCATAATTCAGCGGAAAAACGCAAGGTAATAAGACAGATAGGGGGAAGACCCTAGGGGTGCCGCTAAAGGACGCGCCCGGACGGTTGAAACGCCATCACAGGCGAGAGGGCACGAAATTGGCGGCGATTGACCGCGAGCCTGCTTTGACCAGGCAGCTTATCACCGATAGCCTGCCATCATCGCGATGAAATATCTCGCAAGAGCCCCTCGCCGCAACGGGGCTGCCACCCCGCAGGGCGACCGTGGATATGGCGATTGTGTCGCCAGTCCTGTTGCCCGTGAAGCGAGCCGTCGAACCCCAGCTGCGCTGCGAGAAATCGAGCGTCGTGATCGTTGCGCTCTGGGTGATCGTTGCGGTGTCGCATAGGATCAAGGTCGTCTCATTGCGATATTCGGCCACACGATCAGGATATTGGCAGCGCCCGTCTATTACAGTTGTCTGCTCGTCCTCGGCGTAAAGAGGCGCCGAAGCCGTTAGCGCCAACGTGGCCACCGCCGACATTCTCCAGACCGCTGAGTGTATCCGTGACATGGTGCACCCTTGAAGCATAATTCAAAGTTCGCCCCCGCTTGCTGCAGAAATTATGCTGCCTCCATGGAGTTGACCTCCCTTGGGGGCAGCGCTTAGCAGCACCAATTCTGCTGGCCGCGATTCCATTTTTCCATGTTTTCGTAATAGTCGCGCCGTTGTTCGCGGACGAAGCTTTCTGTGCTTTCTTTTGCAGACTTGATGATCGCGTTGCCCCATGCCTCCCAATTGGGCGACGTGAAGGTGCCCGGAGGAGCAGGCGGGATCGGTGCGGCATAGCGCCCTCTCGCATCCCAATATTTATATTCGGCCTGCGCGATAATCTCCGGGTTGGCGCCCCGGCTGCGCGCATAGTTGAACATCGCATCGGACCGAATAGTGCAGTTTTTGAGGATCAGTTCGACGGTTTTGGCTGCAAGCAGCTCTCCCCCTACATCCCATTTGCAATAATCGCCCGAAGCCAGCATTTGCTGATGCCGCGTTTCGAGTTGCGCCGTCGAGCGTGCCACCGCTTCGGCGCGTTCACGATCATATTGTGCAATAATACCGCGCTGAAACGCCATGCGGCTGTCGACATAGGCCGCATAGGTCTCGGCCGCGGTTCTGCCGCTCACTTGCTCGCCATCTCCGGGTGCCGGCGTGGGCGTAAACAGATTGGCATCGAGCACATGCCAGAGCCCATCCTCCGGCTTTCGGACGAGATAGACGTCGCGGATGAAGGCGTTCCTGTCGGTCATCCCTTTGTTGAAGCGCGCGAGGCCTGTGTAGCTCGGAAGAGTCGATACATTTGCAATCACGGATTCCAGGGTTCCGAATGCAGGACGCACCCGCAAGCCGCGCGGCCCGTCTTCCACGAGCGCCCAACCCAAGGTCACGTTGTCCGCATTCGGCGGCGCCAGAAATTTGAGGGGGAGAACCCCGATCACTCCGGCGGGCAGCGGCAGCGGCTGTCCGGTTTCATCGATCGGCACATATAGTTTGCCATAAGGCAGCACATCATGGTCGCCGGTCATGATGACCGAGAGATAGTCGGTTGCAAGAATTCTGTTCTTGTCTTGGTAGGAGGGATGCCTGAATTCATGCGGCCAAAGCGGCGCATAGGTTTCCCAGCGTTCGATAGCCCCAAGGACGGGCGAGATCGGCTTGCCAAACATGTCGAGGATGCGGCTGACCGGAGTGCCGTCGGCCGACGTGAAGTGCGCAATCAGCGTATTGCGGTAGCTCTCAAGCGTTACCTCGCCCGGCGTTCGCGCAGCGCCGCCAAGATTGCGAATCTGGACGACGTTATCAGGGCCGCCCGCCAGCAGGAAGAATTCGGTCGAGCAGCATTCATAGGCCTGGTTCCAGCCGATCGCATATTGCTCGTTCTGCCATTGCGGCGTCCATACATGTTTCCATGGCGAGGGCCCCTGTTCGCCCTTTCCGATGATATACAGACGCCAAGGCTCGCGTTCCTGGTAGAAGGCTTTCACCGCAATGGCGGGCTGCACCAATGCAACACTCGGCGAGATGGGAACGACGCGATTGTAAGTGGCGGGAACGAGCAGCTTGCCATTGGCATCGGCCAGTCCTTCAAGCTGCCCTGCGTTGTCCCAGCAGCTCAGCAATACATAGGCGCGCCGGTGCGGGAGGCCGCCACCGGGAAGGGTCATCACCTGATTTTCCAGATGCGGCTTCTTCGCCGTGCCCTTGTCGCATTTGGGCTCGGCCGCCGCCGGACTTGCTGCGAGTATCGTCAGAAGAAACAGGAAAAAGGCGGTCGCGCGTGTGAGCATAGATAAATCTCCGGTGCGACCCGCGCCATCTAGTCGCTTCCATCGGAATACGGCAAGTATTTGTTGAGAATTAAAACCTCTCCAATTGGGACGGCATTGGCCGTCTTTTGCCTGTCCGGTTCCGGGCACTGGAACTGGTGAAGCTGACATAAGCGTTCCCCACCATCTACCCCCGCGCCAACCTCAGCGCCTGCGGGCTGCGGAAGTTGGAGGAGGGGACCCAGGAAAGCTGGCTGTCCATGCGGGTAAAGTCCGGCACGGCGGCCAGGAATTCCTCGAACACGGTCTGGGTCGCCACGCGGGCCAGCATGGAGCCGAGGCAGGCGTGGACGCCGCCGCCGAAGCCCAGATGCCGCTTGGGCCTGCGGGCGATGTCATAGAGGTCGGGATCGGGGAACATGCGCTCGTCGCGATTGGCGGAGCCATAGCAGAGCATCACGGCGTCGCCCGCCTTCATCTGCTGGCCGTGCAGTTCCACATCCTGTTGCAGCGTCCGCTTGAACCGCTGGGCGGAGGTGTTGAAGCGCAGGGATTCCTCCATCGCATCGGGGATCAGGGCGGGGTCTGCCACCAGTGCGCGGCGGGCATCGGCGAAATCTGCCAGATTGAGCGCGAACATGCCGAGGAAGCCGGACAGGCTCTCGATCCCGGCCATGATCAGGGTGGTGACGGTCAGCTGCACTTCGCGGTCGAGCAGTTTCTCGCCGTCGATCTCGGCGGTGATGAAGTTGGAGAGCAGATCGTCGCCGGGGTTCTTCTTGCGCTCCTGCACCAGGTTTTCGGCATAGTCGGCCATCCAGCGGAAGGCGGCCAGGTGGCGCTCGGTCTTCTGCCGGGTGACGGGGTCGGTCTGGACCATCAGCACGGCATTGTCGCGCACCTCCTCGGCATTGTCCCGGGGCAAGGCGAAGAGGTAGAACAAGAGGTCCACCGTCACTTTCGATCCGAAATCGTTCACGAAGTCGAAGCTGTCGGCATCGCGGATGGCGGCGAGATGGGCGCGGCAGGATGCGCGGGCAGGGTCGATCGCATGGTCCAGCGCGCGCTTGGTCATGGCGCTCTGGATCAGGGCGCGCAGCCGGTCATGCCGGGGCGGGTCGCTGCTGCCCAGCGTGGCCCCGGCGCGGCCGGGGAATTCGTCCACCAGATTGCCCTTGGCGGAGCTGTAGACCTTCCAGTTGGTCAGCGCGTGGAGGATGTCGTGATAGCGGGAGAGAACCCACATGCCGGCCTCCTCGCTCCAGAAGCAGGGATGCTCGTCACGCAGCGTTTTATAAGCGGGGAAGGGGTCCGCATCCACTGCGGGCGAATAGGGGTCGAACTGGAACATGTGACGTGCCTCTCACCGTGTTTGAGCGCACTCTAGGTTCTTTTGAGCACACGGCGCGAGGGAGGATTCTGGCAAATACTTGCACTTTTCGATCAAAAATGAAATTCAAGCAGCGTGATGGAAAAGCGTGCCGATCTCGCCCGATATGGCCTCTATGGCGAGAATGAGCGGCTGATCGTCCCGGAATTCCTGCATATCGAGCAGATATCCGCCCGCGCGAGCCTCTACGAATGGGACATTTCCGCGCATAGCCATTCCACTCTCCACCAGATCATCCTGCTGGATGAAGGATCGGCCGTCCTCCATGCGGATGAGCGGGAAGTGGGGCTTGGGCCGAATATGCTGATCGCCATCCCCAGCCATTGCATCCACGCCTTGCACTTTTCGCCCAAAGCAGAAGGCTGGGTTCTGTCCGCCGCCACTGACCTGCTTCACCATCCCCGGCTGGCGCGGGCGGGCGATATGGCTGCGTTCCGGCGGGCCCATGCCGGTGTCGCCCAGCTTGATCCGGAAGGGCGGGAGATCGCGCGGCTGCGGTGGACCATGGCCCAGATCGCCGCCGATCTGGAGCTTGCCGGGCCGGCCCAATTGTCCAACCACCTGCTCGCGGAATTCGGCCTGCTGCTCACCCTGGCGGATGACTTGCTGGAGCAGGAAGAAGCAGGCTCCGCCCTGTCGCGGCAGGGCGCGCTGGCCCGGGAATTCCGGGCGCTGGTGGATCGCGAATTTGCCGGAAACTGGCCCATTGCGCGCTATGCGCGGGAGCTGGGCACGACTGAGCCGACCCTGACTCGCGCCTGCCGCGCGGCCTTCGGCAAGGCGCCGGGCGAAGTGATCCATGCGCGCCTGCTGCTGGAGGCGATGCGCTACCTCACCTATTCCAGTGCCAGCATCAGCCAGATTTCCGGCAGACTGGGCTTTGCCGACCCGGCCTATTTCGCGCGCTTCTTCAAGGGCAAGACCGGCCGGACTGCGAGCGAGTTCCGCCAAGAACGCGCCTGGGTCTCGGCTGCGCCCCACCGCAAGGCCGGGTGAGCCGCTTCGTTTCGGGATGGAATTGCCGGGGTGGTATGTCACCTTTCCTGATAGGAAAATGCCCCGTTCTGTTTGTGGGAGTTTCCATCTCCTCAATTCGTCATTCCCGCGTAGGCGGGAACCCAGCGCCAACCCTTGAACTGGGTTCCCGCCTACGCGGGAATGACGAAGGTAAATAGGGCATGTCCGCAATCGGGCGGTGGCCCCTGCGGGTGTTGTGCAGCAATTGGGTGGGAAGCGGACGAAACTCCTCTCCTGCAATCATCCACACTCGCTCATCCTGAACTTGTCGAAGGACACGCGCTGGCGCTTGCCCAATAGAGGGATATGGGGCTGAGGGTTTCCCGTGTCCTTCGACAAGCTCAGGACGAACGGAGGTTGGGGATGTCCGCAATGGTGTCGCTTCTGAACAGTCGGCTTTTAGGCCGTCCGATCTGTGTTCCGAACGGCGAGCAGGGGGGTGGTTAGCTGGCGCTGGCTACACTATAACTAAGCAATGCTTGATCCTCGTCAGTTCAATATTCTAGACGCGGGACGCCTGCTATGCCCGGCGTGCGGCTTCCCAGGCTATGCTGGCGAGCCTGCTTACGATGAGCGAGGTGGTGTGGCGGGAATAACCATCTGCCCGTGCTGCATGTGGGAACCTGGTTTCGATGACGACCCGCACGCGTCGTCAGATGCTGAGGCAACAATCCTGGATTCGCTTCGAGCCTACCGTCGCAACTGGGACTGCGAGCCGCGTTGGCAGGGTAGGTCGGCCGAACGTCCTCCGGGTTGGGACGGCAAACGACAGCTTGCTCGCCTGTACGAGCTTGCGCCCAACACCCGCTAAGTCGTCGCATCCGGAACGGTCGCGTCCAACCAAACTCCCTACTTAACAACCGAATCTACCCGCGCACCTTACCCCTCCCGATGGGTCTTCAACCGATAGTTGAACTGCGCGCGGGTGAGGCTCAGGGCGGCGGCGGCGCGGGTGCGGTTGCCGGCGTGGGCTTCCAGCGCGGATTGCAGGATGCGGTGTTCTATCTCGCCCAGCGAAAGGCCCGTTCCCAAAGCTTCCGCTCCGATATCCGCACCGGCATTGGGGGCAGTGCTGCTGCCATCGACGGGCGCGCGTTCCACGGCGCCTGCGCTGGTCAGGCGATAGCGTGTGTCTTCCAGTTCCTCGCCAGCGCTGAAAAGGTCATGGACGCCCAGCGGCATGCCCGGTTGGGCCATGATTACCCCGCGTTCGATGACATTTTCCAGCTCGCGCACATTGCCGGGCCAGCCGTAGCTGAGCATAGCGGAGACGGCCTCCTCGCTGAAGCCGGGCACATCGCGCCCGTGCCGGTTGCAGAATTGATTGAGCAAATGGGCCATCAGGACGGGAATGTCCGCCCGCCGTTCCCGCAAGGGCGGGATCGAGATGGGGAAGACATTCAGTCGGAAGAACAGGTCTGCGCGGAATTCGCCCCGCGTGACTGCCTCGCGCAGATTGATGTTGGTGGCGGCGACCACTCTCGCATCGACGGGGCGCGAATGGCTGCCGCCGATGGGTTCCACCTCGCCTTCCTGCAACACACGCAGCAGCTTGGCCTGCGATGCCATGGACAGCGTGCCGATTTCGTCGAGGAAGATCGTCCCGCCATGGGCGCGCTCGAACTTGCCCTGGCGGCTTGAAGTGGCGCCCGTGAAGGCGCCCTTTTCAACGCCGAACAGCTCGGCCTCGATCAGCGTTTCCGGCATGGCCGCGCAATTGACGGCGATGAAGGGCTTGTCCTTCCTAGGGCTCAGCAGATGGAGGCCGCGCGCGAACATTTCCTTGCCGACGCCGCTCTCCCCCAGCAGCAGCACGGATGCTTGCGTGCCAGCGACCTTGCGCGTCTTTTCGAATGCCATGTTGAACCCGGCGGAGGCGCCGACCAGCATCTTGTCGGGCCGCCCGCTGCTATCCTTGCTGGCCACAACCAGCCCTTCGCTTTCACCGCCGGCCAGTTGGACTGGAGCCGCGCGCAGATAGAGCAGATCCTGCCCCGCGTCGGGCCATTCCTCTCGCGGACGGCCGACTATCCGGCAGAACTCATGGCCCATGGCGATGCATTCGACCTCGCGATAGACAATCGGGCGGCCGAGGAACTCGGAAGCATAGCCGCTGGCATAGCCGATCTGGCTCCAGCCCGCCGGAATCTGCCCGCGTCCGAATTGCTTGAGGTGTGCGGCGCATTCGCTCGAATGGTGCCAGCGATATTCGGAATAGAAGCGGCCTTCCTCGATATTGACGTCGAAGGCGATCTGTTCGGCCAGCACGATGCCTTCCAGCGCATGCATCTGCGGGCCGACCGAGAACATGGCGTGCAGGCTGGTGTGGGGGCGCACTTTCATGGCGATCTCGGCATCCATCGCCCCGGCATTGTAGCCCTGCCGGGTGAAAGCGGCGCGGGCGCGATCGAGGCCAATGGCGTCCACCACCTCGCGGCGCAGCAGCCCCACGGAATCCTCATGCATCAGCACCATCCGGCGCCCGGCGAGCCAGATATGACCGGTTTCCGGCGAAAAATGGAGCGTGGCGGCGAGGTCCGCCATGACCGGCATTTCGGGGGCGGGGAGTGGGTGATCGGGCATTGCGACACCTTCTGTCGAATATCGTGCAGTTCAAGAGGGGTGTAGGCCCATTGCTGTATTATATTCAACGATCTTCCAATTTTCCAGAACGGGCTGGGGGTTGGAGAGTGCCATTAACATTTTGAAATGAAAGCGCTTCTCTGCGCGGACGCCGAAGTGGCACGGCGTTTGCACTCTTCTCCCTCCAAACCGCCTGCATCATCGCGGCGGCAAGGCATGGGAGAAGATACGATGCTGTCCCGACCAATTTCGCGCAGGCATTTCATTGCCTCCACTTCCCTGGTGGCGGCGGCGGGCGCCGTTCCCGCTGCGCGTCTGTGGCAGGCGGGCGATGGCGCCGCGCTATTCGTTTCTGCCGAACATGCGCCCAAGGCAGGCCTGCCTGCGCGCGTCGTCCTGCTCGACGGGCCGCGCATAGAGCGCCTTCAGGCCATGGCTGACGGGCTGCGCAAGGCGAGCCCCAATATCGTCCTGCGGCTCGACGGCACGGACGATCACCTGTTCGACATCGCCGCCCAGATGGCCCGCGTCACCGTGAAGCGCGGCGCGGCGCTGCCGGGCGGCAAGGGCGTTCCCGCCCGCATCATTCCCCAGGAGAGGAAATTCGCATGAACCGCAAACTCACTCATCCGCTGCTCGCCGTGGCATTCGTCGCGCTGGCGGCATGCGGTTCGTCTTCCGATACCGCTAGTGCCGGGGACAAGGGCAAGCTGATCTATCTCGGCAAGGAATCCATCCCCAAGGACAAGGCGGAGATGGTGTTCCAGCAGACCTGCATGGCCTGCCATTCCACCGGCGTAGGCCCGGTGATCCTTGGGCGCGACCTGCCGCCCGAGGCGATCAAGCTGTTCGTGCGTCATGGCAACCGCGCCATGCCCGCTTTCACGGAGGCCATGATCGATGACGAGACGCTCGACCGTGTGGCCGAGATGGTTTCGAAATCCAAGGCGCCCCCCACTCAGCCCGCCCCCACTCAGCCTGCGCAGTGATCTGGAGTATCCGACAATGACCGACACCACCCAGTCCGCCCTGCCGCAGGGCGTCTCTCCGGCCCAGTTCGAGGCGGCCCTTGGCCAGCTTCGCGCCTTGCTCGGCCCGGAAAACGTGCTGACCAGCGAGGAAGACCTCGCCCCCTATACCAAGGTGATGATGTCCGACGCGGATGAGAAGCATATGCCCGGTGCCGCCGTGCTCGCCACTTCGGTGGAGCAGGTGCAGGGCGTGCTGAAGATCTGCAACCAGTTCAAGACGCCGGTCTGGCCGATCTCGACCGGGCGCAATTTCGGTTACGGCTCGGCAGCGCCCGGCACGCGCGGGCAGATCGTGCTGGACCTCAAGCATATGAACAAGATCATCGAGGTCGATCCGGTGCTGTGTACGGCCCTGCTGGAGCCGGGCGTCACCTATCAGCAGCTGTGGAACTACCTGAAGGAAAACGACATCCCGCTGTGGCTTTCATGCCCCGCACCCTCAGCCATAGCGGGGCCGGTGGGCAACACGCTCGACAGGGGTGTTGGCTACACGCCTTATGGCGAGCATTTCATGATGCAATGCGGCATGGAAGTGGTGCTCGCCAATGGCGAGGTGTTGCGCACCGGCATGGGTGGGGTCGAGAAATCGAATACCTGGCAGGCCTTCAAATGGGGCTACGGACCCTATCTGGACGGTATCTTCACGCAGTCGAACTTCGGCGTGGTGACCAAGCTGGGCATCTGGCTGATGCCGCAGCCGCCTGCCTACAAGCCCTTCTGCATCCAGTATGAGGACGAGGGCGACATCGACACGATCGTGGAGATGCTGCGCCCGCTGAAGATCGCCAATATTGTGCCCAATGCGGCGGTGATCGCCAATGTCATGTGGGAAGCGGCCGCGGTCATACCGCGGTCCAAATATTACGACGGTACCGGCTCCACGCCCAAGGAAGTGCTGGAGGAGATCAAGCAGAAGGAAGGCATGGGCGCCTGGAACGTCTATGCCGCGCTCTACGGCACGGCCGAACAGGTCGAGGTCAACTGGAACATCGTCAAGAAGGCGGTGGAGGCCACTGGCAAGGGCAAGCTCATTACCGAGGAAGACACCGGCAATCGGGAACCCTTCCGCTATCGCGCCCAGTTGATGAAGGGCGATATGACCCTGCAGGAATTCGGCCTCTATCGCTGGCGCGGGGGCGGCGGGTCCATGTGGTTCGCCCCGGTCTCGCAGGCCAAGGGTTCCGAAACCAAGGCGCAGATGGAACTGGCGCAGGAAATCCTCAACGAATACGGGCTCGATTACGTGGCCGAATTCATCGTCGGCATGCGGGATATGCATCATATCGTCGACGTGCTGTTCGACCGGAGCGATCCGGCGGAGACCGCGCGCGCCCATGAATGTTTCGGCAAGCTGCTGAGCGAGTTCGGCAAGCGCGGCTATGCGGTCTATCGCGTCAACACCGGCTTCATGGAACAGACCGCCGATCTCTATGGCAAGGTGAAGCGGGATGTGGATCAGACGCTGAAGCGCGCGCTCGATCCCAATGGCATCATTGCGCCGGGCAAGTCGGGCATTTTCATCTGATCCAGACCGCAGCGTTCTTCCCGCCCGCTTTCGCTTTGCCGGAAGTCGGGCGGGAAGAACGACTGTGTAATAATTCGACAAAATGCGATATATTTCAATATATTGCCGCAAAATTTCTATGAAGTTGCACGGGTAAAGACCCGGAAAAATCCCAGAGAAATTCTTCAATCACATGCCGTCGGAGACGGAAGTTGATTCTGTCCCGCCGGTTGGCGTGCCGACCGGCCCGGAAAAGAAGAAAAACTGGGAGGTAAATTATGAGGAAAGCATCGGGGAAGCGTGTCGGCAATGGCGGCAGGCTCCTATTGTCGTGCGCGTCGTCCGCGTTGATTTTCGCCGTTTCGCAGCCCGCTCTAGCTCAGGACGATTCCGGGGTTTCGGGGGCTTCCAGCGAGAAGCAGGGTGACACGATTATCGTCACCGGCTCGCGCATTGCGCGTAAGGATTTCGATTCCAACAGTCCGGCCGTCACCGTGGATCAGGGGCTGCTGGAGAATACCGGGACCGCGGCGCTTGAAGTCAGCCTCAACAGGTTGCCGCAATTCAGCCCCGCAAAGACGCCGACCGCCGGGGGCGATATCCAGCCGACGGCGACGAATACGCCGGGTTCCGCCACCATTTCGCTGCGTGGCCTTGGCGCGAACCGTAACCTCGTTCTCATCGATTCCCGCCGTAGCACGCCTTCCAACGCATCGGGCGTGGTCGATATTTCGACAATTCCCAGCGCGGCGATCGAGCGTATCGAGATCATCTCCGGGGGGGCCTCGGCGACCTATGGCGCCGATGCCATCGCGGGCGTGACGAACTTCATCCTGAAGAAGGATGTACAGGGCCTCGAAATGGACGGCCGGGTAGGGCTGACCCAGGAAGGGGACGGGCTCGAATACCAGTTTTCAGGCATCATGGGGGCCGATCTTCCGGATGGGCGCGGCAATATCAGCCTGTCCATGTCGGTTAATACGCGCGAAGCAAGCTATCAGCGCAACCGCTCCTGGTATCAGGACCTCTGGGCGGACCCGAATATCGCCGGAACGCAGTTCTTCATCGAAAATCCCGGCATCTTTTTCGGTTACGATAATCTGCCGACCGCGATTTCCTCGATGTTTCCCAATTCCTCGCTGCCCTCTTATGGCGGTTATACGGCCTATGCGAACACCGATGGCTCTGCCTTCGTGAATGGCTCCTGGACCAATGGCGGCGTCTATACGCCCTATTTTGAAGGCTATACCGGCTCGGTCGACGGAACGGAGTACAAGGTCAGCAATGCAGGCACGCTGAGCCAGAACAACACCAGCACCTATCTCATCTTCCCTTCCACGCGTTATAACATCTTCGCGCGCGGCAATTATGAGATCAATGACTGGATCGGAGTCTTCGCGCAGGGGCTTTTCAGCCAGGTCAGCACCCACACAAGGCAGGAACCCGGACCGATCACCTCGGGCTGGAGCGTTGCGATCGATCCGACCACGCTCGATGCCGACCAGCTGTCGGCGGATATGTGGGAATTGCTGAACAGCCGGCCCGATCCCGATGCGCCCTTCGAAATGCGGGCGATGATGCCGGAGGATCGCGAAGGCTTCACCGATGTCATGACCTACAACATGCTTGCCGGGTTTGAAGGTTCCATTCCCGGAACGGACTGGACATGGGATGCCTCCGTCAATCATGGCGTGTCGGTCACTTCCTCTCGCCAGACGGGCATTTACTCGCTCGAACGCCTGCGCACGGTGCTCAATTCCGGCAATTTCGGGGAAGGCTTTTCGGCCACCGGCAATTCCAAGGATAACGGCTTCGGCGCATCGACTGCCACCTGTACCAGCGGCCTGAATTTCTTCATCGTGCCGGAAGGCGGTTTTTCCGAAGACTGCCTCGATGCAATCCGCGCCGATCTGAAGAACCGCTCCACCATGCGCCAGACGATTGCGGAACTGAACCTGCAGGGCAAGCTGTTCGATCTGCCCGCCGGTGAACTGCGGGGAGCATTCGGCGCCAGCTATCGCGAACAGGAATATGAGTTCATCAACGATACGCTGACCAGCCAGGGCACCTCCTTCCAGGATCAGGCACTGGGCATTTATCCCAGCGCGGATTCCGAAGGCTATTACAACGTCAAGGAAGTCTATGGCGAATTGCTGGTTCCGCTTCTGGCGGACAAGCCTTTCGCCAAGGCGCTGAGCCTCGAACTCGGTGGCCGTATCTCCGATTACAGCACGACGGGCACCAGCTATACCTACAAGGTTCTGGGCGAATGGGAGGTGAATGACTGGATGCGCTTCCGTGGCGGTTACAATCGTGCGGAACGCTCACCCAATATTGGCGAGCTTTATCTCTCGTCGCAGGAAACATTCGGCTACAATTATGCGGGCGATCCCTGTTCGCTGGCCAACCCGCTTTCCTGGTCGGCCAATCCGTCCAATGCCAATGGCAATGCGGTTCGCGCCGTTTGCGAACAGTTGATGGATCGTTCCGGTGACTCAAATGCCAAGACGACCTATTATTCGGGAACCCAGTCCAATTCGACCTTCGGCTATGCCTGGCCAACCCTGGTGGGCAATGCAGACCTGACCACGGAAAAGGCCGATACATGGACGGCGGGGGTAGTGCTCCGTTCGCCCTTCGACACGCCGGCCCTTTCGCGTCTCAAGCTGTCGATCGATTGGTATGATATCTACACGAAGGATGCCATCGCTCCGCTGTCGATTGCGGCCGCGCTGCAGCAATGCCTCGATCCCACCTACAACCCGCTGGTCCTGACCAATGCTTCGGCTGCGGCGGATACGGTGTTCTGTCAGAACATCGAGCGGAACCAGACGGGCGCTCAGGGCACAGTATATCTCACCTACACCAATAGCGGCCGGTTCCGGGTGCAGGGCATCGATACGCAGCTCGACTGGGCGATGGATGTCGGGCCGGGTACGCTGTCGGCCAATGTGCTGGTCAATTACCTGATCAAATATAAGAGCGCCGCTCTGCCGACCTTGCCTATGGTCGATTACGTAGGCACGCTAGGCACCGAGGAAAATGCACTGAATTTCGGTGCTTATGAATATCGCGTGCTGACCAGCCTCAACTATAGCGTCGGTAAGGTGCAACTCGGTCTGCAATGGCAGCATCTGCCGGCGGTGGAAGATTCAGCTGAAGCCACGATTGCGACCACCACGGTCGGGGCATCGGCCTATGACATCTTCCATTTCAACGGCAGCTACGCCGTTGCAGACAACTTCACGATCCGCTTCGGGGTGGAAAACCTGTTCAACCGGGCTCCGCCGCTGACCAACTACAATCCGGCTAACAGCAGCGCGGCCACTACCGGGTTGCTGAGCGGGGGCACCTATTCCGGCAGCCTTTACGATACGAGCGGCCGTCGCTTCTATCTGGGCGCGAATGTGAAGTTCTGACGCTAGTCAGTCTGAATGCCTGTAAAGGGGGGAAGGCCCTTCTCGCAAGAGAAGGGCCTTTTGCCTTATCCGTTCGGAGCGGATTTGGGGTGAGCAAGCCCACCCCGTTTTCCTTAAAGGCCGTCCAGACCCTTGGAGACGAGGATATTCACCGCCACGCGGCGGTTCTGGGCCTTGCCTTCCGGCGTATCGTTAGGCGCCACGGGGTCTGCCATGGACATGCCGGTGGGGGTCAGCATGCGATAGGGCTTCCAGCCGCAGGCCTGCTGCAGATAGTTTACCACGCTGCCGGCCCGCTTTTCGCTGAGCACCTGGTTGATCTCTTCGCCGCCGGTGGAATCGGTGTAGCCGACGACCAGCAACAGGGCGTTGTCCATGTTCTCGGCAGTGGCGGCAGTGGCGCAAAGCTCGTTCTTCGCCTGGGCGGAAAGCACGGCCTTGCCGGTGTCGAAGTTCACATTGGTCGTGCCCTTGACGTTATACTGGTCGATGTCGCCCATGCGGCCGCGCAGGGCCTCGGTGGCGGCGGTCTGCTCGGCAAAGCGCTGGTCCGTGCCGTTATAGATCATCGACGCGGTCTTCAGATCCTTGTTCTTGAGGTCGATCTTGCTGGCCAGCAAGCCGCCATCCCACTGCAATGTGTCGATGGAAACCGGCAGGCCGTTCAGCAGCGAATCCGCCGCGAGCTTGTTGCGATTGAGGCCCAGAAAACCGCCGCTGGAACGGATTTTCGTAGTGTCGTTGATCGCCAGGATCGTGCGGTTGCCATCGGCAGTGGTGACCTGAATCCGGTCATCGCTGCGCGCTGAAATGATGCCGGTGATTTCCGGTCCGGCGGTCATCTCGGAAGCATCCGGGATACGATCGCCATAGACGTTGATCGGTGCATCACCCGCATAGGAATCCTGCTGCGCCATCACGCCCGAAGCGGGAACGGCCATTGCGGCAAGCAGCAGGGAAAACTTCGAATTTCTTGAAAGGACGCTCATTACGCTTCTCCTTCTAAGTCATGCCAGCCGGCCCTAAGTATTCGTGGCTTCTTTACTGGGCTACGCCCCCCTGAAAGGCATCTTCGGTTGGCAGAACTTGTTTCACCCCACTTGAATAAAACGTGCGATCTTCGTGATAGTCTGACTACGGTTTGTGGGTGTTGATCGGCGCCTTTCTCCCAGATGAACGCGCCCCTGTGGCCCCCCGTTTGTGCGGGTAATACGAGTGGGCCTTGCGGCGAGCCGATTGGGGTTGAACCGTTCAACCGGGGCACAGGCACGGGGAATTCATCGGCGCTGGCAGGAGAGTCGGGGCGATGGGGAGGCTGGCTATACTTCCTCAGAACTGGGTTCCGATATTGAAAGTGATGGACTTGGTTTCATCGCCCGGCTGCTTCCACAGCACCTTGGAAAGATCGATGCGGAAGGGGCCGAAGGGCGAATTCCAGTTGACCCCGATGCCCACGGAGACGCGCGGCAGCGGGGAATTGCCCAGATAGACTTCCCGGAAACCCGGATAGGTAGTGCCCAGCGCCGTGTTCGATGCCGTGTCCAGACAGGTGGGGGGATTGGGGTTGATCGCATTGGTCACGGTTGACGTGCTTTCCGCCGTACAGACCCCGTCAACGATGGAGGCCTGGTTGATCTGGGTATAGAGCGCATTGCCGTCATCATCGTGGCTCGCCACGAAATAGGTGGAGCCGGTGTTGGTGAGGGTGGGGGCCTTCAGGTCGAACACGGCGCCCGCATCCAGGAAGATCGAGGGGCGCAGGCCCATTTCCCGGGCCCCGGTGCCCAGCGGAATCTCCAGTTCGGCGCGGGTCAGGTAATAGGCATTGCCGCCCAGCGGATCGTCGATCTGGCTGCTGGAATCGGTGTTGTAGGTATAGCCGCCATTATTCGTGCAGCTTTCCGCCGATGTGCCGTCACCGCATACCGGCACGCCATCGTCATCGAGCGTATAATATTCGCGGACGATGCGCGGGCCGACGCCGCGAATGTCGAAACCGCGCATCTGCGGATCGCCGAGGAAGAAACGGTCCGTCAGGCGGACTTCCTGGCCAATTCCCTTCACATAGCCGCCTTCGCCCGACAGCGAGAAGATCCAGCCCGGCGCGACCTGCCAGTATTTCGCCGCGTTGAAGCGCAGCTTGGCATAGCGTTCCGTGCCGCCCAAGCCGGCAACATCGGCGCTGATAGTGAAGGTTTCGCCCTTGGTCGGGCGCAGGCGGTTGTCCAGATTGTCATAGACGAAGGACGCACCGACAATCGAACTGGTGCGAACGCCCACGGCTTCGCAAAGATAGCGGCTGGCCAGCAGGGGATCGCATTCCAGCGTGCCGGGGTTCACCCGGTCGCTGTAATAGGTGTCTTCATCCAGCGTAACGTCGTCGAAGTTCAGCGTGTAGCGGCCAATCAGGGAGGAATGTTCGCTGACCGGCAGGCCGACGCGTGCCTGGAAGCCGGTCGTCACCTGCCGGAAGGTAGTTGAATCGTCGCTGTTGTAATAATTGTTATTGGAATCCCGCCGATAGATATCCATCCCGAAGGAGACATTGCGGTCGAACAGATAGGGGTCTGTGAAGCTCAGTGTTACGCCGCGGGAATAGCTCGACCAGTTGGAGCTGAGGCCGATCGTCTGCCCCTTGCCGCGGAAGTTGCGCTGTTTCACCGATGCCTGCAGGATGAAGCTTTCGAGGCTTGAAAAGCCGGCGGAGAGCTGGAGTTCCCCAGTGGCCTGTTCCTGGACATTGGCGTCGAGCACGATGCGGTCGGGCGCGGAACCCTGGCTTTGCTCGATCTTGAAGTTTTCCTGGAAATAGCCGAGCGAATTGATGCGCGCGGTGGAGCGCTTGACCGCCAGCGAGTTGAAGGCATCGCCTTCGGCCACGCGGAACTCGCGGCGCACCACCTTGTCCTGGGTCAGCGTATTGCCGTTGATGTTGATCGCCTCGACATAGACGCGGGGCGCCTCGTTGAGCACGAACTTCACATTCATCGTCAGATCGTCGCGATTGCGGCTGAACTCGGG
>MKUB01000064.1:2009-5059 GCA_001898545.1 Sphingomonadales bacterium 63-6 | reverse complement strand
TAGTGACGCCATTCGGCAAAATGCGCCGCGCGGTATCCGACCGGCCGCGTCGTCACGAGAATTCTGCTCGCCGGATAGCCCTGCGCAAAGCGCTCCACGCCTTCGGCCACCTCGTGCTGCAAGTCGCCGCATTCGTCGAGGCCGTCACCGAGCAGTAGCCAGTTGGACCAGCCCGCGCGCTTTACCTCATCGACAGGCAGGCCACTTCCGTCCAGGCCGTGCCGGAACACCGCATCTTCGAACGGCATGCCTCCGCGCATGCTTGCTGCGACGCTGGCGAGACGAACTCTGAGGACAGGGATCCCGTCCTCGCTGTATCGCCGCACGATCCGTTTCAGCAGCGTGGATTTGCCGAGGCCGGGTCCGGCCACGATGACGCCTCGCTTGACGAATCGACCGAGCGTTTCCGGATTGGCCGACTGGCTGTCTCGGTCCCGGGAAAGCCGCTCCCAGTCATGATAGGCCTTGAGCGCATCGGCGAGGTCGCCGCCATCTGTGTCCGGATTCGCGTGGTCTTTGCGCACCAGAGCGGTCAGGGCGATCCAGTCGCGATCGATCTCAAGCAGCTTACGACTTCCGACGATCGAGAAGGTCGCCTGGGCTTCGAAATTCCAGTGAGTCAGGCGTTCGAGCAGCACGGCCGGGCCCACGCGATGATCGTTGGTGAGCGTAATCTGCCGGGCGCGAAGGCACTGGACCATGGCAGTCAGGTCGCGCCGCCCGCGACGCTCGATCAGGGCGTGGGCATCGGCTTCGAGCGCCAGCCAGGCGCTGTCGATCTGATCGCGCTGCGCGCAGAGATGGCTTAGCTCGGCCTTGGCCGCATCGATCGATCCCGCGTCGGCGCCCGCCAGCGCCGAGATGGTGACCAGGCGAAGCCTGCTGCAGACATTCCGAGGATCAAGGCCCGCCGCTTCGAGCATGGCCACGAGATCTCGCCCGATGACGCTCATCCCATCGGTCAGGCCATCACCGAGACGGCGTATGTCGCGGGCGAGTTCGCGGCGCAGCGTCTGGCTGCTGTTGGGGCAAACCGTCAGGACACCGAAATCGATTTTGCCATCGGTCAGGCCTTGCGCCAGGCTTGTGACGGCCTGCCACAGGTCGTTGCCCTTCTTGAGCCCGCGCTTGACCTGGATTTCGATGATTTTGCCATCATCGAGTTCCACGCGAATGTCATCGCCGGGACCACCCGTTTCCGCAGAGACGGCGACTGGAATATCCTGCGTCAACTCGTCGAGCCAGCCAAGGGCTGAGCCGCGGACCATGCGAACGAAGCAGATCGCCGTGACCGCCGCCTGAAAGTTCATGCCGCCGCCTGTCGCCGCACCGCCGGGGATGCGGCTATCATTTTCCTGTCGTACCGAGGCGGCTGCTTGGACTCCCATATTACTTTTAGCGCCCCTGTTCGACTTCGATCTGCTTCGGCTAGATGCTATGCGAAGATATGATCGATCGCGCTTTAGACCAACTCAGCCTCGACGATATCACCGCCTTGGTGACGTTCGGACGCAGCGAGAGCCGGACGCTCGACTTCAAAGAGGCGTTTCCCGGCGGCGATCACAAGGGCGTTCGGCACTTTCTCGCCGACGTGACGGCCTTTGCCAATACGGATGGCGGAGACATCGTGATCGGCGTGCGCGAGGACAAGAACGGCGTCGCGGCGGAAGTCGTCGGGATCGATCGCGCAGGGCTCGACCAGGAACTGCGGCGCGTCGAGGACCAGCTGCGCAGCCTGGTCGATCCGCGGGTTCCGCAATTCCATGTGAAGGAGCTGGCTCTGCCAGACGGCAGGGTGGTGCTCGTCATGCGCGTGGGGGCGAGCCTGATCGCGCCTCACCGCGTGACGCATGACAGGAGCAGCCGTTTCTTCCGCAGAGCAAACCGGAGCAATTTCGAAATGAGCACGGCCGACCTGCGACAGGCGTTCGCATCCTCCAACGATCTCCCCGACCGAATCAGGGATCTGCACCGCAAGGCGGTCGAAGCGATCAGCGGCAAGGACATGCCAACGCGCGTTATTCAGCGGCCCACCCTTGTCCTTACGGTCGCGCCGTTGTCGGTGCTCAGGGAGGGTCGCGATATCCGAGTCGATCGCGACTACGCCGTGCTTCCTCCCGATCCGATGGGAGGCATCCACTATATGGTCGGGCTGGACGGGCTCATCGTTTTCGTCGACCGCGATGAAAGCGAGGGATGCGCGAGAGCATGGTCGGTCAACCATCGGCTTGGCTATGTCGATCTTGCCTGGACGATCGGCCGGGAGGCTGACGGGAAGAAGATGGTCTGGCCCGGCAAAGTCGTCGATCATCTCCCGGGTGCTGTGACCAGCGCGATCACCCGGCTGCGGCCGCACTCTATCGAAGGCCCTTGGATCGTCATGGCGACGCTAACCGGAATCAGGGACTATCGGATCATCCTCGGCGATGGTTATTGGAAGGGTCCAGCGTGGCAGGACCCAGCCTATCTCGGCGAGGTCATCGATGACGTGATGGACCCTGACGCACTCGGCCCGCTTATCGAAGGCTTCTGGCGACTGTTCGGTGTCGATGAACCGCCTCGGCAGTTACCGAGATGATGATTTCATCCGACGGCATACTGCGAAACGGTCAAGCTCAGGCCGCGCTACAGGCGAAGGGGGACGATCGCGGACATGCTGTCGGGATAGCGCGCTGGAGGCCATCTAATCTGCACGCTGCAACCGCCCCGCTCACTTCTTTTAAGTGAGCGGGGCCAGTCTTATTGCATTAATCCACAAAGAAGAACCAGGCCGCCGACAATAGTCGCGACGTTGGCCAGCACAGCCAGCCACCGAGCCATTGTACGCTCCATATTTGGAAGGGTCGAGCGACCTCGCAATCCGCACACCCCTCTGTCCGAGGCAATTCAGATGGTCTCACAGAACGCTTGCTGGATTCTTAACGGAATTTTCATCTTTCAAAAAACTAGGCTGACAGTGATTCGGAGGCAGTCTTACTCACTGCTTGACCACTCATGACAGCCAGGCAACCAGACGTGCGCGCCTACTTGATGAACGAACGGCGGGGTTC
>MKUB01000064.1:0-1980 GCA_001898545.1 Sphingomonadales bacterium 63-6 | reverse complement strand
CTTGCCGCTTGTCCTGCCTCTGGCGCCGTTTGAACCGCCACGGCGGTTCAGGATTATCTGAGGCCCAAATGCCCCGTCGATTCCTCCGAGCATCCCGCTGAGCGGCGGCGTAATCATCTTCACGCTCGAACGCGTACTGCTCCAGCTTCCAAGCCCAACCGTTCACAAGCATTTCGAGCTCAATGTTGCGTGCTACTGGGCGCGGTCTCCGCGCCGTCCCTGTGTAGCACTTTCCATTAAGGTAGTAGGCAACTGGCCCAACTTCCATCTGCTCAGTTAGGTAACCCATGCACAGCAACCGCTTGTAGGAATCCACCGGCAAGTAGCCGCTCGATTCTTTGCCAATCGGATCAAGCCGCAAGGTCTTGCCAACGATGAGCGCAGCCAAAAAGTCGCGTGCGCCCTCTCCGCCAAGCTGACCCATTTCGGGCGCATCAATGAACGCGAACCGAAATGGAATGCTGGCGACCCAAGCATAGCGCATTGGGTTCCAAACATCTGCCATGAAGCCATCGCCGTCGAAGACCCTGGTAACACTGGCCTTCAAGTATTCGAGAGGCGAGGCTTCGCCAGGGTCATCAGGGACGATAATCATCGCTACCGGGTATCCCTATGCGCGGGCGTCGCTTAGTTCGCAGCCAGGCAAAACGCTCGGGATCCTGCTCAAGCAGGAACCCTCGTACGCGATCTCTCTCCGTATCGGACATGCGAGCAAGCAACGCCCTTATGTCATGGTCGACTATAGCCTTGGCAGCTCCCAGCTGCTCAGCCTTCTTGAACCACTCATGCCCAGCAATGAGATCGCCCAGTTCGATGTGAACGGCCCCAAGAAGTGTGCAGGGCCGGTAGTCCTGTGGCGTGAGCGCGTGCGCCTGCTCGCCCAGCGCCTTGGCCTCAGCTTGGCGATCGACGTCCCTGAGTGCGCCGCCGCGCGTTGTGGCCAAGGCCGATCGTACCTTGGAGGCGGAAGCTGCAGCTGAGGTCAGCGCGTCCTCGGTCAGGCGTAAGGAGGCATCTGGTTGGCTGCACTTACGCCAATGGCTGCTTGCGTTGACGGCAGCCCATGGATCGCCGGTTACGCGCCACGCCTCAGTCAGGGCCTCAGCTTCGATCAAATGCCAGGCCGCAGCAACCGCATCAGTCCAGCAGTCTTCGGCTTCCGTCTGGAGCCAAACGACGTCCTTTGGCCGCAGTCTTTGGCCCTGCTTAAGAGTCCGCAGCAACGGCATGACACGCGGGTAGTGCTCCGGCTCGATGTATCCCAGGTTGAATTCTCGTCGCAGCTGCTTGGCCTCCTGCCTGCGCTTGTAAGCAGGGTCATTGAATATTGCCGCACTGGCGGCTGCGAGTTCGGCCTTGCGCTTTGCATCATCAGCAGCTGCCTTACGTGCAGCTACCTCAGCCAGCTTCATGCGATGCGTGCGCTCAATGGCGGCCTCGCGCTTGAAGCTGTCCAGATCAGTTCGGCCCTCAGCCAGCGCATGTAGACAGCGCAGGTCGCTCGCCACAAGGTAGTCGCGAGCCCGCTGGCTAACTGGGGATCCTGCGTCGAGACTGGTGAGGATGCCATGCAGCCGGCTCCCGATCTGCCGTGCACCAGGCAAATCATCGACAACATACTTTGCGGCAAGGCTGGTTTGCTGAGCATGGGCCATAGTCAGCTTATCGAGGTATTTTGCTGCCGAATTCTTAAACTCCGGGGATCATCACGTCGGGGCCGCGACCATGCTTGTCTCCCACGACCGCCCGCAGTTGGCTGAACGGAGGGCAGCTTTCAGGAGCGCCAATTTGGGCGCTTAACGTCGGCTCTGTCGGCGGAAGTCGCCTCTGCGTAGGCGAGGTCAATGAGGCTCATTTGCAGGTAGCGGGGTCGGTGAGACACCCGACCAAACGCTGCTGCTGGGCGATCAGGTCAGCTTCCGCCTTCACCTCAGCGAGTTTCTGTGCGGTGGTATCACCTTGCAGCGCCGTAAGCGCTGC
>MKUB01000063.1 GCA_001898545.1 Sphingomonadales bacterium 63-6 | reverse complement strand
ATGAGAGGGTGTGTTTGCACCCTGCCCAACCCAACCTTCGTCATTCCCACGAAAGTGGGAACCCAGCAGCAACCGTCGAACTGGGTTCCCGCCTGCACGGGAATGACGAAAAGGGGAGTGGCGAAAACAAAAAAGGCGGAGCCTTGCGGCCCCGCCCTCTTTCATTCCGATGAGGCGTAACCTCAGGCCAGAGCGGCCTTGAGATCTTCCACCAGATCGGTCTTTTCCCAGGGGAAGAAGTCGCCTTCCGCCTTGCGGCCGAAATGGCCATAGGCGGCGGTGCGGCGATAGATCGGCTTGTTGAGGCCCAGATGGGTGCGGATGCCGCGCGGGGTGAGGCCGCCCAGCTTCTCGATGCCCTTGATCGCTTCCTCGATCTTGTCGTCGCCCACGCTGCCCGTGCCATGCGTATCGACATAGAGCGACAGCGGCTTGGACACGCCGATGGCATAGGCCAGCTGGATAGTGCAGCGCGTGGCGAGCCCGGCGGCAACGATGTTCTTGGCGAGATAGCGGGTGATATAGGCGGCCGAACGGTCCACCTTGGTGGGATCCTTGCCGCTGAAGGCGCCGCCGCCATGGGGCGCCGCGCCGCCATAAGTATCCACGATGATCTTGCGCCCGGTCAGGCCCGCATCGCCATCGGGCCCGCCGATCTCGAAGCTGCCGGTGGGGTTGATGTGATATTCGGTCTCGTCCGAAAGCAGGGCGGCGGGCAGGATATCGGCCACCACGCCCTTCACATAGGACTTCAGCTCGGCTTCCTTCGCGCCCGTGTCGTAACCCGGCGCATGCTGGGTGGAAACGACGATGGCGGTGCAGGCCACCGGCTTGCCATTCTCGAACCGCAGGGTCACCTGGCTCTTGGCATCGGGCTCCAGGAAGGGGGCCGCGCCGGAATGGCGATCGGCCGCCATGCGTTCCAGGATCTTGTGGCTGTAATAGAGAGTGGCCGGCATGAGGTCCGGCGTTTCATCGCAAGCGAAGCCGAACATGATGCCCTGATCGCCAGCGCCTTCATCCTTATTGCCCGAGGCATCGACGCCCTGGGCAATATGGGCCGACTGGCCGTGAAGGTTGTTTTCAAAGCGCAGGGTCTTCCAGTGGAAACCGTCCTGCTCGTACCCGATCTCGCGCACGGTGTTGCGAACCGTGCTTTCGATCTCTTCCAGGGCGCCCGGCGCCCACTGGCCATCCTCATAGATACCCTTGCAGCGAATCTCGCCCGCCAGCACCACGAGTTGCGTCGTAGTCAGCGTTTCACAGGCGATCCGGGCCTCGGGATCCTTGGACAGGAACAGATCGACGATCGCGTCCGAAATCTGGTCGGAAACCTTGTCAGGATGACCTTCGGAGACACTTTCGGAAGTGAACAGATAATTGGCGCGCATTGAGGCGATTGCCCTCCGTTGCCACAGGGATGATAGCGTTCGGCAATGGTCCTAACGGCGATGCAGCCGCAAGGCAATCGCCGCGATAACAAGAAGCATCGCCCAGGCCAGAGGCAGGCGATTTCCTATATGAGAGAACAAGGTAGGCGGCAGCGCGGGGGGCACGAGGCCGTCCAGCCGGCCCGCCACGCGCAGCGGCACATATTCGCGCACCACGCCATGCGCATCGATCACGCCGCTGACCCCGGTAGTGGTAGCGCGCAGCACCGGCAGCCCTTCCTCGATCGCGCGCAAACGCGCCTGGGCGAAGTGCTGCGGCGGGCCGAAAGTGCCGAACCAGCCATCGTTGGACGGGTTGTAGATATAATCGGGCCGGTGCGCCGGATCGACGACATGGCCGGAGAAGATGATCTCATAACAGATCTGCACACCGGCCTGGCCCCAGCGCCCCAGATCGAGCGTGCGCGGGCCCGGCCCCGGCCAGAAATCGATGGCGCCGGGCACCAGCCGGTTCACACCCAGCGGCTCCAGCAGCCAGCGCATCGGCAGATATTCGCCATAGGGCACCAGATGGGCCTTGTCGTACCCGGCCACCACCTCGCCCTTGTCGCTCAGCGCGGTGACGGCATTGCGCGCGGCGGCGGCGCGGCCATGGCGAATTTCCAGATCGACCGTGCCGGTCATCAGCAGGCTGTCCGCCCCGATCACCTGCGCCAGCCGCATCCGGGCGAGGCGCGGATCGCCAAAGGCGGTCATGCTGTCATAATAACGCTGCGGATAGCCATCGAGCAGATAGTCCGGCACGCCGGATTCGGGCCACAGGACCAGCCGGTGCTCCCCCGGTTTGCGCGGCAGGGAGAGATTGGCCAGCTTGCGGAAGTTCTCTTCATAGAACTGCCCGTCATTCAGCTGTTCCTGCCGGATGTCGGGCTGGACCAGCGTATAGCGCAAGGTGCCGTCCGCATCGGGCGCAGCGGGCCACAGCATCCCGGCGGTTACCCCCAACGCCAAGGCGCCCAGCGGCACATACCATCTGCGCAGCGCCAGCCAGGCCGCCAGCCCGCCCAGCAGCACCGCCAGCCCCGAAAGCGCGTAAGTGCCCAGCCAGGGCGCCAGCGCGGCTATGCCGGGGCGCGAGAAGCTGCCCAGCAGGACCACGCCGAACGGGTTCCAGGCATAGCCGGTGAAGACCCAGGCGCGCATCCATTCGGTGACGATCCAGCAGGCCGCAAAAGCCAGCAGCAAGGCAATGCCGCCCTTCTTCGGCACCAGAAGCCGCGCACCCAGCGCGGCAAGGCCGGGATAGATCGCGAGATAGAGGGAGAGCAGCGGCACCGCGGCCCAGCCGAGAATGGCGGGCATTTCGGCCTGATAGGTAAAGGCCGTGGCGATCCAGCTATTGCCGAGCGTGAAATGGGCGAAGCCGAACAGCCAGCCGAGCAGGAAAGCCTCCCGCCGGCCCGGCACTTGCGCCAGCAGCAGGATGAAGCCGCCCATCGCCAGCAGCGCCAGAGGCCAGAGGCCCAGCGGCTGGAACCCCAGCGCCGAAGCGAAGCCAAGGCCGAGAACCGCCATGCGCCGCGCCATGGGCGGGCGTTTGATCTCACGGGCCAGAATCAAGCGCTCTGATTTCATGGACGTGGCATGTGGCCTGCCCCGGCACAGCGCGCAAGCGCCATTGCCGGGCAGTCACACGCCGCGCGGATATGACCTCCGGCTGACCGGAGGCCAACAATCAGCTGACCGCTTCGAGTTCCTGATCGCCCCCGCTGCTGCGGGCGCGAGTGGTGCGGCGGCGGCGCGGGGCGGGAGCCGCAGGGGCTTCCTCCGCATCGTCAGCCGAGGAATCTTCGGAAGAATCGCGGCCGATTGCCGGCGGCAGGGCCGAAGGATCGAGACCGCCCGCGGGCTGGTCGTCGCCATCGGCTGCCTTGGGCGCGCGCTCCTTGCGGGGGCGGCGCGGCTTGGCCGTGCGGGCCGGACGCGTGAAGGGATTGTCGGCAGGCTCGTATTCCTCGCCCTCCATCCCTTCGGCGCGAACGTCCTCGGCGGGGCGTTCACCCTCATCCGCGGATTCGTCCTGAACCTGCTCGTCGCGGCGGCCCCGGGATTCGGCCCGAGAATCGTTCCGGGATTCGGAGCGCTGTTCGTGGCGCGGAGCGCGATCGAATTCGTCCTCGAAATAATCCTCGTCATCGCCGCGTTCACGGTCCTGATGGCGCGGGCGCGGTTGCTGCTCGTCCTTCAGGGCCCGGCTGTCGGCAATCACACGGAAATAGTGATCGGCGAATTGCAGGTAATATTCGGCCTGCACGCGGTCACCGTTCATCGCGGCATCGTGAGCGAGCTTCTTGTATTTTTCGAGCAGCTGCGGAGCGTTGCCACGTGCGCGGCTATCGATCCGGTTAAGCTGACCTCCGCCTTGCGAGCGGTTATTCCCGCGGCCACGGCGACGGTTATTATTGCGATTGTTACTCAAGGGAATTCACTTCCTCAGCTTGACCGCCCATGCACGGGAATGCGCAGCAGTCGCATGACCCCTCGCCACGTCACGTCTTGCACGCGCCCGTGGTCCCTTCATCTGCATGTAGCCCCGGACAACCCGCAGCGCCTGACGCAAATGTTGGAGTAGGGCAGGCAGTTGGGAATCTGCATCCAACTGCCGACCTTGGCTCGTGCCTAGCTTCTAAGCGAGACATTGCCAAGCGCAAAAACGCAACAGCAATGCACGGGCCCTTCCGGCGAGATCATTATGCACAGTGGCCGAAAATCCGGCCGATTCAGCCATTTGCCGCACAGCTTCCGCCTGGGTCCAGCCAATCTCAAGAACGGCTATCCCATCCCGAGACAAAAGTTTCGGCAATTGGGGCACAAGAACGTGGTAATCATCGAGCCCATCCGGCCCGGCGAACAACGCGCCCGAAGGCTCGAATTCCCGTACCGACGGGGCAAGTTCGGCCTCGCTTTCAACATAAGGAGGATTGGCCAGAATACAATCGAACCGCCCCATCGCTTCGGCCCATCCGGGCTGCGTCCAGTCGCGTTGTTCCATCCGGGCCCGGTGGGAAAGGCCCAGCCTTTCGGCATTGGCCGCCGCCACCGCCAGAGCGCCTGCAGAACGGTCGATCCCTACACCCTCGGCTTCGGGCCGTTCCGCCAGTACGGATAGCAGCAGCGCGCCCGATCCCACTCCGCAATCGAGCACCCGCGCCGGTGCGACGCAGGCGGAAAGCGCCGCCTCCACGATGGTCTCGCTATCCCCGCGCGGGATCAGCACATCCGGCGTGACGAGGAAATCGCGGCCATAAAATTCCTGATGGCCGGTGATATAGGCCACCGGCTCCTGCCCCGCGCGCCGCTCCACAAGGGTGGCGAAGCTGGCCAGGGCCTCATCGCGCATATGGCGCAGCAGCAGGTCCGAGCGGCTGACGCCCAGCGCATGGGCCATCAGCACTTCGGCATCCAGCCTTGCGGTATCGCTGGTGGCTTCGAGGCGCTGGGCAGCCTCGCGGATGGCCTGGGCGATGGTTGCAAGGGTCATGGGCGGCCCGCGGCCTTCGACAGGCTCAGGCTGAACGGGTCTTGGTGCAACTTCCGCTCATGCTGAGCCTGTCGAAGCACATGCGCCAACCTCACCTCACTCCCCCAGGGCCGCCAGCCGCTTCGCCTCATCCTCGGCGATCAGCGCGTCCACCAATTCGCCCAGCCCCGGCCCTTCCAGCACTTCGGGCAGCTTGTGCAGGGTCAGGCCGATGCGGTGATCGGTCACGCGGCCTTGCGGGAAATTATAGGTGCGGATGCGCTCGGAACGGTCACCCGAACCGACCATGGCCTTGCGCGCCTCCGCCTCGGCGCCCTGCGCCTCGTCGCGCATTTTCTCGAACAGCCGGGCGCGCAGCACCTGCATCGCCTTGGCCCGGTTCTTGTGCTGGCTGCGCTCGTCCTGGCAGATCACCACCAGCCCGCTGGGCAAATGCGTGATGCGCACCGCCGAATCGGTAGTGTTCACATGCTGCCCGCCCGCGCCCGATGCGCGATAGATGTCGATCTTGAGGTCCTTGTCCTCGATCTGCACATCCACTTCGCTCGGCTCGGGCAGCACGGCCACGGTCGCGGCGGAGGTGTGAATGCGCCCGCCGCTTTCCGTCACGGGCACACGCTGCACGCGGTGGACGCCGCTTTCAAACTTCAGCTTGGCGAAAACGCCCTGCCCCGCGACATTGGCCACCACTTCCTTGAAACCGCCGATATCGGAGGCATTGGCGCTGATCATCTCGACCCGCCAACCCTGCTCGGCCGCATAACGTTCATACATGCGATAGAGATCGGCCGCGAACAACGCAGCCTCATCCCCGCCGGTGCCCGCGCGGATTTCCAGCATGGCCGGGCGCGTATCGGCCGAATCGCGCGGCAGCATGGCGATGGCGAGGCGATGCTCCGCCTCAGGCAGTTCCGCCTTCAGCCGGGTGACTTCCTCCTCGGCCAGGGCGCGCATTTCCGGATCGGGATCGTCCAGCTTCTCCAGCTCGGCCAGTTCGCCGCGCATGGTGCGCACTTCCTCGGCCACACGGGCAACCGGCTCCAGCTCCGCATAGTCGCGGCTGGCAGAAACGAAGGCATCGCCTTCGAGCTGGCCCGACGCAAGGCGGGCTTCCAACTCGGCAAAACGGTTCGCGATCTGGGCGAGGCGGTCATTGGGGATGGTCATGCCGCGCCCCTCATTTCGTCATTCCCGCGCAGGCGGGAATCCAGATTCTCCCTCACGCAAAGGCGCAAAGGCGCGAAGGGAACGCACCCAGCCGCCTGGTCTTTGCGTCTTTGCGCCTTTGCGTGAGTATCAAAGGCCTGCTGGATCCCCGCCTGCGCGGGAATGACGAATTTCGGTTGATCATCGCCCACATCGTCATGCCGGACCTGTTCCGGCATCCAGCTTTCTGCCCCAAGCGATGGCGCAGAAAGGAAGCGGGGCCCCGGAACAAGTCCGGGGTGACGGCGAAAATCAGAACTATCGTGCCCAATATCGTCATGCTGAACTCGTTTCAGCATCCATCCCGCCTCCGGATACGGTTTCCCGAGAGGAGAAATAGGCCCTGAAACAAGTTCAGGGTGACGAAGTTGGATGTTAAACGCCATCATTTACGGCCAGTAAGCACCCACGAATGAGCGTGGCCAATCTCTGCTTCATAAAAAACAAAATGCTGTTCCAACGCTTCACGAATCCGTTTCCGCATAGGTCGCTCCCCTGTGACGTTCAAATCACGAAGTCTTATGCAACCCAGCCCGTGCTCATGTGGCTCAACGGAAAGCCCACGCCACGCTCCCGAGGCCTTGGCCTTAACGTAACGCTTCTTACGCGAACCACTGTACAGATGCTCTACCTGCAAGTTTTCAGTATCTGAATGACCTCGTGTCTGTCGAAGCAGTCCGGAAATCTCTGACGCTAGAGCTTCAAATCCGGTAAATTCTGTAAACACAACGAGATCGAGCCGCTGTTCACCCACCTCCCCCACCAGCATCGCCAGCCGCTCGATCCCCGCAGCCCAGCCCACGGCAGGCGTAGCCGCGCCGCCGAGGCTCTCCATCAGGCCATCGTAGCGCCCGCCGCCCAACACGGTGCCCTGGGCGCCCAGCCGGTCCGTAATGAACTCGAAGGCGGTGTGGCGGTAATAGTCCAGCCCGCGCACCAGCGCCGGGTTGCGGCTCCATGCCACGCCCGCCGCGTCCAGCCCGGAAGTGACCGCACCGAAGAAGTCTTGCGCCTCGCCCGAAAGGAACTGGTCGATCTGCGGTGCGTCCGCCACGAAGGCCTTGTCCCGCTCATCCTTGGAATCGAGGATGCGCAGAGGGTTCTTTTCCAGCCGTTCCTGGCTGTCTTCCGAAAGGCTGCCCTTCACATCGCGGAAATAGGCGATCAGCGCCTCGCGCCATGCTTCGCGGCTGTCGGAATCGCCCAGAGTGTTGAGGTTGAGCGTAACCCCATCAGCTATGCCCAGTTCCTTCAACAGCTGGTCGGCCATCACCAGCAGTTCCACATCGGCCTGCGGCTCGGCGGCGCCGATGATTTCCGCGTCGATCTGGTGGAACTGGCGATAGCGGCCCTTCTGCGGGCGCTCGTAGCGGAACAGCGGGCCATGAGTGGCCACTTTCAGCGGCGCATATTGCTGCCAGCCGTCGGTGAGATAGGCCCGCGCGATGCCGGCGGTGAATTCCGGCCGCAGGGTCAGCGATTCCCCGCCGCGATCCTCGAAGGAATACATTTCCTTGGAAACCACGTCGGTCGTCTCGCCGATGGAACGGCTGAACACTTCCGTCTTCTCGAACACGGGCATTTCCACCCGGCGGAAGCGGTAGAGCTTGCGCACACGCTCGAAGGTTTCGACCACATGGGCGAAAGCCTCGGCCTCTGCGCCGAAAATGTCTTGGGTGCCCCTGATCGGGCGAGGTGTTTCGATCTTTGCCATTGCGGGCGGCGTTTAGGACGCGCCGCCCGTTTCCGCAATTCCTGCCTTCGGTCCCGGAACCTACTCCGCCGCCTGCAGGAAGCGATCGTCAATATCGACATCGCTCTGCCAGCTCTTGATCTCGGGCAGCACCTTCTCGGCGAAGAGGTGCATGTTCTTGCGCGCCTCATCCAGCGGCATGCCGCCGTAATAGACATGCGGGAAGAAGCCCTGCGGCTGGTAGATTTCCTTCAGTTCCCACATCCTCTCGAGGATCATCTGCGGCGTGCCGGTGACCGCACCCTTGGAGAAATCCTCCACATAGGGTTCGATCTGTTCGGGGGTGAGCACCATCTTCTCATAATGCTCATAGCCCTTGATATGCGGGAACTTGCCCGGCGTATCGAGGCCGTAGTTCTTGATCGCGGCGCGCATGGTGAGGCCGAGATATTTCTGGCCCTGCGCCTCGGCGAACTCGGCGCTTTCATCGATGTAATAATTGCCGCCCAGCATGGGGGGCGGGGGCGAACTGTCGGGCCCGTTCACTTCCTTCCATACTTCGGTATATTTATCCGGCGGCACATCCTTGCCGCGCTGGGGCAGCATCAGGATCATATTGCCGCAGCCCAGCTTCGCCGCCGTGTACATCGAATTGCCGGAGAGCGATCCGCAGAACTTGCGCCCCTCGAAGCTCTTGATCGGGCCGGGATGCAGCTCGCGCCGGGGGATTGTGCCATAGGCGCCCTCACCCTCGATCACGCCGCTTTCCAGCGCCGGGATCACGGCTTCAAGAATGTCGGTATAAAGCTCGCGGCTCTGGTTCTGGTCGATGCCCAGCCCGCTGAATTCATGCTGGGCCAGCCCGCCGCCGAAACCCAGAATGGCGCGCCCGCCGGAGAGGATATCGAGATTGATGATCTTTTCGGCCAGCCGCACCGGATTGTGCCAGGGCACGATGATGCATTGGGTGCCCAGCTTCACATGCTTCGTCTTCGCCGCGATCCAGGTGAGCAGCTGCAGCGGATCGTTCGACATCGAATAGTCGGAAAAATGGTGTTCGGTGATCCACACCGAATCGAACCCCAGCTCTTCCGCCATGACGAGGTTCTCGACTTCCTCCCGCACGAAGCGGGCATCGTCGTAACTTTTGCCACGCTGATGGGCGAAGCCGCTGGCAAGGCCTACATGCATCCTCTGTCTCCTTCTTGTGTGCTTTTCACGTCCTCTTGCGGGACTTTGAGCACAGACTCGGCTTTGTACCGGTCGTTATTATCAAGGCAGACTGCCAATTTCGCAGGGAGGCCGCAATTGCTTACTTCAAGGCGGGATTTGGCCCTCGCAATTCCATCCATGCTACGCTAACGGCGCGACTAGGTAGAAGGGCTTAAGCCCTCGAAAACAGGACAGGATGCCGCTTCATGGCCCGGGGCAGGGCCGGCAGCAGAACCGCGGAAAAAAGAGCACAGCATGAGAATCGATCTGATCCCTACCGGCGACAATCCGCCCGAGAGCCTCAACGTCATCATCGAAGTGCCGACCGGCGGCGAACCCGTTAAATACGAGTTCGACAAGGAATCGGGCGCGCTGTTCGTTGACCGCATCCTGCATACGCCGATGCGCTATCCCGCCAATTACGGCTTCGTTCCGCATACGCTTTCCCCCGATGGCGACCCGCTGGACGCGCTGGTGATCTCGCGCAGCCCCTTCATCCCCGGCTGCGTCGTGCGCGCGCGCCCCATTGGCGTGCTGAAGCTGGAAGACGAGGCCGGCGGCGACGAGAAGCTGGTCTGCGTGCCGGTGGACACCACCTTCCCCTATTATTCGGATGTGGGCGAGCGGCAGGATCTGCCCTCCATCGTGCTCCAGCAGATCGAGCACTTCTTCAAGCACTACAAGGATCTTGAATCCGAAAAGTGGGTGCGCATCGGCGCCTGGGGCGATGCCGCCGAAGCCCGCGAGATCGTGCTGGAAGCCATCGAACGCGCCAAGGAAGCCAAGAAGGGCTGAGCGCATTTGCGCTGGCGCCACCTGCTGACCTGATCTAGCCCTTCCCACAGGGGGAGGGCCGGATTTGGCGCAAGGGGCAAACAGGCTGGACATGACGCAGGGGCCGCTTGTCGGCGTACTCCTGCGCGTAGCGGGGCCGATTGCAGCCGCGAATATCGCGCAATCGGCCCACCAGATCATCAATGCCATTTTCGTGGGGCGGCTGGGCGCGGATGCCATTGCCGCCGTCGCTGCCAGCGGTCCGCTGTTCGGCGTGCTGCTCTCGTTGGGGAGCGGCCTTTCAACCGCGGGCGCCGTGCTGGTGGCGCAGAATACCGGCGCCGGGAAATCCGGCGCTTCTGACCATGTCGCTGCGCAAACCCTGCTGATGGTTCTGGCCGTGGGGCTGGGCTTTGCGCTGGCCGGTTTCCTCCTCGCTCCCGCCAGCCTGCGCCTGATGGGGGTGGAAAGCGGCGTATTCCATCTTGCCTGGCAATATCTATCGGTCACCTATGCCGGACTGGTTCCGATGTATGCCTTCCTGGCTTTGCAGGCGATGCTGCAGGCCGTGGGCGAAGTGCGCTTCGCAATGAAGGCGATGCTGGGCGCGGTGGCGCTGAACATCCTGCTCGACCCGCTGCTGATCTTCGGCACTGCGCCCTTGGGAGGAGACTGGGAAGGCCTGGGCGTGCCCGGTGCGGCACTGGCCACAGTCATCGCGCAAGGCGCCGCCTTTGCCGTGCTGCTGCGCCATATGATGAGCGGCCATTCCCCCCTGCACCTCAAGCGTCACGATTTCCGGCCGGATCGCCATCACATCCGCCTCGCGCTGGGCATCGGCCTGCCAGCTTCAATCGAACAGGGCGCGCGCACTTTCGGATCGCTGCTGCTGATGGCGCTGACGGCTTTGTTCGGCACGGTCTCGCTCGCCGCCTATGGCGTGGGCACGCGGCCTTTCTTCTTCTGGTTCGCACCGATGATCGGCCTTTCCATCGCCACGTCCGCCGTGGTCGGCCAGAATATCGGCGCAGGCCAGACGGAACGGGCGCGGGAGGCAGCGCGTATTTCAGCCGGGCTGGCCTTCCTCGGCTTCACTGCCATCGGGATCATTCACCTGCCGCTGCTGCGGCCATTGATGGCGCTGATGGCCCCCGGCGAGACGGAAGTGATCGCGGAAGCGGTGACTTTCGGCTGGGCCGTGTTCCCCTTCATGGGCTTCATGGCCGTGACGCAGGCGCTCAATGGCGCGTTTCGCGGGGCGGGCAGCCCGCGGCAGGCCATGACCATATCGCTGGTGATGCAATATGCCCTGCAGATCCCCTTCGCCTGGGCCGCCGCCTTGTTCACCACGCTGGGCGTGCTGGCGGTGTGGTGGAGCTATGCCTTCTCCAACGTGCTTGCCGCCGCCCTCTGCATTGCCTGGCTGCTGCGCGGGCCATGGCAGCGCAACCTCGTGAAGGAATAAAGCGGCCTTACTCCCCGGCCCCTATTCCCCGGCTACCATCATCCCTTCGATGCGGATGGTGGGCACGTCCATCGAACGGTGGATGTCCAGATCGTCAGCCACGCTCATGCGGGCAAACATGTCGATCAGATTGCCCGCAACGGTGAATTCGGCGACCGGCCCGGCGATTTCGCCGTTCACGATGCGGAAGCCGGATGCGCCGCGGCTGTAATCGCCCGTCACGCCGTTCACGCCCATGCCGATCAGTTCGGTTACCAACACGCCGTCTTCGATATCCGCGATCAGTTCCGCCCGGCTGATTTTGCCCGGCGCGAGGTGGACATTGGCAGGCTGCACGCCCGGTGCGCCGCTGGCGCCGCGCGCTGCATGGCCGGTGAGGGCGATGCCGAGCTGGCGGGCCGATGCCGCATTGGTCAGCCAGCCGGTAACGCGGCCCTTTTCCACCAGCGCGCGCGGCAGGCAGGGCAACCCTTCCCCGTCAAACGGGCGGGACCGCAGGCCGCGCGGGCGATGCGGGTCTTCAAGGATCAGAATATCGGCAGGGAACAATTCATCCTCCAGCCGGTCGAGCAGGAAGCTGGAGCGCCGCGCGATGGAGGGACCGGACATGGCGCCCAGCAAATGGCCCAGCAGCGAATTGCCCACGCGCTGATCGAACACCACACTCATGCCCTTGCTGGGCATCTTGCCGGGATTGAGCCGGGCCACGGCACGTTCACCCGCCACGCGGCCGATCTCGGCCGGGGAAAGCAGATCCGCCGCATGGCGCACGGTGCGATATTCGTAATCGCGCTGCATCGCGCCGCCTTCGCCCGCCAGAACGCTGGCGGAAAGGCTGATGCCCGTCGCCTCATAGGCACCGGCAAAGCCATGGCTGGTGGCCAGCGCCACTGCGCTGCGGCCAAAGCTGGCCCCGCCGCCTTCGCTGTTTGTCACGCCCTTCACCGCACGCGCGGCATCTTCCGCTTCTTCCGCCAGGCGGCGCAATTGCTGCGGGCTGGGTTCAGACGGATCGACAAGATCAAGCTCGGGCATCGGCCCGCGTGCCAGCAATTCCGCCGGGGCGAGACCGGCATATTCATCTTCCGGCGCGGCCTTGGCCATGGCCACAGCGCGGCTCGCGAGTTCCGCCAGCGCGGCATCGCTCATATCTGTGGCATGAATGGAGGCAGAGCGCTGGCCGAAGAAAACCCGCAGGCCCAGTTCCTCGCTTTCGGAACGCCCCACATCCTCCAGCTTGCCGAGGCGAACCTGGACTTCTTCGGAGGAGGAACCGATGGCCACCGCATCAGCGGCATCCGCACCGGCCTTGAGAGCGAAGTCGATTGCTGCCGCGCAGCGTTCCTGGGCGGCCTTGGGGTCAAGCATGGGATAATCCGAACGGCATGGTTATACCGGCAGCCCTAGCGGGTGCGGCGCCGTCCTGCAAAGGCTGCGTTAGCGGAGTTAAAGGATACGTTCCGCCAGCTCGACCACGCCGGTGACAAGGAAGGGCAGGCCCAGGGCCGCAATCCACACCATCAGGCGGTCCCGCTGGAACAGGGGCTTGAGCGAAGGATCGGCCGCAGCCTCATCGCTCAAGCCTTCCCAGCGTTTCTCGAACACGCGGCAACCGGGAATGACTGCCGCCACGAGCACGATCAGGGCGAAAAAGGGAAGGATCGATTGGGTGGTATGTTTGAGCACGGACATGGTCACGAAAATCTGCAGGCCCGTGTAGAAAAGCAGGGCATAGGCGACATGGTCGCTCATCCTGCGCCGCCAGTCGAGACGCTTGCCCGTCTCGCCCTTTTGCCGACTTGAACCCCAGAGCGCCTTATCCATGCGCTGCCCTCCAATTCCAACCCGAATCGGACTATTTCACGCTATCGAGGAACGATCAAGCTTCCTGAACATTTGTTCATGCCCTTGAAGCTTCCACAGGCCCGAAAGCCATGCAGGAATCTTGCCAGTTCGCCACGGCAGGGGTTTCCTGCCCGGCCAGCCATGATAAAAGCCGCGCGATGACGACACTCGACCAGACAGCCGAGGCGGCAGACGACGCCCCGGTGAGCGCAATCGTTCCCCTGCCAAATGGCGGGCTGGAAGTGATCTCTATCGCCAAGAGCTATGACAAGCGCGCGGTGCTGACTGACATCTCGCTCTCGGTCGGCAAGGGCGAGGTGCTTGGCCTGCTCGGCCCCAATGGCGCGGGCAAGACGACCTGCTTCTATTCGATCATGGGGCTGGTGCGGCCCGATAGCGGACGCATCCTGATGGACGGCGTGGATGTCACCAAGCTGCCCATGTATCGCCGCGCGATCCTGGGCCTCGGCTATCTTCCGCAGGAAACCTCCATTTTCCGGGGCATGACGGTGGAACAGAACATCTCCTGCGTGCTGGAGATGATCGAGCCCGACAAACATACGCGCGCATCGGAACTGGAAAGGCTGCTGGACGAATTCGGCCTGACCCGCCTGCGTTCCAGCCCGGCCATGGCGCTTTCGGGCGGTGAACGGCGGCGCTGCGAAATCGCACGCGCACTGGCGGCCAAGCCGTCCATCATGTTGCTGGACGAGCCTTTTGCGGGGATCGATCCGCTTTCCATTCAGGACATCCGCCATCTGGTGATCGACCTGAAGGAGCGTGGCATCGGCGTGCTCATCACCGATCACAATGTGCGTGAAACCCTCGATATCGTGGACCGCGCCTGCATCATCTATGGCGGCCAGGTTCTATTCGCCGGCAGCCCGGAAGATCTCGTGGCCGACGAGAATGTGCGGCGCCTCTATCTGGGCGAGAGCTTTACTCTGTGATTGGCCGGCCGTCAGGCAAGACCGGCGCTTAAAAATGGCCCTCGGCCCGCGCCTCGATCTTCGCCAGACGCAGTCGCTGGTGATGACGCCGCAATTGCAGCAGGCGATCAAGCTACTCGCGCTGTCGAACCTGGAGCTGGAAACCTTCATCGGCGAAGCGCTCGACGCGAACCCATTGCTCGATATTGGCAGCAGCGAAGGAAATGGCGCCGAAATCGCGGGCGAAGCGGAACAGCCCGAGGATCGCGCTGAGGCCTTGGCGGAAGGCGCGGCGACTGCCGACCAGCTGATGCTGGAAGGACGAGGAGAGGCGGACGCCCCGCTGGATCTCGATCCCGCCGCACTCGACATCGACCGTGACACAGGGGACAGTTCGGCCACCGCGCTGGGCGGGGAATATTCCGACTTCTCCGCAAGCGGGGGCGAGGAGGGGCCCACTATCGAGGAACGCGGCGGCGCCGCGCCGACTCTTGCCGAACATCTCGAAGCGCAGATCGGGGCGGCCGCGCCTGACCCGCAAAGCGCCTTCATCGCCCGCCATATCGTCGGCCTGCTGGACGAAGCCGGTTATCTCACCGTCCCCTTGCGCGAAATCGCAGGAGAACTGGGCATTTCGCTAGTCGATACGGAAGCCGGACTGGCCGTGGTCCAATCGCTCGACCCGACCGGGGTCGGCGCCCGCACTCTTTCGGAATGCCTCGCGCTGCAGGCGATCGAGGCGGATCGGCACGATCCGGCGATGGCCCGGCTGATCGACAATCTGGAACTGCTTGCCAAGGGCAGCTTTGCCCAGCTCAAGCGCATGTGCGGCGTCGATGACGAGGATTTCGCCGACATGCTGGCGGAGCTGCGCAACTACGATCCCAAGCCGGGCCTGAAATTCGGCGGCGGGGAAAGCGAACCCGTGGTGCCCGACATATTGGTGCGGGCCGGGCCCAAGGGCGGCTGGAACATCGCGCTCAATCAGGCCACTCTGCCCCGGCTGATCGTGAACCGCCCCTATTATGTCGAACTGCGTCAGGGCTGCCACGACAAGGCTTCGAAAGCATGGTTGAGCGAGAAGCTGGCCGATGCCAACTGGCTGATGAAGGCGCTCGACCAGCGGCAGAAGACAATCCTGAAAGTGACGGCGGAAATCGTGAAACAGCAGGAAGGCTTCTTCCGCAAGGGCGTGTCCGAACTACGCCCGCTGACGCTGCGGACGATAGCCGAAGCCATCGATATGCACGAATCGACCGTCAGCCGGGTGACCAGCAACAAATATCTCAATTGCGAGCGCGGAACGTTCGAGCTGAAATATTTCTTCACCTCCGGCGTTGCCTCCGCCGATGGGGACGGCGCGGTTTCGGCCGAGGCAGTGAAGGCGCAGATCCGCGCGCTGGTGGATGCGGAAAATCCGAAAAACATCCTTTCCGACGATACTTTGGTGGACCTGCTGAAAGAGAAGGGATTCGATCTCGCCCGGCGGACGGTCGCCAAATATCGCGAGGCGATCGGCATCGGGTCTTCGGTACAGCGCCGCCGCCAGAAAAAGCTGGAAGGTGTGGGCTAAGGACGCCGCCGGCGCAAAAAGCCCGCAAATCCGCGCTCAGCTGCACGCCTGCCACTCCTTGGGCAAGCCTGTGCCATCCGCGCCAGACGCAAAAGGGAACGTGCTCGGAAAGACTCACCCGGAAATGCCAATTTCATTTCACGATAAATTAACCTTTTTCATTGAGACCTTGCGTGGTTAATAACCGTCAACTTCCCTCTAGGGGCGAGTTAACGGAAGGAAACGGGGCGACTAAAGGGGGCTCCCATGCGTGTGCTGCTGATCGAGGACGAGCCGACGACCGCTAAGGCCATCGAGCTCATGCTGACCACCGAAGGCTTCAACGTCTATTCGACCGACTTGGGCGAAGAGGGTTTGGATCTGGCCAAGCTGTATGATTACGACATCATCCTGCTCGACCTGAACCTGCCGGACATGCACGGTTATGACGTGCTGAAGAAAGTTCGCGTCGCCAAGGTACAGACGCCGGTTCTGATCCTTTCGGGCGTTTCCGAAATGGATTCCAAGATCCGCAGCTTCGGCTTCGGCGCGGATGATTACGTGACCAAGCCCTTCCACCGCGAAGAACTGGTTGCGCGTATTCACGCCGTGGTGCGCCGTTCCAAGGGTCATTCGCAATCGGTCATCCGCACAGG
Source organism: Sphingomonadales bacterium 63-6 (assembly GCA_001898545.1). Taxonomy (GTDB): domain Bacteria; phylum Pseudomonadota; class Alphaproteobacteria; order Sphingomonadales; family Sphingomonadaceae; genus Andeanibacterium. The sequence continues at coordinate 393 of MKUB01000063.1, read as the reverse complement.
CAAGCTGGCGGTGAACCTCGATGCCAAGACCGTGGAAGTCGACAGCGCCCGCGTCCATCTGACCGGCAAGGAATATGCCATGCTGGAGCTGCTCTCGCTCCGCAAAGGCACCACGCTCACCAAGGAAATGTTCCTCAACCACCTTTATGGCGGGATGGACGAGCCGGAACTCAAGATCATCGACGTGTTCATCTGCAAGCTGCGCAAGAAGCTGAGCCACGCCTGCAGCGGCGAGAACTACATCGAAACCGTCTGGGGCCGCGGCTATGTCCTGCGCGATCCGGGCGAAGAGGCCGAAGCGGCCTGACAGCACTCCCATTGGGATCTGAACACCGCCCCGAGGCCTTGCCCCGGGGCGGTTTTCGTTTAGGGGCACTGCCCCATGACTGCATA
>MKUB01000062.1:5023-5292 GCA_001898545.1 Sphingomonadales bacterium 63-6 | reverse complement strand
GTTCCAGGTCCAGGTTGCGGTGGATCACGCCAATGCCGCCGGCCTGCGCCATGGCAATCGCCATGCGCGCCTCGGTCACCGTGTCCATGGCGCTGGACAGCAGCGGAATGTTCATGCGGATGGATTTGGTGACAAAAGTCGCCGTGTCGGCATCGGACGGCAGAACGCTGGACGCTGCCGGCACCAGAAGTACATCGTCGAAGGTAAGAGCCTCGCGAATCTCCATGGGTCACTCCTCGGGGATCATCGTTTGGCGGTTCCCTGTTTCA
>MKUB01000062.1:3123-4925 GCA_001898545.1 Sphingomonadales bacterium 63-6 | reverse complement strand
CGCTGGATTCGCGAACCGTTCCTTTCCCATGAGGATCTGCACACCCATGTGGTGGTCCATGGCCACACGATCACGGAACGCGCGGTGGTGCGCCCCAATCGCATCGGCATCGATACAGGCGCCTTCAATTCCGGCCGCCTGACCGCGCTGGTTCTGGAAGGCGCCGGGCGGCGCCTGATCCAGACCAAGGTCAAAAAGAAGAAGGGCATCGTCACCCTGGATAAACCCGCCGAGATGGAGACTCCGGCTGAAGCGAAGGCGCAGGCCGAGGCAGATGCCAAGGCTCGCAGGCAGCCCCCCGGCGAGACCCGCATCGAAGAGGAATAGAAGGCAAATCCGGCGCGGAAAATCAGCCTTCTTGCGCAATATCCTCACGACAGAACAATATCCGCCTGCCTCATCCCCTTTCTCCCAACCGCAAATGCAGAATGGCCGCCTGGGACTAGTGGGCAGAAAGTTTACCAGCATCTGCTAAATTGCCCCCATCACTGGAGGGATCACCGTGATGCAGGCGCAGGCCGCCGGTTCGGCGCAGGAACAACAGGCTTTGGCAGGAGCATTCTCCGGATCGGCGCCCTATGCCCGCATCCCCGCCGATCCCGCCCTGCTGCGCGCGTGGCAGCGGCTCGAACGGACGGCCTCGCTGCCCACTCAGACCCATGCCTTTGTCGCCGCGCTGGCCGTCACGCTGCTAGCGGGAAGCTCTATCGAGATTTTCACCGCGCCCGGCCTCGAGGGGATCGGCGCCTTGCTGCCCCTATGCCGCGCGCCGGGCAGTTTCGCGCCGTGGCGCATGGTGGGCGCACGCGAAGTGTTCGAGCCGATTGACGGGCTTTACGAAGATGCAACCGCCGCACGGGCCCTGGCCGCCCGGCTGACTGGCCAGCCCCGCCCCCTGTGGTTCGAGCGTGTACCGGCGGAATCTCCGCTGCTCCCGGCCATGCGCGATGCGATGAAGGGCAAGGGGCTCCTGTCCATTCGTCCGGCGGTCCCCTGCCCCACCATCACACTGGATGAGAGCTGGCACGAACCGGAAAGCCGCTTCAATTCCGGCCGCCGCTCCGACTTCCGGCGGGCCGCCCGCAAGGCCGAGCAGATGGGCAAGGTGAGCTATCAGATCTTCGCGCCCGGCCCGGAAAGCTTCGATGCGCTGTTCAACGAAGCCTTGGCCGTGGAACTGTGCAGCTGGAAAAAGGAGGCCGGAACCGCAATCGCGTCCGAGCGTGCGAAGGAGGATTTCTTCCGCACCTATTTCCGCGCGGCCTGCGCCAGCGGCGAGTTTCGCCTATCCTTCCTGCGGATCGACGGGCGGGCGGCGGCGATGCAGATGGCCGTGGTGCGCGGGGGCCGATACTGGCTGTTCAAGATCGGCTTTGACGAGGCCTTCTGCAAATGCTCTCCAGGCACATTGCTGATGCTTCACACGCTCGGCTGGGCCGCGCGGGAGGGGCTTTTCTCCTATGAGCTGATGGGCGGCGTTGAACCCTGGATCGCCGAATTCTGGACTCGCGACCAGCGAGAGACGGTGCAATTGCGTGCCTATCCCTACAGCATCGCGGGCATGGGGGCTCTGGCGGCGGAGGCGAGCCGATGGCTCGCCAGACGCGCACTTCGAGTCTTGCGATGAAATTCTCCCTGAGAGCCGGTGCGCGCACCATCCGCTATGCCCTGCCGCGCCATGTCGGCAGGCTGCTACCGGTGCCCGATGCAGGCCATATTGCCGGCCAAGGCGCCCGGCTGAACCGCAAGGGCTGCGCCATGACGGCGGGCTATTTCCAGGCGGAAGATGCCCCGCCCGATGC
>MKUB01000062.1:0-3110 GCA_001898545.1 Sphingomonadales bacterium 63-6 | reverse complement strand
GCACAGGGGCCGGGCAGCTATCTTTCGGTCAAGGCCCCGCCGCTGGCGTTCGACCCTGCCCTGCTCGGCTCGATTGCGCAGGCTGCCGAGGCCGCCGGTATCGGCCTGCTGCTGGACGCCCATGCTCCGAAAGATGCCGATGCCACGCTGGCCCTTGCCGCTGCCCTGCCCGGCATCGGCATTGCCTTGCCTGCCCGTTGGCCGCGCAGCGCGGGAGATGCAGCGCATTTCCGCAATGCCCCCATCCGCATCCGCCTCGTGAAAGGGGAATGGGCCGATCCGCAGGGGGACGTGCCGGACATCGCCAAGGCCTATCTCGCAATTGTACGCAGCCTGGCCGGGCGCAAGGCGCCGGTGGCCATCGCCACGCATGACCCCGCTCTGGCCGAAGCGGCATTGGCGGCTTTGCAACAGGCCGGAACCCCTTGCGAGCTTGAACAATTGCGCGGACTGCCCCGACGCCGCCCCATGGCCATCGCCCGGCGGCTGGGCGTGCCTGTAAGGCTCTATCTGCCCTTCGGCCCCGGCTGGTGGCCCTATGCGCTCAACAATGCGCTGGCGCGGCCGCATCTGCCGCTATGGGCGGCGCGGGATTTGCTGGGCCTGAAGTAAATGCCAGGGGGCCTGTAAGCCGGGTTCTGTATCGCGGACGGTATCCGAAAACCGGACCGTATCCGCAATGGCAGCCATTCATCTGGGCCACGGATTGCTCCGCGGCTCGAGCAACCAACCCGGGCAACTCGGCTCGAAACCAGCCTGCCCCGGACGAATCCGGGGCGCGTTGCCCCTATTCGGTCTTGCTCCGGGTGGGGTTTGCCATGCGGACCCTGTTACCAGCGCCCCGGTGCGCTTTTACCGCACCCTTTCACCCTTGCCTGTGAGGTCTCCCTCCATCGGCGGTATACTCTCTGTGGCACTTTCCCTGAGCTTGGGGGCCGAAACCCTTCGCCCGGCGGGCGTTACCCGCCACCCTTGTTTCGTGGAGCCCGGACTTTCCTCGACGCATCAGCGCCGCGGCTGCCCGGCCCCCTGGCGGACCCTATCTAGTCAAGCCGCGGTCACGATCCAAGAGCAAAGCGAACAGGATTGCCCCCAGTTCCCCATCTATTTCGCCATCGATCCGGCGCGGGCGCCAACGGCGCTGGAAAGCGCGCACCGCCGCGCGGCCGTCGGAAATGTCGTAGCCGAAGCGTTCCAGCCCCAGCATGAAGGCCCCGTCATTCTCGAAGGGGGAGCCCAAAGTCACCTTAGGCGTCTTCAGCACGAGATGGAGCGAGGCCAGCGTTTCCCAGTCGAACAGTTCACCCGGATCGTCCTTGCGGGCAGGCGCGATGTCGGAATGGCCCACGATATTGGCTCGCGGGATGTCGTGGCGCACCTTGATGTCGGCCAGCAGCGGGATCAGCGCGCCCATCTGCTCTTCGGTGAAAGGGCGATAGCCCCATTCATGGCCGGGATTGACCAGTTCGATGCCGATACTGGCGGAATTGACGTCCGTGATGCCCCGCCACAGGCTGCGCCCGGCATGCCATGCCCGCTTTTCCTCGTCGACAAGGCGGAAGACGGTGCCGTCTTCTTCGATCATGTAATGGGCGGAAACCTCCGCCGCCGGATCGCACATCCGCTCCAGCGCCTCGGCCCCGGTGCGCATGCCGGTATAGTGCAGCACCACCATGGAGATGGGCAGCCTGCGCTCGTTCCAATTGGGAGAAGGTGCCTCGCGATCCACGAATTCGTTTTCGCTCACCGCCCGCGCTCCCCGCCAGATCCCAACCCAAGCTCAGCCTTGCGGCAGCACCGCGCCCAGCACCAGCGCGTCATCGCCCAGTGCATATTGAACGCCGCCGCCTGCCTGGCTGGCCAGCAGATACATCATATGGGCAGGCGCCGTGCGGCTGGAGAGATCCTGCGGCGGCAAAGTGCCATTCAGCGCGCGGCCGATATTCTCGTCAAAGGCGATTCGGGGGCCCGTGGCGCGCACTGCGATCTCGCTGGCGCTGCCATTCACTTCCGCACCGATATCCAGCGTACCGCCGCGCACCAGCGCATCCATGCCGATGGAGGCCAGGTTCAACAGCATCTTCACGGCAGGCTTGGGCAGCACGGGTTCGCGCACGGCCCAGTTCAGCGTGATGCGCCCGCTTCCCCCCGCCAGCGCCGCGATCACCTGCCGCGCCTCGCCAACGTCCACCCGCTCCCCAAAGCCGCCCGCCGCGCCAAAGGCCAAGCGGAAGAACTTGAGCTTGTCGGCACTGATCTTCGCGCTCTGTTCGAGCAATTCGAAGCAGCGAGCCCGCATCTCGGGGTCTTTTTCCTCGGCCAGCAATTCCAGCCCGTTCGACAGCGCCCCTACCGGGCTCAGCATGTCATGGCACAGGCGCGAACAAAGCAGGCTGGCAAGGTCGATGGGGGAAATGGTCATGTTCAGGTTCAAGCTCGATCAGCTGAAGGATGTTACAGGTGTTACACAGTCCCGGGATTATATCCCAAGACCCTTTAACCATGCCCTAGCAGGCCCGGGCCACTCGCGGAATCCCCGGTGGAAAGAAAGGCAGGCAGACGGTGCATGGGCCGGGATTCCCCCTCCACCAGCCTGTAGGAAAGCGGCTCGAACCCATCCGGGCGATCCAGCCAGAAACGCACCACGCCCTGCCCGGCTATGGCCCATACCTTCCTGTCCCCTGCCGCCTGCTCCCGATCCGTGGCTGAAGGTTCGGCCGGACCGGAGGGGTGCGAATGGTAAAAGCCGATCAGTTGCGGCCCGCCGTTTCGCTCGGCGCGATAGGCCGCGATCAGCGCGACCGGATCGATCTCGAAATGGCGCGCCTTGTCCTGCGCGACATTCTCTGTCGGGCGCGCTTCGGTGACGCGGCCGTCATTGCCCAGCAGCAAGCCGCAGGCCTCCTCCGACGCGGCACGAGCAGCCTCCGCCAGGATGGCTTCCAGAGCCGGATGCACGATCTCCAGCCCGGCGTCACCGTAAGGATCAGATGGCTTCGACATGGTTCCGGAACCAGTCCGCCAGTTCATCCTCGCTCAGTTCCCCGGCAGCGAGGGAGAGCACCACCCGGATCGCATCGTCTGGTTCAAACACAAGCCCCACGTCGTTC
>MKUB01000061.1 GCA_001898545.1 Sphingomonadales bacterium 63-6 | reverse complement strand
TGATGTATGTGCCGGCCGGCTACAAGGTAGTCGCGCTGGACGCCACCACCGGCAAGGAACTCTGGGTTCATGAAGAACCCAAGCCCGAATCGCAGAGCGGTTTCGGCGGCGGCTTTTCCGGTCGCGGGCTCGGCTATTGGGCCGGCAGCGGCAAGATGAAGCCGCGCCTGCTGGTGATGCTGGGCAACAAGCTGACTGCGCTTGACGCAGGCACGGGCAAACCGGTCGCCGGTTTCGGCAGCAAGGGCTATGTGGATGTCGGCGTTTCCTATGGCGGGACGCCCACCATTATCGGCGACGTGGCCGTGATCGGCGCGGCCTCGCTCGAAAATCCGCGCGGCAATCCGGGTAATCCCCGCGCCTTCGATGTGAAGACAGGCAAGAAGCTGTGGGAATTCCAGACCGTTCCCAAGAAGGGCGAGCCCTTCAACGAAACCTGGGGCGATGGCTGGGAAGGTCGCGGCGGCACCAATATGTGGGGCTTCGCCGCCACGGCGGATGTGGATACGGACACCGTCTATCTCCCCATCGGCGGCCCCGCCCATAATTATTACGGCGGTGACCGGCCGGGATCGAATCTGTTCGGCAATTCCGTGGTCGCGGTTGATGCCAAGACCGGCAAGTACAAGTGGCACTTCCAGTCCGTACATCACGACCTGTGGGATGCCGACATGCCCACGGCCGGCCCGCTGGTGGAAGTGACGATTGACGGCAAGCGCCAGAAGATCATCGCGAATATCAACAAGACGGGCTATTTATACGAACTCGACGCGGCGACCGGGGCTCCGGCCATGCCGATCGAGGAACGCCCCGTTCCCGCAGGCGATGTGCCGGGCGAATATTATCATCCGACCCAGCCCTTCCCCGTGAAGACGCCTCCGCTCAGCCGTGTAGCGATGAGCTATAATGACATCGTCACCGCGCAGGATACCAATCCCGAGCATGCGGCGGCCTGTCACACGATGTGGGAAAAGGCCGGCGGCTTCATCAATCTGGGGCCCTTCACGCCGTTCAACTATCGCGCAGAAGGCGATCCGGTCCGCTCCACCATCCAGTTCCCCGGTGGCACCGGCGGCGTCAACTGGGGCGGGTCCGCAGCCGATCCGAAGACCGGCATCGTGTACATGAACGCGCAGGACACTTCGCTGGTCGGTTGGGTGGAGAAAGTCCCGGCCGGTGCGAAGCCCTATAGCTTCGATGCCACGGAATCGCCGGAATATGACCGGGCGAGCGTGGACGGCAAGGGCCCGTTCTTCAGCTTCCAGGCCCCGCTGAGCGGGAAATATGACGCGCAAGGCCGCCCCGTCGGCACCAGCGCGCCCTGTTACAAACCGCCATGGGCGCGCCTCACCGCAGTTGACGCGAACACGGGGGAAGTGAAATGGGCAGTCCCTCTTGGACTTTATGAGGAACTTCCTGAAGGGAAGCAGGTTGTTGGCAATGCCGGGAGTGCGGGTCCGACCGTGACGGCTGGCGGACTCGTGTTCGTCGGCGCCACAAACGACAAGCGATTCCGTGCTTTTGATGCCGCAACTGGCAAGGAATTGTGGGAGGCATTGCTGTCGAACAACGCCAATGCCAATCCGATGAGTTATAGGGGCAGCGACGGCAAACAGTATGTGGCCATTAATGCAGGGGGGGCTATCGTGTCCTTCGCGCTGCCCGGAACAGGGACCTAAAGGAGAGTTTATGCTGGGAAAGGACAAGTTCGTGAAGAAATTCGTGCTGGGCGCGCTGCTGCTCGCGGGGGCAAGCACCGCTGCAATGGCTGAAGAACCCGCGAAGCTCGGCGGGCATCCGAACCTCAACGGCGTTTGGCAGGTGCTGAACACCGCCAATTACGACCTTGAGCCCCATTCGGCTTCGACCAACACGACGGCCGAACGCACGATGGGCGCACTGGTCGCCACTCCGGCTGGCCTGGGCGCGGTTGAAGGCGGTTCGATCCCCTACAAGCCCGAAGCGCTTGAACTGCGCAAGGCGAACAAGGCGAACGCGCCGAGCCACGATCCGGAAGCCATGTGCTATCTGCCGGGCATTCCGCGCGCGACCTATATCAACCTGCCGTTCCAGATCGTGCAGGGCGAGAAGGACGATCTGCTGATGGTGTATGAATACGCCTCGGCCAACCGCGTCGTCCATATGAAGGACGTGGAAGTTCCGCCGATCGACACCTGGATGGGCACTTCCTACGGCAAGTGGGAAGGCGATACGCTGAAGGTCGTGACGCTGGGCCAGAGCCCGGGCGACGTGAAGCTGCCTGGCGGCGCTCTCGAACCGGGCGTGACCTGGCTCGACCGCACCGGCAACTATCTGACTAACACCGCGGCGGTGACCGAAACCTTCAAGATGATCGACAAGGATCACATCGAATATACCGCCACGATCGACGATCCGTCGGTCTATACCAAGCCCTGGACCATCAAGATGCCGCTCTATCGCCGCGTCGAAGACAATGCCCAGCTGCTTGAATACAAGTGCGTGCCTTTCTCCGAGATGTTGCTCTACGGCGATCTCCTGGAGTCGAAGAAGTCGGGAGAATGAGGGGAACAGATAAATCCCCCGGACGTTGATATTTCAAAGGAGTGACCACACAATGCGTATGAAGACCCTGCGAGCGGCGATGATCGGCGCCGTTCTGGCGGTGAGCGGCGCGGCGGGCACAGCATATGCCCACCATTCGTTTGCGGCTGAATTCGATCGTAACAAGCCTATCAAGATCGAAGGCACCGTGGTGAAGTTCGAGTGGGTGAACCCCCACTCCTGGATCCACATCAAGACCGGCAACGGTCAGGTGTGGCGCGTGGAAGGCGGTGCGCCCAGCGCCCTGCTGCGTCGTGGCTGGAACCGGAACTCGCTGCCGGCCGGCACCAAGATCATCGTGAACGCCTTCCGCGCACGCGACGGGGATACCCGCGCCAGCGCCGCGGAAATCAGCTTCCCCGATGGCCGTTCGCTGTCGCTTGGCAACCCGACCACGGAAGCCGTGGCCGCTGCTGCCAAGCGCGCCGGCGGGAACTAATAGCCGCAAGGCAATCGTTCCTTACGAACGCAAGAACCCCCGCAGACCACTCGGTCTGCGGGGGTTTCTTTTTGGCGATAGCATCGGCTGCAAACGCACGATGTGAAGAGCGCTCCAACACTACTCGTGCCGCAAAGCCTCGATCGGATCGAGCGCTGCCGCCCGGCGGGCCGGGAAATAACCGAACACCACCCCGATCAGCGCCGAGATCAGGAAGCTGAGGATGTTGATCGTCGGCGAGAAAACGAAGGGGATGTCGATCAGGCGGGCAAGGCTGAAGGAAAAGAGGAAGCCCAGCACCATGCCCATGATCCCGCCGAAGCAGCACAGCACCACCGCCTCCGTCAGGAATTGCATCCGCACTTCGCGGGCGAGCGCCCCGATTGCAAGGCGAATGCCGATCTCGCGGGTGCGCTCCGTCACCGAGACGAGCATGATATTCATGATGCCCACCCCGCCCACGACGAGGCTGATCGCGGCAATGGCGGAGACCATGGCGGTCAGCAGGCCCACGGCGGTTGAAACCGCATCGTTTACCTGCGCCGTATCGAGAATGTTGAAGTCGTTCGCCTGGCCTTCCTGCAACAAGCGCCGTTCACGCAGCAGATCGACCAGCGCACTCTGCATGGCGGAGCTGTCGTAACCGGGATCATAGCTGATCACCATGTAGAAGACATTGTCATTGCCTAGGAAGCGGCGCTGGACGTTCTTGATCGGCATGAATACCGAATTGTCGTCATCCTGGTTCTGCGCGCCCTGCGCGCGCGTGGCGAACATGCCGATGACGGTGCAGGACACATCGTCCAGCCGCATCCGCTCCCCCAGCGGGCTGATGCCGGCCACGAATATCTCCTCATAGACCTTGGGCCCGATGATGCAGACATTCGCCCCCGCTTCCTCCTCCGCCTTGGTGAAGCGGCGGCCCTGATCCATCCCGATGCCGCGTGCATCCATGAAGGCGTTGGACACGCCTTCCACCCGCGAAGACCAGTCCTGCCCGTTATGGATCGCCTTGACGTCACGGTTCACTTCGCCCGCCACGGCCTTCACCCCGGCGATCTGTTCGCGCACGGCGGTAACGTCATCGTCCTTGAAGGGGCGAGGCTGGCCGCGATCGGTCTGCTGGGGGAAGACGATGAACACGTTGGAGCCCAGGGCGCTGATCTGTTCCTTGATCGAAACAGTCACGCCATTGCCCAGCGTCACCATGGTGATGACCGCCGAAACGCCGATGATAATCCCAAGCGTGGTCAGGAAGCTGCGCAACAGGTGGCGGCGGATTTCCCTGAGGGCGAGGATGAGGGTTGTGCCCAGCATTATTGTGCCTCCGCCCGGGCTGCATCGCGGTGGAGGTGGCCCTGCTCTATCCGTTCGACCAAGCCATCGCGGAAATGAACGATAGTCCGGGCAAAGGCAGCCATTTCCGGCTCATGCGTCACCATCAGGATAGTGATGCCCTTGCGGTTGAGTTCGGTCAGCAATTCCATGATCTCGATAGAGCGTTCCGTATCGAGATTGCCGGTCGGCTCATCCGCCAGCAGCACTTCCGGATCGCTCACCAATGCGCGGGCAATGGCCACGCGCTGCTGCTGGCCGCCGGAAAGCTCGCCGGGCGTATGGTCCGCCCAAGGGGCGAGGCCCACCTGATCGAGCGCCCGCATTGCCGCCTCCTTGCGCTCGGCCTTGTTGAGGCCACGATAGATCAGCGGCAGTTCCACATTCTCCAGCGCGGATGTCCGCGCCAGCAGGTTGAAGCCCTGGAACACGAAGCCAAGATAGCGCCGCCGCAGCAAGGAACGCTGGTCGCGGTTCAATGCCTGCACTTCCACGCCCAGAAAACGGAAGATGCCGGTGGTGGGCGTATCGAGACAGCCCAATATGTTCATGGTGGTGGACTTGCCGGAGCCCGAAGGCCCCATCACCGCCACGAAATCCCCATGCTCGATGGTCATGTCCACGCCCTTCAGGGCCTGGAACGCCGCCGCGCCGCGCCCGAAGGTCTTGGTGATCCCCTCAAGCTGGATCAGGGGGCCATTGGTCTGCGCCTGCGTCACTTCTGCTTCGCCTTGACCCCCGTGATCACCTTCATCCCCACCCGCAATTCGGAGGAATGGACCACAGTGAGCTTGCCGTCGCTCTGGCCGGTGGTGACGGTAATGGGCTTGGGCTTGCCGTCATCGCCCAGCACATAGAGCTGCTGGCGGCTGCCGACGCCGATGGTCGCCTTTTCCTCTTCCTGCTGCAGGCCGATCTGGGGATTGAGCGCCCCGCCTCCAGCCGCCTTCTGCTGGTCCGGCTTGAACCGCAGCGCGCCATTGGGGACGAGCATCTGCACACCGGTGCTTTCGGTCGCGATATTGGCGGTGGCGGTCATGCCCGGCCGCAACAGCCCCTCGGGATTGGCGACTGAAAGCCGCGCTTCATAGATCACCACAGCGCTCTGTGTGGCCGTGGTGGTGCTCTGCGATGCGCTGACCGTGTTGTTGGAGCCCAGGTTGATCCGCTCCACCAAGGCCGGAAAACGGCGGCCCGGATAGGCATCGACCGTGAAATTCGCCTTCTGCCCGGCCTTGACCTCACCAACATCGGCCTCGTCGATGGAGACCCGCAGCTGCATCTGCGAGAGATCCTCGGCGAGGATGAACAGGGTTGGTGTGCTGAAGCTGGCCGCCACAGTCTGCCCCGGCTCCACCTGCCGCGCCAGCACCACGCCCGATACGGGCGATATGATGATCGCGCGGTTGCGATTGGTTTCCGCCGTGGAAAGCTGGGCCTGCGCCGAGGTGACGCTGGCCTGTGCGGAAGCGAGCGACGCCCTGTCACGCGCGACATTGGCCTCGGCAATGTCCAGTTCGCTCTTGGAAGGCACCTTGCCGCCTGACAGGCGCGACACTTCCTTCAAGCGGGAAAGCTGTGCCTGATCGAGACTGAGCGTCGCCTGCGCCTGCGCCACAGAGGCGCGGGCCGAGGCAAGGCTGGCGCGGGCCTGCTTGATCTGGTCATCGATCACATCGGTATTGATGCGCGCCAGCACTTGCCCGCGCGTGACGCGATCGTTCACATCGACATATATCTCGTCGATCTTGCCCGAAACTTCGGAGCCGACATCCACCTGATTGGTGGGCCGCAAATTGCCGGTGGCGGTCACTTCCACATCCAGCGAGCGCTTGACCACCGCCTCGGTGACATAGCCCTGATCGTTCCCCCGGCCGAACCACAATGCCGCGCCGAGCAGGATGGCGATCAGCACCACCGCGGGAACCCAGAACAGGGCCCAGCGCTTCCAGCGCGGGCGCTCGGACGTGCCGAGGAATTCGTCGATCGAGGTCTGGCCGTCACTCATGGCGTGGTCCCATCATCGGAAAGTGCGGTCGTGCCGCTCCAGCCGCCGCCCAGCGCCTGGGTCAGGCGGACAAAGGCAGTGGCGCGGTCAGCCTCGGCGGAGGCCAGCGAATTGCGCGCGGTGAGAAGCTGGCTTTCGGCCGAAAGCAGCGTCTGGAAATCGGTGAGCCCAGCCTGATACTGGCTGCGCGCGAGAATGGCAGCATTGGTGGCCGCATCCAGCGCCTCAGCCAGTTCGGACAGCCGGGCATCGGCAGCGCGGCGGGCGGCAATGGCGCTTTCCACTTCCTCCAGCGCGGTCAGGATAGATTTGCGCCATGCAGCAAGCGAACCTTCCGCCGCCGCCTCTGCAGACCGCACCTGCGAGCGGGTGCGCCCGCCATCGAACAGAAGCTGGCTGAGCGTAGCGGAAATCGATCCCGTCACCATGTCGAACAGATTGAGCGGCCCGGCATCGTTGGTGCCGATAGTGCCGGCGAGGCGCAGCGCGGGATAGAGCTGGGCACGGGCGACGCCCACACGTGCCCCGGCGGCATAGAGATTGGCTTCCGCCCCGCGAATATCCGGGCGGCGGCGGAGAATATCGGCGGGGGCAGACAGCCCGGCAAGGCGCGGCGGCGCGGGGATGGCGGCCGGCGCGGCGAGCAATTCACGCACCCGGCCCGGCGTTTCGCCCGCAAGGGTGGAAATGGCATTGGCAGTCGCCGCAAGGCCGCTTTCCAGCAGGGGAATGCTCGCCGCAGTCTGCGCCCGCTGGCTGCGCGCCTGTTCCACATCGAGGCTGGACACCAGCCCCGCTTGGTTGCGCCAGCGCGCGATCTGGAGGTTCTCGTCCTGAATACGAAGAGTATCGCGCGCGATGGCCAGCTGGGCAGCGGCAGCGCGAGCGGAGATCACCTGACTGGCGACCTGACCCGCAATCACTCGGCGCAGATCGTCCAGCGAATAGCCGGCAGATTCATAATCATAACGCGCCGCGCTGGCGGAATTGCCGATCCGGCCGAACAGGTCAGCTTCCCAACTGGCATCCACGCCGAGATTGAGCAGCGGATCGCCGCCCCCGCCATCGAGAATGTCCTGCCGCGCCCCGCCACTGGCATTAAGCTGCGGCAGAAACCCGGCGCGCGCCTGCGCCAGTGCCTCGCGCGATTGGGCCAAACGCGCGGCAGATTGGGCGAGGTCCAGATTATGGGCAAGCGCGGCTTCGACCAGTTCGGTCAGCGCCGGATCGTCCAAGGCCCGCCAATAAGAAGCATCGTCAATGAAAGATGGAGCAGTTTCGGCGCCTGCCTGCCCGGACCATGCGGCTGGCAGCGCAATGGCATGATCGGGCACGGCGCGCGGGCCATTCAGCGTACCGCATCCGGCCAGCCCCAGCGCGAGCAGGGCCGCGGGCACGGCCCGGTAAGCCAAACGCGCTTTCGCACTGCCGTTCATCCCGTTTCCCCCGCTTTTACCGCCCCGCAACCTAGCCCGCTTCTGGCTCAAGACCAGTCACGAATTGTCGCAATGCCCAAGGCTCGCCTCACCCGGCAGAGGCCAGGTGAGTTATTCCCATAACACAGATGGCCTAGCGAGCGGGCGAATACGCCTGCTGTTCTACAAACGACCTATAGCGGCGGATGAAGGATATAGCGGGGAACGACAACGCAGGCTCCCAAATGAAAAGGGGCGACCGAAGCCGCCCCTTCCATGCCGCGCGGGAAACCCGACCGGCTGTGTGGCTCCTATCAGAAGCGCACGCTGATGCCGCCACGGGCGCTGTTGTCCGTCACGTCGCCGCCGAACTGCCCCTTATAGCCGACGTTGACCCGGATGTTATCGCTGAGCGGGAGGTCCAGCGAGATTTCGGCCACTGCGGCATCCTCGGCCAGCGGTACGCCCGTGACGAGGAACGGCTTCGCTGCCCCGGCAAAGGAGTGGCTGGCATAAGGCAGGTCATTATCGAAGGCATGGCGCCATCCGACCAGGCCCTTGAGGACCATGCCCCCTTCAGCGCTATCCAGTTTGGCCGATCCGCGGAAGCCGAACGTCCCGAAGGTCGCATCCGTCTTCACGCTGTCGCCGGTCAGCGCCGCCACACCGCCGGTTTCGGCGTAATCGTCGGTCTTCAGGCTGACATAGGCGAGGCCAACGAAGGGCTCCACATCGACGCTGCCGACTTTCACGGCATAGCCGATTTCGCCGAACACTTGAGTGGTGGTGCCATTGTAATCGGCCGACAGCGTCTGTGCGGCCGGCAAGGCCACGCCGCGTTCGGTCGAAATATCGTGCCAGCTCTGGCCGAATGCAGCGCGCATGCGGAACTGACCGATAGAGCCGCCCGCATAAGTGCCGAGGTGGAAGGTTTCGCTCTCCGCCGTGGAAGCGCGGGCATCCACGTCGAAATTGCTGCTGTTGTAGCCGCCGAGCACACCCAGACGCCAATCGCCCAGCTGGGCATCGAGGCCCATGAAGGCACCGGCGGTGTCGCTTTCCACCTTCGCCGCGTTACCGTCGCCTTCCTGCGAGCCCCAATTGCCGAAAGCGGTGGCCCAAAGGCCCGTGCCTTCGCCCTGTTCCGCCGCACGATCCATCGCCACACCACGCAGGATGCGGCTTTCATTGATCAGCGCCGATTTCAGGGATGCATGGATTTCACCCGACAGCCCATCGAACGCAGCCCCCATATTGCTCTGCTCAAGGAACATCGCGCCGTAATAGAGGGAATTGGCACCGCCCAGCGCCTGCACCGCATTGGCGGTAGCGCCCTGGTTAGCCGTGCCCACCAGCTTGGACCAATCGCTCTTGATGCCCTGATAGGTCACCGTGATGCCATCGGCGGAATAGCCGATCAGGCCTTCCAGCAATGGATTATCCTCCGTCGGGAGGACGAAACCATCGCCCTCGACGATGAATTCCCCGGTGGAACCATCGGCCAGCACGATCACCTGATAAGGATTGTCGAGCAATACGCCGGGAGCGAAAGCGGCATTGAGCAGCGCGCCTTCCTCAATCGTCACATCGCCAGTCTGCACCAGGATGCTGTCATGCGCGAGACCGTTCATCTCGACATTGTAGATCGATCCGCTCTCGAACAGCACATCGCCCACGATGGTGAGCTGGCCCGGGGAATTACCCGGAGCCAAAATGCCGCCATCGCCGACCACCAACGAGCCGATTGTGCCCGCACCGCCCAGGGTACCGCCATCGCCCACCACGACATCGGCGCCCGAAAGGTTGCCGTTTGCCTTCAGCAGGCCACCCAGCACGTCAATCGAACCGAAATATTCCGCCGAATTGCCGGTAAGGTTCGTGACGCCCGCCAGATGACGGATTTCGCCGCCCGTGCCGAACATGACATTGTCGAAGGTGATGTTGCTGGTGTGGTTGAACACCAGTTGAGCATCGCCTGCGCCGAAGAAGATGCCGTTGGCAGCTTGGACCGTACCGGCCGCGACTGCATCGTCACCTTCTTCCGCACCGATCACCAGCCTGCCGGTGGCGGTTTCAGAAGTGGCGATATCGATGATGTTGGCTGCCTTAGCCAGACCCCCATCCTGCACGATAATCGTACCGTCGCCGTTGAAGCCAGCGCGCAGATTGCCCGAGAAGCCTTCCCGTGCGAGCGATTCAAGCGAGCTGCCTGCACCGGTGACCAGTATGGTGCCGACGGAGCCTTCGTCAACACCGGCAGCCGTGGTATAGGCCGAAGCCTTGGCACCATCGGCAATGGTCAGCTTGCCATGGCCTTCGTTGCCGTTGCCCGTGCCGCCGACATAGAGGCTGAGCTGGCTGACCATCTTGGTGCCTTCGCCCGTCACCATCACATTGGCCACGGTATCGCCATCGCCGCCGATATAGATGCCGTCTGCCTGCAGCAGCCCGCCTTCCGAAACCAGGGCCTTGCCTTCATCGAGGCTGAACCAGCCATCGGCCGAAACCCAATTGGCCGGAAGTTCGGGATGAAGGGTGCCGATCAGCATCTTGGAGCCAGCGCCGGTGATGGTGATATCCGCACCTTCGCCCGCATAGAGCCCACCGCCGGAGGTTTCGAAAACGCCCCCGTCGCGCACGATCAGCGTGCCGCTGGAACCTTCGGCGCGGCCGATTTCCGTGTGCAGTTCGTTGAACCAGTGCGAACCTTCGCCCTCGACAATCAGTGTCCCGTCTTCAGCGCCGATATGAGTCGAATAGGTTTCAACCTGAGCGCCGCCGGAAAGAGTGACCTCGCCAGCGCCTTCCTGGCCGATGTTGAAGACGCCCGCATTGATCCATTCGGCGTCTTCACCCGTGATCTGGAGCGATGCACCCTCTTCTCCGCCGATATAGGCATTGGCCGAACCCATCTGGCCGGTGAGCACCATCGTGCCTCCGGTAACGACGACATCGCCGGTATAGGCAGAGCTATTGCCGGTCAGGGTCGAATGGCCTGCCAGATGGCGGATTTCGCCGGTGCCCGAAATGGCCGAAGCCAGTTCGTAATCCGTATCCGTGTGGTTGAACACCAGCTGCCCATTATCCATGCCGATGTAGATTTCAGGAGTATTGAGCATCCCTGCGCCGACAGCCTCATCCCCTTCGGCGGCGCCGATGTTGAGAACGCCTGACGATCCTTCCAGATAGGCAATGTTGATGCGCGCTGCAGTGACTTCCGCACCGTCAGCCACGGTCAACGAGCCGCTGCCGTAGGAACCCACATATATGCGGTGCTCCGTGGTAATGGAGGAGCCTTCCCCGGTTACCACAACCGTACCGACCGAGCCTTCGTCATTGCCGATATAAAGGCGATAGGCTTCCACCGCCCCGCCGTCGGACACGGTCAGGTCGCCTTCACCGAAAAGGCCGACATTCATGAAGCCGGCATAATCGGTAACGCCGTCGTCATAAGCGGACCAGGTCGAGCCTTCGCCCGTAACGGTCATCGAACCGTAAGAGCCCGCCAGATTGCCCAGCGTGCCCTGCACTGCCTTCAGCGAACCGCCATTGCTGATCGTCACATCGGCTGTGGTGCCATCTTCATGGCCGGCGATGAACACGCCGGTCATGGCCCATTCCGAATCCGCGCCGTCGATAGTCACTTCGCCATGCGAACCGTCGACCGTACCGACATAGCCATCGACGCTGGCAACCGTTGCGCCGGAAAGGACGGACATGGTGCCGTCACCTTCATTACCGACATAGATGTTGCCCGTGCTGGTCCAGCTATTACCAGCGCCGGTAACGGTCACCTCGCCGGTTTCACCTTCATAATGGCCGATCACGCCATGGCTGGAGGTCAGACTGGCACCCGGACCGCCCGAGATTTCCAGCTCTGCCCCAGCCTCGCTGCCGACATAGACACGGTCAGCGCCGAGTTGGCCGGTGAGTGCCAGCGTGCCTTCTTCAACCCGGACATCGCCCTCATAAGCAGAACTGTCGCCGGTCAGCGTCAGCTTCGCGTCGCCCTGCTTGATCAGGGTGCCTTCGCCAGCAACGACGTTGGAAAGGCTTGTATCAAGCGACGGATCAATCGCCAGCGAGCCGGTTCCAATAGTCAGCTTGCCGGTCAGAACCGAGCCTTCTTCAAGGATCAGCGTCGTGTACCCGCTGCCCACGATAACGGCCGAGCCGCTGCCGGTGGTGGCAATCGTGCCGGAATTGGTGATGGTGGTATCCGCCGCGCCCGTGCGGATGCCGTTGGCGCCCCTTACCGTGCCGGTGTTCTCGATCGAAACGGTGCCATCCAGGCTGTCCGCGCTGATCCCGTCGGTCGCGCCAGTGACGTTGCCGGAGTTATCGATCTCGATATCCCCGTCATAGGCTGAAGCGTAGATGCCTTCAGAGCCGGTAGCCGTGATGCGGGAAGTGTTGGTGATAAAAACATCGCCATACCCATCTCCATCGTCATGATAACCAGCGTCAGCATAGATGCCCTTGGCGGCATCGATATTGCCATTATTGACGATGGTGGTGTCGCCCTTATCGGCGGAGCCCCAAATGCCCGCGTTCACGGTAGCGGTAAGATCACCCGAATTGGTGATGTTGACATCGCCGGTCTGAGACCAGGCTATCAGCGCCTGCTTTTCTTCAGAGGTCACATCGCCTGTATTCTCGATGGAGACCGTTGCAAAGCGCCCCACTGCACGGATGCCTGCCTGGTTCGCGGTAACGGTGCCACTGTTGACGATCGAACTGGTGACGTAATCGTCCACCTTGCCGTTGCCGTCGGCATAAATGCCGCGATTATTCGTGCCTGTGACAGTGCCGGTATTGGTGACGGAAACAGAGCCGTAATTGCTGGTGGCCGTGATGGCGGCCGCATCTTCATCGGCTATGTTGGCAGAAACAGTCGCCCCGCTTTCGACGGTAATGTCGCCGCTATCCTCGTTCCGAATCCACAGGCCGCCGAAACCAGCCGTGGTAGAGATCTCCACATCATCGCCGAGCGTGACGTCGATCGTCGTATCCTCGACCTCGGAGTAGATGTTGATGCCGCCATAGGTGGTCGAATTGACGGTGGTGTCGTTCACCGTCAGTGACATGCCCAGCGGGCCCTCCGCCGAATTCTTGGCGTTGTAGTTGA
This sequence comes from Sphingomonadales bacterium 63-6, assembly GCA_001898545.1. Taxonomy (GTDB): domain Bacteria; phylum Pseudomonadota; class Alphaproteobacteria; order Sphingomonadales; family Sphingomonadaceae; genus Andeanibacterium. Next base: position 4,242 of record MKUB01000061.1, on the reverse strand, counting down.
TATTACCATCCGGCAGATCGCCACCAGTAACGTCCAAGGTCGTGTCACCGGAATTGGCCGTGTGTTGCACGTTCCCGGAATCGCAAGCCACCTCGGTAATGTCGCCCGTGACCGTGCAGAAGGACGACGCAGGATCGGCCCAGGCAGGCTGGGCTGCGCCCGCAACACAGATGGCAGCAGCACCGGCCAGCAGCAACGGCTTCGCGCCGCGCGCGGATTGGGACTTTTTGGAATACAAGGCAACTTCCCCCTAAGATGGCAGTGCGAGTAGATTGCGCATCGAAACGCCCGCCCGATGCCGCCCGCACCCCAGCACCAGGGAATTTAGTGTGACCTAATCTGGCCGTTTTTCATTACGTTATCCCCCCTGTCAACCATGGTTAGCGATAAGGCGATCCTAACCATCATGGCCTAGAGGAACAGCGGAAGCGGAAGCATCGGGAAGGCAATACGCATCGCACAGCCATGCACCACCCGTTTACCAAACGCCGTTAAAAGGCCCGCATGCGCACGCGCCAGACTTCACGGATAATTCCGATCCGGGCCGGAAAACGATACCGGAAAAAACCTGCTGTAACGCCACGTAGGCAGGCTGCCTCTCTCCTCGGCAAAGCAGCCCTGCTCGGGGCGGTGATTGGCACGGCCAGTATCGTCGCGACACCGGAGCGGATCGATATGATAGCCGAGAAGGCAAAGCCCTTCGCTGTGGCGGCGGGCCTCATGCGGGCCAGAGCGCCACAGGAAGGCGATTACTGGCCCGGCTGCAATGCTGCACGAGCGGCTGGCACGGCCCCGATCTATATCGGGGAACCTGGCTATCGCGAGGGTATGGATGGCGATGGGGACGGCGTCGCATGCGAGCCGCACTATTGAATTGCTGAGCGAGAATTACTCCGCGCTGGCTTCGCTTGAAAAACACGAGGCAATTCACGCCTCAGGGAACACGTAGAGCGGTCCTGAACCGGTATCGCCAGCAGAAGCTAACGCTCAGTCGTAAATGCGCTTGAAGGTCAGTGAGCCGTCGGGCCGCACCAGGATGAGGTCTTCGCCATCCGGCTCCAGATAAGCACCCGTAAGGTCAACTACCCCAAAATCGTTCGGCATCAGCAGGAAGTTCGCAACCGTCCCGTCCTCACCAAGCAAAGGCAATGGGCCGGAGTCAATCCGATAGGCCCTCATGCTGAACGTGACGAAGCGCGGCGTCCGCTTTTCATCTGCCGGCAATGACCACGGACCTCCGGCAAGATAGGATTCAACCGGCTCTCCATTGTCGAAATCGATCCGCAGGTCGACCCCGGCAATATCGCGGCCATTCGGCGCGAGGAGCCGTATCGCGAAAGGCTCGCCCGGGGCGGCCTCGATCCTGTCAGCAGTAATTGACGGCGGCACCGGCTTGGGATCGCTGAGGAGTTCGATCCTTTGGCCCACGCGCTTCCAGCGGCCCCGGGCCTGCTCGTCCAGCGATCCCACGGTCAGACCGTAGTCGAACGTGCCATCGGGATTGAGGCGAATGCCCGCGGCCAGTTCCATTTGTGCGGCGGCATATTCTCCAATGGCCGGGTCTGCAGGCACAATCTGGGCAGTGCTCGGAACATCCTGGGCCTCAGCAGGGCGGACCAGCACGAGGGCAACGGCGCACGCAATGGCCAAGCGGCGGAGGGGGACGGTCAGCATGATTTTCTTCTAGGGCGCATCCGGGTTTCTTCCATAGAAACTATGTGAAAAACGGAACTGACAACCCCGGTACAACAGGACACGGAAGAAAAATGCGATCCTTGCTGGCGGCTTTCGCCGCATTGAGCGGCCTGATGAATATTTCAGGAGGGGCGATAGCCCAACCCGTCCAGCCCGCAGATGCATCGATGGGCGACAGGGCGGTGCAGCTCTGCACGCAGGATGCAAATGTGGACAGTTGCTGGCGGGCTGGCGTCGAGGCTGAGAAACGCGGCGACGCCGGAGCAACTCTCGCCGCTTATGAGGCATCCTGCGCGGCCGGGTTTCAGATGGGTGGCTGCTATGAGGCCGGCAAGATCTATTTCCTGAGTTCCAAACTTCGCGACTATGGGAAATCGAAAGACAGGATGATGCAGGTCTGCCGGTCCCCCGATATCGGGATTGGCCCCTATGCCTGCAAATATCTGGGCATCATCTATCGCAACGGCCTCTCGGGCAGGCCCCGCATCGACCAGGCCTTCGAGGCTCTTTCGCGCGCATGCTTCACACATAACGAAGAGCCGTTCATCGACGGAAATGGCTGCGAAATCCTTGCTGACAACATTCCGAGCGCGGACGAGATGGGCACCTCCGAAGACTTCTGGCAACCGGACTATGTGGCCTATCTCGCCTTAACGAGGGGCTGTAGCGACGATATGCCGGCACTGTGCGACCGGGCCTTGAATATCCATCGTCAGGCGGTTGGGAAATCGGCGAACTGGCTCGCACGATGTGCCGAAGATACACAGGCTGTCGGGTTTTCGGGAAAATGCGAGGACTTGGCCCGCTCTGCCTCTCCCGCCAAATTTGAGCAGCGGCAGGCCTTCCGCCGCAATCTGGTGCGCATGTTCTATCGTGCCACGGAATATGCAGGATAGGCCGGTATCGTACATCCGACTGTCGCTAGGCGCCGCACTCTCGCGATTGCGGCGCCTGGTCCGAATTCAGATGGCGTGGATTCAGAACTCCAGTGACAGCCTGGCGCCCACGCTGTGACGCGTCTGCGAACCGCCCAGTTGGCCCCCATAGAACAGGCCAAGGCCGGCGCTCTTGCCCAGCGCGACGTCAAGGCCCGCCTCAAGCGTTACCGCATCCCCGGCGACACCAATGCCGGAAGTCGCGAAGCTGTCGCCGCCCGAGACATAGGTCATCGATGTCATGGCCTTGATATCCCCAAAGCCATGCCGCCAGCCGATTCCACCCCGCAGTGAGGCCGTTGTCTTGCCAAGGTTGAAGTGAGCGTCGCCCCGCATGCCGAGCGTGGTGAAGGTGACGTTGCTCGCATCCATATCGACCGCCAGCGCCGCTTCACCGCCCTTTTCGACAAAGGCATCGCCGGTGACATGGACATAGGCGATATTCGCAAAGGGCTCGATATGCGATTGGCCGAGGTCAAGGCGATAGGCGAGTTCGCCAAATACCTGCAGGCTGTTGCTGTCATAGTCTGCCTGCGCGCTGTCCTCAAAATTGGGCAGGACAATGCTGCGCGAGGTCTCGACGCTGGACCAAGCATAGGCAATGCCGGTGCGCAGCTGGACAGGCCCCCATTCACCGCCCGCATAGGCCCCGATCTGAAGCGTATCGACCGAGGCGCTCGAACGGCGGGCATCGACATCATAGTCGGTCTTGGCATAGCCCAGCGTCAGACCGGCGCGAGCATGTTCGCCTAGCGCAGCGTCACTGCCAATCACCGTCCCGACGCCCGAACTATCCAGCCCGGCGGCATTACCATCGCCGTCAAGTTCCGCCCATGCCCCATATGCACGCACCCAGCCGCCATGCTTGCCTTCAGCGCTGCGCAGGCGATCCCAAACCGCGCTACGCAGATACTGGGTGTCTTCCAGCAATCCGGCGCGTGCCGAAGCATGGATTTCACCGGCAAGCTGATCAAAGGCATCGCGCGCCTGATCCGCGTTCAGGCCCAGCACAGCATTGAATACCGCATTGCCATATTTCAGGCTTTCGGTACCGGCGCCCACCGCAATCTGGTTCGGGGTGGTGCCAATCCCGTCAAAGGTCAAATTGTTGCGCGTCAGCGTCAGATAGACATTGCTTGCATCATAGGAGAGCGCGCCGTCGAGGAAGGCGAGGTCGGTGTTTACGTCAGGGTTGAAGGTGCCAGTGACGCCGCCGTCGGCCGTAAGGATCGTATAGCTGGTTTGCGGCGAATATTCGCCATCAGCGGCGAGAACCTCAACCGCCCCACCATTGATCATGGCGGTTCCGGCGACGCGGATCAGATCGGCTTCCCCTGCGGCATTGGCTTCAACCTGATAGACCGACCCGCTTTCAAAGCTGAGGTCGCCCCCGACATTGATCGTGCCGATCGAATTGCCCGGCGCCATGGTGCCGCGCACGATCACATTCCCGATATCGCCGTTGCCCTGCAGACGCGCGCCGCTGCCCACGTCCACCGTGCCACCCAGCTTTCCATTGACCGACAATACGCCCGACTCGACATAGGTGGTGCCAGCAAAGTGCGAGGAGTCCCCGGTAAGCTGCGTCATGCCCGAACCGGTTTGGCGGATT